>CALZHP010000031.1 GCA_945787325.1 uncultured Desulfobulbaceae bacterium
TGAATCTGGCCTTGCGGGAACAGGGACTGCTGGTACCTGTGGGTAATCCCAAAAACATTAAAGGTTTTGAAGACCTCACAAACCCCGACCTGAAATTTATCAATCGTCAGCGTGGGGCTGGTACCAGACTTCTTACTGACATGCACCTCAATAGGCTGGGCATTAAACCAGACCAAATTGATGGGTATGATCGTGAGGAATACACCCACATGAATGTCGCATCTGCCGTTCTAAGCGGTATTGCTGATACTGGGCTTGCTATCAGAGCTGCTTCTGTCGCTATGGGGCTGGATTTTATTCCCGTGGCCCAGGAGAGATATGATCTCATTATTCCAAAAGTTCATTTGGAAGATGGTAAGATAACAGCTCTTCTGGATATTATTCAGAAAAGTGATGAGTTTAAAAGGACTGTTAATGAACTTGGCGGGTATGATTTGTCGATGAGTGGAAAAATCATATACGAACAATAGAGATGGCGTTGAGATAATCGCGATCTTCTGCGTCGTAGTATATTTTTTGCTCGTTCGGTCCGCCTTAGGCGGATATAGCCTCACTTACAAAAAAAGCTACTCCTTGTATATCGAAATTCTTACTTAGCCATCCCATTTATTATTTTGAGACCAATAGAAATTAAATTGAAACTTTTAAAACACATAAAGAAATAACCATGATTGCAATATTGAAAATCATAACAGCCATTGGTTTGTTAACATTCTGTTTCTCATCGACATCCAGTGCGGAAACCATACGCTGTGCTTCTACAACGAGTACGCAGAACTCGGGATTTTTTGAATATATTCTCCCGTTGTTTGAACAGGATACATCTATAAAAGTCCACGTAATTGCCGTGGGAACGGGAGCTGCACTTGCCCTTGGTAAGCACGGAGATGTTGATGTTGTCATCGTCCACGACAAGGATTCTGAACTTAAACTCGTACAGAATGGCTTTTTTATTGGCCGGCACGATTTCATGTTCAACGATTTTGTTATAATAGGCCCACAAACCGATCCGGCAGAAGTCTCAGGTCAGAAAACCGCCGTTGAAGTCATGAAAATAATATATTCAAAAAAAGCAGCTTTTGTATCCAGGGGGGATGATTCTGGAACACACCGGAAGGAGATGAATATCTGGAAAAATGCCAGCCTGACTCCTGATGCAAAACTTGATAAATGGTACATGTCGGTCGGGCAGGGTATGAGTAAAACAATTCGAATTGCTGCCGAAAAAGATGCCTATACTATTACAGACCGTGGTACATGGCTGGCCATGAAAGATAAAGAAAACCTCTCACTCAAAATACTTTTTGAAGGTGATCCTTCCCTGTTTAATCAGTATGGGGTTATGGCAGTCAACCCGGTAAAGCATAAACACGCAAAATTTGCACTTGCCGCAAAGTTCATTCGATGGCTGACTTCCGTAAAAGGACAAAAAGCCATTGGTAATTTCGAGAATTCGCATGGTAACAGTCTCTTTATACCGAATGCTCAACAGGAAGGTTAATTTACTAAAGGGAATATACATTGCTTCAGCAGGCTTTTAGCAAAGCATTTACTCTTATTCTTGGCATCGATCAAAGTCTGTTCGAGATTGTTTTTCTGAGCCTTAAGGTGTCAGGTCTTGCCCTGCTAATTGCAACTATAATCGGTTTTGCAATAACAATTATTCTCGAACTTTTCAAATCCCCATTCAAGGGAATAACAGTCACGATCATAAACACTTTTACTGGTTTACCGCCTGTTGTTGTGGGCCTTGGACTGTATATTATTTTATCCAGGTCCGGCCCATTGGGTTTTCTAAGTCTGCTCTATTCACCTGCTGCCATGGTTATTGCCCAAGTGATTCTGGCAGTTCCTATTGTTGCATCGGTAAGCCATGCGGCTGTCAGTTCCACCGGGAATTCCGTGCGGCAAACAGCATTGTGCCTGGGGGCTACACGATTTCAGGCGATAAGCGCCGTTCTGCTCGACGCTCGTTACTCGCTGATGGCATCTGTTATCAACGCATTCGGAAGGGTGATGGCCGAGGTCGGTGCCGTGTTGATAGTTGGCGGCAACATTGCTCATTATACCAGGGTCATGACAACCGCAATCGCCATGGAAACCGACAGGGGTGATTTTGAGCTAGCCATAGCATTGGGAATCATACTACTGGCCCTCTCATTTTGCATTAATCTGTTTTTTTACTCGATGCAAAGAAAAGGAGCAAAACGGTGATCCAGATACATGCCGATGTAAAACATCATTATGAAGGCAAGTCTGTGGTTGATGTAGATGCCAGTTATGAATCCGGCAAACTCTACGCCATTCTCGGTCCAAACGGCAGTGGTAAATCAACCCTGCTGAGGATTCTCTCTTTTATTGAGGAACCTGATACCGGCGGTGTTGATTTTGTTGAATCGGGCCGACCACTCATCAAGGATATTCAATTGAAGCACAGGATTGTTATGGTTCCAGACAGAAGAGGACTATTTAATGATACTGTGTTGGAAAATGTGCAATATGGATTGAAGGTCAGAAAAATTTCTAAATCAGAAAGAAGTGTGATAGCTGAAGAAACACTTGAAACTGTCGGTCTTCTCGACAAGCAAAAGGTTAATGCACTTGTTCTTTCCAACGGCGAGGCGCAAAGATTGTGTCTTGCCATGGCGTTGGCGGTATCTCCTGAAATCATACTTCTTGACGAACCAACGGCCTCGCTTGATCCATATAATGCAGCCATGGTGGAAGACATAATCAAGGATATGAAGAGCAGGGTGCAGCTTGTACTTCTTGTAACTCATAATATGTTTCAGGCGGAAAGGCTCTCAGACATAGTAACGTTTATGTATGAAGGAAGGGTCATAGAAACATCTGAAACTAGAAAGTTTTTCAAGTCTCCCGAATCGATACATGCCCGAGAGTTCCTGAAGGGTGAGACAGTGTATTGATTGTTTTTTCTGACTTCTGGTTACGACATTGTGTCCACAATGAGTAAAGATTTATTATGCAATTGCAACAATTTTTAGAATACATATTTTATTACTATTAATGGTGTTGCAAAAATAAAACTAATTATTGATCTGGAGGTTTTATTACTATGAAGCACGATGAATTTGATAAATTTTTGGATAAGCTCAAACAACAGCGTGATGAATTGAACCTTAAAATGCACTTGGCAAAGGCTGAAGCCCACGACGAATGGGGAATTGCCGAGCAGAAATGGGAAAGATTAAAAGGCAAAAGCGGTCTGCTGGCAAATGAAGCAGGTGAATCAGCAAAGGAAATCGGTGAGGCGGCAAAGCTGGTCGCGGAAGAGATCAAACACCGTTACGATCGAATCTGGAAGATACTTACAAAATAAATAAAACTTCCGGATTAATGGGAAACAGAACTAGTTCTGTTCATATTTCACAAAGGTTCCCTGATTGTACTCATCGAAAGCTATCCTGAACTATTTCAATTCATTACAATTGGGCCATACCAGGCAACAGACTCCTGTAATAGTTTTCCGGAGAAAATTGTTCCTCACAGGTTTTTTTTCTGTACTTACCATAATGATTTCAACGTCATGCAACTGCTATAAAATATGAGATAGTTCAATTCCATATTTTTTCATACGTTTCCAGATTGTAATTCTGCTGACTCCAAGTAAATGACCGGCTTTAGTCTGGTTTCCCATAGTTTGTTGCAGCGCTCTAATAAGCTCCTCTTGTTTTGATAAATTTCCATCATTACTTATTATATTTCGTGAGAAACTCCCAAACTTTGTATTGATGTGAGACGGTAAATGCTTGGCTTCGATCCATTCACCAGGGCAGAGAACAAGGGCATACTCGATTATATTTCTTAATTCCCTTATGTTTCCAGGCCAATGGTACGCGGAGAGTTTTTCAAGCGCCTCAGGTGTCAGGCCCAGGATATTCATGTTATCTTGAGTTGAACGTTGCTTTATGAAGTTTTGAACAATTAAGGGTATATCCTCCTTTCGTTCAATTAATGGAGGGCATTGAAGCGGAAAAACATTAATGCGGAAGAAGAGGTCTTCACGGAATTTTCCCTGCTCGATTAGATCTTCCAGCTTTTTATTTGTTGCTGTTACAATTCTAACATCCACAAGGATAGGTTTATGGTCGCCTACCCTTTCAATTTCTTTTTCTTCGAGAACTCTTAGAAGTTTAACTTGTGTTGATAGAGGAATGTCACCAATCTCATCTAGAAATATTGTGCCTTTATGTGCGGCTTCAAAACGACCGATTCTCGTCTGGTCCGCTCCCGTAAATGCTCCTTTTGTATGGCCAAAAAGCTCACTTTCCAACAAGTTTTCATTCAAGGCGGCACAGTTGACTTTAATAAATGGTTTTTCAGCACGATTGCTTGCCTCATGTACAGCGCGAGCAACCAGTTCTTTACCTGTGCCGCTCTCACCGAGTATGAGAACCGGTGCGCTTGATTTTGCAACATTTTCTATTAGTTCGAATAATCTCAGCATAATTGGTGATTTACCGAGTATACCGTAGTATCCGTCATCAAGATGAAATGTTTTCCGAAGAGTTTCAATTTGTTGTTGTTGTCGTACCAAATCTGAAAGGTCAGTTAGTGTTTCAACAGCTCCAATAATGTTGTCCTTCTCATCTCGTAAAACAGTTGCACTTTTATAAATGTGAACTGGCCTTCCATCTTTATTAGTAATGGTGCATTTTTTATCTCTTGTGGCACCAATTGAAAAAAGCTTACACCATCTTTCTCCAACCCCCTTCCCGAATTGTTTACATCCCGTACAATTCAGTATTCTGCATGATTTGCCGACTAATTCATCAGATGTATAGCCGGTCAGCTGTTCCGCTGAAGGATTGGCAGCCACTATATCTCCATGTGGATTAACAACGAGGAGGCCATCTCGAAAAGTATCTATAATAGTTTTCCAATAGGGTGAAAGGTCCATATTCAATACGCTCTGTTAATATTTTGTTAATGGTAACAGTTGGGATTAACAGTGTTAACATAACATTAACAGTAGCGTAATGCAAATGAATAAACATTCATAAATATTATAATGATTACGAATGATTATAAATGACTTTTGGGAAAAAATTTATGGCACGAGCCTTGCTATTAGTAAACGATGTCACTTGCAGTGACACAAGTTGGCACATTTCGCCCAGAGGATACAAAACATAACAATGCCGCTGGGCGGGAGTTTCAAGAGCGATTCTATATCGATTCTTGAATGCTGGGAGTGGAATTTTTTTAAATTCAGAAAGGAGGTTGTAATGAGAAAAATCCTGAAGACAAAATCAAAACTGCTTGGCTCGATTGCGGGTTCAGCTGTTTTGCTTGCGGCATTGTCGTCGACACCAGCCATAGCGGGTGCAGACGAGGTGGATGCTCTTAAGCAGCAGTTGGATAGTATGAGCCAGATGATGCAGGAACTCAAAGACAAAATTCAAAAGCTTGAGTCTGAAAATGTCAAAAAGACAGATGAAATCGAAGAGATTGATGACCGGCTTAATGTGGCTGAAATGCACACAGCCTCCGATAAGATCTCATTCGGGGTTGACTTGAGAACCAAGGCAAACTCAATAAGCTACAAAGATATGCTTTTTGCACCCAGTTCACTTATTCAGGGATTTTTTACTCCTGTAGGTATGGGCGGTTTCAATGGAGCAACTCTCGCGCAGATTCAGGCAGGTATGGCTATGATGCCACCAATGGCACCTGTAGAGTCTGATCATACAAACGAAATCATCTATACAAATAGATTGCGATTGGAGATGAAGGGCAGGGTTAATGAAAAACTCACTTTTGGTGGCCGTCTTGCTGCGTATAAGGTCTGGGGTGACAGTACTGGTGTAAAATTCAACCAGGGAAGTCTCGGGGACGTAACTTTTGATGGCAACACCTCTAGCCTTCCACATGGTGACACACTGCGTGTGGAACGAGCGTTCTTTTCTTATAAGAACGCCGCAGGTTCCTTACCGATTAGCTTTTCTCTCGGCCGACGGCCTTCAACGGAAGGTCCCCCGCTTGAATATGCTAACTACAGCAGTGAGGGTGGTTCTCCACTCGCTCCACTTATCAACTGGCAGTTTGACGGTGCTTCCCTTAATTTCGGTCTTGAAGATGTGACCGGTATTCCGGGAGCTGCATTTAAGTTTTGCTATGGAGTTGGGTTTGAAGGTGACTGGGGTAACTCCTCATCTCTCAACAACAGTCAGCCAGATGTAAGTGATGTCCATCTGGCCGGATTTATCGCCCATCTTTTTGACAACGACAACTCAAGCTTTGTTCTAAATTACGCTCACGCGTCGAACATAACCGACGGTTTTACCGGACTAACGGTTATGCCGTTTATCGTATCCAGGGCGGACACAAATGGTGACGGTACCAATGAGTATTTCTTTGATCAAAATACCGGGGGTTTCGTGAGCAGGATTGAGCCCATGACCAATATCGGTGACTGGGATGCCGCAACTTTGCTGTACAGAACTAACCTCTCAGAGAGGCTTGGTGATATTGATGTATTCCTGTCGGGCTCCTGGAGCCATACCCATCCATCACAGATTTCAAAGAATCCGTTTTATGAAATTATGGGAATGGGACTGTTGAGTTCGAATGGAGAATTAAAAGACCGTGACGGGTACGCTATTCATGTGGGCGCAACATTTCCGATGCCGCATGATGCTCGGCTTGGTGTTGAATACAACTGGGGCTCCCAGTACTGGTTTAATTTCACCGGAGCCGAGGACTCTCTTGTTGCCAGCAAAATGGCGGCTAGAGGCCAGGTTTATGAGTTGTACTATATCCAGCCCATATTCGGTCAAAACTTTTTCGTGAAATTCGGTGGTCAGTATTACGATTATGATTACACCGGCAGCGGCAACCCTCTGGGTGCCCCTGTCAAAATATCTGATACAACAGCACTTGATACACTTAATGCTGTTGTTGATAAGGTGTGGACTGGCTATTTGTCTGCAACAATGAGGTTCTAAGGTAAATGATTTTATGCCCGCCCATAGGGTTTATGGGCGGGCATAAAATAAGAGTGCAAAAGTTTTAACACAACGATGGAGAAAGTAATTGGAAACAAGTTTTTGGGGTAGCCTGAAAGAGGATATAAACGAGGGCTACAATAAACTTTTCGGGCAGAATTGGCCTGAATGGGTGGCCGGTGTTTTTCTGGCCATTCTGGCATTGATGATTTTTCTGTGGCAAAGCCCATGGGGTATCGCAGGAGGTTACAGAAACTGGGGTGATTGGATGTATTTTTGGATGGGTGTTACTGAAACCCGTCCTGATATCCCTTGGATGAACACCATGTCTGTTACAAACTTCGGCCTTTTTTTCGGGTCGTTTGTAGCGGCATTGATGAGCCGTCAGTTTAAAGTGCGCGGTACATCAGCTCTGGAGTATACCAAAGGATTGGCTGGCGGTGTACTGATGGGGACCGGTGCGGCTTTTGCCGGAGGATGTAATGTAGGCGGATTCTATTCCGCCATCGGCGTATTTTCAATGGGCGGTTATGCCATGATGGTCGGGTTGGGCGCCGGTGCTTATCTTGGTTTACGTTACCTACTCTGGGAGATGGACGCCTTCCCTTCAAAACCATATACAGCACCAGCGGAATCTTCAAAAAAGTCACTTGACTGGTCAAAGGTGCAGCCGTGGTTTGGCGGGCTCTTTTTGATAGCCGCGATTGGTGGTGCATTAATTTATGATTCTATGGATAACACGCAAATAGGTATTCTCCTTCTTTTCGGGCTTTTAGCGGGAGTTATTATGCAGCGCTCCCGGTTCTGTTTTGTCCGGGCATTCAGGGACCCGTTCATGACAGGCGAAGCGATCATGGTCAAAGTCGTCGCTTTAAGTTTGATGATCTATGGTTTTGGTTCTGCTGTCATTAAATGGAATTATCTGCAGCCGGACACCATGGGAGTGCATCACCCTTTCTGGATAGGAAGCCTTTTAGGAGGACTTATATTCGGTTTCGGGATGTTGCTTTCCGGAGGTTGTGCCAGCAGCACTCTCTGGCGTATTGGTGAAGGACATACCAAGCTTGTCGTAACACTTATTGGTTTCTCTCTCACCAACGCAATGGTGCTGCCAATAATGAAGTCCCATAGCATTATTGAAAGACTTGGCAGTGGGACATATCTACCCAAAGTGGTGAGCTGGTACCTTACCATGCCGGTATTTGCATTCATACTTTTGGCCTGGGTTATAGTAATGGCCTGGAATGAAAAAAGTGAAAAGTTTGTAGCATTTTAATGTTTAAGAAAATCTTCAATCTGAAGACAAACAAAGAACGAGGATAACACAATGAAGAAAATATTATTGGCAGTTTTGGCAATAATCATGGTTTTTGGTTTTGTAGGAGCCGGTATTGCAAGTGGAAAAGCAAACGAGCGAAAAGGTAAGTATACCTTCAGGAAAAACTGCCGGACATGCCATAAAGATGGAGGAGCAGTGGAGGCTTTGCATCCCAGCAGTAAAACCATGGCACAATGGAAAAGAATTTTCGATAAAGAAAAGTTTATGGACTATGAATGCAAGGATGAGTGGGCAAAGGTTGATGAAAGTGGCATGAAGGACGTATATGCATACCTGTATAACCATGCCTATGATTCCCCGTCCCCGGCAAAATGCAACTGATACTGAATACTCATTTTTCAGTATATTTAACACTTGTTATTAATCGCTAATATGTTCTGCTTTTTGGATGAAATAATAACAGCAGAAAATAACAAAAAAGCTTTAGATTGTTAGGAGGAAAGCATATGAATGTAGAAAGCATTACAGCTGATCATGTATTGGATACACAGGGACTGAGCTGTCCGATGCCGATGCTGAAAACGAAGAAGAATATAAAAACTATCAGCTCCGGTGAGATATTGGAAGTAATTGGTTCAGATCCCGGATCCAAGAATGATATTCCCGATTTCTGTAAGAAAGCAGGCCATGAGTTGGTAGGTGAAACCGAAGAGAATGGAGTCTTCCATTTCTTTATCAAGAAGGCCTGAATAATATAAATTCTCCTTCCCGTTAAAAAGCCGTACCTGGTTTGGTCACCGGGTATGGCTTTTTTTTATTTGGTATTGATACGCCAAGTAAGTCCGCTTGGTTCGATACTTCTTGAACCCAAATCCCCGCAGGTGACAGATCTCAGGTCTGTCACCGAATCATGAGTGAAACCTGACAGGTCTGAATTTCTCGTTCTGTCTCCAAAGTGGAAAGGATCATTTGTGCTTCACAAAGGTATCGTCGTTGTATTCTTCGAAAGCTACTCGGAGTTCATCCTGAGTGTTCATAACTATGGGGCCGTACCAGGCAACAGGCTCCTGAATTGGTTTGCCGGAAATGATAAGGAACCTTACTGCATCATTCTCTGTACTTACTTTTATGTTCTCACCGTCATCGAAAAGGACTAGTGACCCATTATCAAGATATGGTTCTCTTTGCATGTCAAAGTAGTTGGTACCTTCCGCTTCATAGGTAAAAGGCTTTTTCTCGTTACAGAAATAACCTTTTCCATCTATCACATATGCAAATACAGTGTGTTCAAGCTTTGTAGGGTGCGTATAAGAAGTCTGCGGAGGGATTGTCACATCAAGGTATTCAGGGTCGATAACAATGTCCTGAACGGGTCCTTTAGTGTTACCGATCTGACCACAGATGATTTTTATTTTCACACCATTTTCCAGCTCAACTTCCGGTATCTGAGAGGCTTTTATATCGCGGTATCGGGGATCCATCATTTTATGGGAGGCCGGTAGATTGGCCCACAGCTGGAATCCTCCCATTATTCCTGCCGAGTCTCCTTTGGGCATTTCCTGGTGGATGATGCCGCTTCCCGCAGTCATCCATTGTACATCTCCTGAAGTAATGTCTCCCTTATTTCCCATGCTGTCGCCATGTTCGACATCGCCTTGAAGTACATAGGTAATTGTTTCTATGCCACGATGAGGGTGCCAAGGAAATCCCTTGATATAAAATTCCGTATTGTCAGATCGAAAGTCATCCAAAAGGAGAAAGGGATCAAATGTAGGGACTTCACTGAAGCCGAAAGCTCTTTTCAGATGAACACCGGCTCCTTCAATGACCGGTTTACTTTTGAAAACCTTGTGGATAGTTCTGGGATTTGTCATTTTGGATCTCCTTAGAATTATTTCAGTAAGAAGATATGTATTAGTTATTCATCTCCTCACGAATTCTGATAAAATCCTGTTCACATTCAAGAAACGCCTCAACGACTTCGGGATCAAAGTGCTTTCCGCTTTCTTCAACGATAATGTTTTTAGCTTTTTCGTGGGAATAGGCTTCTTTGTAGCACCTTTTCGAGGTGAGGGCATCATACACATCTGCCAGGGCAACTTTTCTGGCCGACAAAGGAATATCTTCACCGGACAGGCCTTTCGGATAGCCATGCCCGTCCCATCTCTCATGGTGGTAATAGGCGATCTCTTTTCCTATCGTCAGGAATGAACGACCTTTTACGTGAGAATCAACTGCATTCAAAGCATCACCACCCAGCTTCGAATGAGTTTTTATTACTTCAAATTCTTCAGGAGTAAGTTTACCGGGTTTCAGAAGAATATTGTCTGAGACGCCGACTTTTCCAATGTCATGCAGGATAGAGGAAAGATAGATATCGCCAATGTATTCTTCTGTTATGTAGTCAATATACTTTGGCTTTTTAGCCATGTTTTCCGCTATAAGCTTTGTGTATTCACGAATTCTCTCAAGGTGCTGACCTGTGTCACTGTCTCGGAATTCTGCGAGCTTTGCGAGCCCCAGGATAGTGCCAGTTCGGGTATCTTGTGCTTCCCTATAAGAGGCCAAAAGATTTTTTTCGAGGATTTTTCTTTCAGTGACGTCTCTGCAGATTCCCCTGAATCCTGTGTGATGTCCCTTTGAGTCTTTAATATTCGAAACCGAAAGTTCTATGATTTTGTTATTACCTTTCTGAGTAATGAATTCACAGTCAAATGTATTGCTGATTCGATCGGATTTGCGTTCGTTTTCCTGCAGGTAACTCAGAATGTTGTCTGTATCACCCTTATCTACGAAGTCTCGTATATGTAAGCCTTTTAATTTACTATTGGATTTTTCAAGAATTCTGCTCATTGAATCGTTGAAAAAAGTAAAGACACCTTTATTGTCGAGCTCATAATATCCCTCTTCGATACTCTCCAGAATGTTTCTATACTTTTCTTCGCTTTCTTTCAGGGAATCCTCAGCTTTTTTTCGGCTGATGATATTAAACCTGGCATGGGAACCAAAAATTATAAAAAGGCAAATAACCACAAATCGTTCATAAAGGTCGTGTGTGTCTTTCCCCATGAACTGTTCCATAAAATTGGAGCCTGAATACTGGAAAAGCTGTAAAACGGAGACAAGAACCCAATATAATACGGCAATACCGAGACCAAACAATAAGATAGAGTCAGCGAAATAAATTGTGCTTTTGTTTTTTTCCATCAAATGTACCCGTGAGTTGTTGCTTTAAAATTTTGGAAAAATAACAGCTAATACCATTTTACATTATCATATTTCGACCACTTTTTTTACAATACATTACCATTAATTATTTCAGACATACCAATAGAACCTGATAATATTAATTTTGATTCATTAAGCTCAATTAATTATTGTTATCTGTTAAATTTGTCCGTGTAAAGACAAAGATGGGCAAAGCGAGTAATAAAGGAAGGATTTAAATTATAATCCAGGATGCTACCAACGGGGGGGTGAAACACGTTATCAGTAAGAATCAATTACATTCTGAAGTGCTTTTTTTTCATGTAGTTGAGTATATAATGGGCCTTTCTGTAAAACGGCAAAAGTTTCTTCAAATGTTTTTTTTCTGTTTTCATATATAACACCCAAAGGTATTTTTTCTCCGAACTCCAACGAAGTTTCTAAGGCAAGCTCCCTGTTTTCCGATTGGAAATTTTCAGGAAGTTCATAACATCTTTCTTTATACCATTTGAAAGTGTTGACATGGTTAAATGATACACATGGTTGGAGTATATCGACAAGTGCTGTGCCGCGAAACTTTATAGCACGGGCAATCAATCCGGAAAGATGCTCCCTGTTTCCGGCAAAGCCTCTGGCAACAAACCCTGTGCCCATGGTTACAGCGATGTTAACCGGGTTAAATGGAGCTGAAGGTGATCCGTGTGGTTGTGCCTTGGTGACAAACCCCTGCTCTGATGTTGGGCTTGCCTGTCCTTTTGTCAGGCCATATACCATGTTGTTATGCACAATAATTGTTATATCAAGATTTCGTCTCAGGGCCGCGATAAAGTGATTTCCACCTTCACCGTACATGCAGCCGTCGCCGCTTTCGGCAATAACTGTTAATTCGTGATTTGCAAGTTTTGCGCCTATTGCCACAGGGAGTGAACGGCCATGAAGACCATTAAAAACGTTAGCCTTCAGATAGTGCGGTGCCTTTGCCGCCTGACCGATTCCCGAAACCAGCAGAACCTGCCAGGGGGAAAGATCACAAGCAGACAGTGCGGATTTCAAGGCTTTGAGGATGCTGAAGTTACCGCATCCCGGACACCATGCTGTTTCGAATTCACCGAACTCTTTAATATCTGTCATAATAAAGCCTTCAATTATAAATCCAATTTTTCAACAATATATTCCGGAGTAAAAGGTAAGCCATCATATCTCAAAATATTCTTGTTTATAACGAACGCTGTTTCCCTGGTAATTAATTTGGCAAACTGGCTCGTAGCGTTTCCTTCTACGCAGAAAACTTCTTTGGCATTTACTAAAGTTTTCATAAACAAGTCTGGTTTTAAAGGCCATACCTGGCTGAAGTGAAGGGTGGCGGCCTTGATACCTTTTTTCTGTAACAGCCTAACAGTTTCAAAGACCGCTCCCTTGCTTGATCCCCAACAGAGTAGCAATATATCTGGATTGTCATCTCCATAATATTCCGGGGCCAGTAAATCGTTGGTAATTCCGGTTAGTTTTCTTAACCGTTTGTCAACCATCTGAATCCGTACCTGCAGGTCCTCAGTAATGTGACCATCTCCTGTATGCTCATCACTGTCTGCAACTACAAGATGTTTTGAATGACCCGGAAGCAGCCTGGGAGAAATGCCATTTTCAGTAATCTCATACCTGTCATATGGTGTATTTTCATGTTCAGGTCTGTTCCCTGCGATTATAGGATCAGCACTATCCCCTGCAAAAGGTGTAACGCCGCGGTAAGAATCAGCAAGGTACTGATCTGTGAGTATAAAGGCAGGTGTTTGATATTTTTCTGCAATATGGAAAGCTTTTTGAGTCAGTTCATAGCATTCCTCAATAGAGCCGGGGGCATATATAACCCTTGGGAATTCTCCGTGCCCTCCGTGTATAACGAAATCAAGGTCTCCCTGTTCCGTTCTGGTCGGTAGGCCTGTTGCAGGACCCGGTCTCATAGCAACTGCTATTACTATTGGTGTTTCAGTCATTCCTGCCAGGCTGATGCCCTCGGTCATCAGGGCGTAGCCTCCTCCGGAGGTTGCAACCATACTTGGAGCACCCGCATAGGAGGCACCTATTGCCATGTTGATGGCAGAAATTTCATCTTCTGCCTGTTCAACAACACAACCCATTTCATCGGCGTGTTTGATAATGTTGAGTACTATGGAAGTGGCCGGTGTCATCGGGTAAAAAGAGCAGAACTTCAAACCACCGGCCAGCGCGCCGACGGCGATGGCCTCATTGCCGTTCATCATCATTTTTTGTGAATCCGGAGAAACGGGTGCAAGATCTATGATGTTCCCGGGGTGATTTTTATTACCGTGATCAAGGCCTTTTTGAAATGCAGTTTTGTTATCATTGAGATACTTTGCTTTCTTTTTCCCAAGAAATTTTTTCATTACTGGCAGAATACTTTTCTCATTGATACCAAACAATGATGCAACCACTCCCAGGGCAACGGTATTTTCGTAAAGCTTAGCGGACAAAGACTTGAAAGGAACAGCAATGGTATTTGGAAATTCGTACTCAAGTGAATCATCAATAATCATCACTGAATCTTTGGAAAGCTTATGTCGATATAAATGGAAAGTCTCTTCATTCAATGCTACAAGGATATCGATCCCTAAACGGGGGGATATGATTTTTCCGGTAGCGGCCCGGATAGTAAATGTGTTATGGCCGCCACGGATACGGGACATGTAACTCTGTGTAACTACAACTTCATATCCTGAATTTATTAACGTTCTGCATAGCAGCTGGCCGATGGTGACTAAACCCTGGCCAGCTGCTCCACCAATTAATATGTTGATGTCTTCACGTTTCATGCGGTATTGTCCATCTTCAGTAAGTGCCGGTTTTTTAGAACAGTACAAAGCCCGATTGACTCAAGAGATCAGAAGTATTCATACTCTAAAAAAAGAAGATTATCCCTTGGCGCTTTTGTATAATTCGTACATGTCGTGAATACGAGAACGCAGGGCCTTGATCTTATGTGAGTCTTCCTTGGACAGCCAGCGTGGTTCAGTAATAGAGTTTGTAAGATTGTTTAATTCATCAAGCACGACTTCAGTTGATTGGCACCATTCGTCAGTGCAAATCTGGGACATCTCGCATGCCTCATTAATATCTCCTTCCAGAAGATCAAGGGAACCTTCCAGGCTTTCCATAAACTCACGATGCGCTAAAATCATTTTATTTTCCATCTCAATTTGTCTTCGCATTACGAACCTCCGTTTATAGTTTATTATTTACCAACTTTCGGGCTGGAACAGACGGCTCATACTCATAATATTCGGGCAACTAAATTACGTAAAAATAAAAATATATTCATCATCATTTATCTCCCGGGAATATTTGAACAGGAAGATCATTTTTAAAAAATAAGAGGGGGGTTGTTGTAAGTCAAGGGAGGTTTTGCAGTCTGATTTCAATGGAAGTGCAGGAGTTTGTAAGAATTGAATATAGTTGGAAATTGATTAATTATATTGACTTCAAATTTTTCAGTGAGGTTGCAACAAGTTCTCCGGAGGGCACCGCCGATGCCCCGTAGCGTCTTCATGTGAGCCCAAAACGGGCAAGTTCTGGCCTGGGTGGATCAATGTCAACACCTTCAACAAGAACTGTAGGGCTGCCGTAAAACTTAAGCTTTTCAGCCTTTTCAATGGTTTTTATTTCTACAAGTTCAAGATTTATATTTATTCCCAGATCTTTCGCTGTATTTTCAACAAGGGATATAGTTTTAATGGTGGTTTTGCATTTTGGAGTGGATAGTACTTGGACTTGAATAGCCTTTTTACTCGCAACAATAGTGTCGTTGGTTTGATTGCATGATATTGTCAGGAAAAACAGTACAATGATTACGATTAATGTTTTACAGGGATATCCCGTCCTGGAGTTATAAGCATTTTGTTCCTTAGTTTTTTTATTTAATGCTGACAGGATCAAAAGGTTTACCCGGTATAATAAAATATTAACAAAGTATTACTCGGTGTCACTTTCCCAAAATTTCCACCATTTTTTACGCTTCTTCCGGGATTCCTGACCTTGCTCCGAACCTTTTCCCAACTCTTTCTGGACCTTCTCGGATTTTTTTTCTCTTTGTTTTTCAAGCCCCGTATTAACTTTATCTTTCTTAAGTTTTTTCTCTTTTTTTACATCCAAATCATCAGAATTTTTATAGTCGCTATCTTTTTTTCGACGTTCGGGGTATTTTCCTTTGTTCTTTTCACGTTTTTCCCAGGCCTTTTCCCGAATTTCCTTCGACTTTTCATGTTTTTTCCCAAATTTGTAGTCAGAATCATCGGACCTGTCTCGCATGGATTTCGTTTCATATTTTTCAGATTTATATTTGCCGGCCCACGCAGGTTTTTTAGCAAAAGAAGGGGATAAGACCGCAAGACCAATAATAATCAAAGTAGTAATCAGGGTTCTCATTTTATCTCTCCTTTGATAAGTTTTTTTGTCATAAAAATATATAATACATGAGTTTAATTGCAGAACTATTTCATTTTGAAAAGAAGAGCTTTTATATTTCGTTAGTGTATACAGTAAGACGAATTATATAATAAAAAAAGGGGGAAGTTCCTCCCCATTTTTATCAAAAGATTTTAACAGTCTGATTAATTTACATCATTAACCAGCAAAACAATATAAAGGTGACTGAAATCTCCAAAAAGATGAAAAGTGATTACATGGAAAATGTGCTGATAAGACTGTCGTCTGGTGATGATGTCGTAATTGATTCGGTTCCTTTAGATGATTCAACGGTGACGACGGATTCTTTTTCTGCGGTTTTTTTTCCATAACGGACTACCATTCCGGCTGCAAGTTTTATATCGTCAGAGTTGTTGCAGTTGCGTAATAGAGCTGTCGGGCCGGGTCTGTCCTGTAATTCTAGCTGCAGGTCTTCAGGCAGGCGTAGTTTCTCAATACGATCATTATCTTCTTTATTGCGGCCGACAACCAGCCAGCTTCCCCCCGGGAGCGTGAACTGTCGACCAACCATTAGCAGTCTGATATCCTGCGAAAGATAAATATTGTTTGCAGCAAAATATTTTTCAATTCTGGCAGCAAGTGCCGGATCTGTGAGTGTGCAGCCTCCAGCTGGACTGGGATAATCCTTAATATCAAAGTGCTCGGCGAGTTCCATCTGAGGTATTCTGGTGCGGCCGCTGAAACCAAGAAGACGTTCCCTGTTTATAAGACCGTCTCTTTCCGGTTTTGTTGGACTAAGAAGCTTGGCGCACAGAGGACGTAAAAGGATGTCTTCACAACCACTTTCACGTTCAATTGCCCTCAAAGTATCACGGCGTTGTGACATGGGACGTTGTCCAACCACTTCACCGGTAATTAAAAATGAGGCTTCGTATTTGTCCATCATTTTCCTTGCTTCGGTAAGAAGAAGGATTTTACAGTCGATACAGGGGTTAAAGTTTTTTCCATAGCCATGAGCTGGCTTTTTCAGCATCTGGAAGTATTTTTCGGAGATGTCAACAAGCCGAACATCAATGCAGTATTTATCTTTAGTCTCTTTTCTATATTCTGTTTCACGATCCAGAAGATCGTAACTGAAAAAAGGCGTGACAAATCTAACGGCGATTACACGTATTTCCTGTTCTGCAACCACCCTGCAGGCAAGTGTGCTGTCCAGACCACCTGAATATAGTGCCAGTCCAGTAACCTGATTCATTTCAAAATAATCTCATCGGCTTGCGATTTTTTTCGATAAGCTCTTTAGCGTATGCAATCGTCTGTTCTGTAATAGAATCACCGGCAAGCATGCGTGACAATTCGTGAATCCGTTGTTCATGTGAAAGAGGAGATATCGAAGTAATAGTTCGTTCATCTGTTACAGATTTTGAAACAAAGAAATGGCTTTCAGCATGTGAAGCTATCTGTGGTAAGTGGGTTATACATAAAACCTGATGGTGTTCAGACAATTCTCTAATTTTTAGGGCAACTGCTTCGGCAGCCTTTCCTCCGATTCCTGCATCCACTTCATCAAATATGACAGTCTGAACCTGGTCTCCTTGTGCCAGAATGCATTTAAGCGCAAGCATAAGACGTGAAAGTTCGCCCCCGGAAGCTATCTTGACCAGAGGTTTTTCATCTTCCCCAGGATTGGCGGAAAACATGAATTCGGGCCTGTCCCAACCTGTGGATGATAAAATTTCAAGGTCATATTCTGTATCAGGAGATGCAGAATGGAATTCTACGCTGAAAACAGCTTCATCAAAAGACAGAGATTTTAATTCCTGTTGCATAGCTGCTTTCAAGCGTGCCGCGGCTTTGTTCCTAAGAGAGGAAAGCTTGGCTGCATCGGTTAGAATGGTTTTTTCTTTGGAAGCCAGCTCTTTAGTCAGTTTTTCAAGGAGCTGGTCCATATTATCAATTTCTGCCAGTTCAATTTCTCCCTTGTCTGCAAATGCAAGAACTTCTTCAAGGGAATTACCGGGGCCGCCGTATTTTCTTTTTAACCCCTGGAGCAGGTCTATGCGCTCATCAATCGTGTCAAGCAAAGCGGGATCTGTTGGGATACTTTCACAATAATCGCGCAAACGGAACATATGATCTTCAAGCTGATAACTGCTGTTTGCAATGTCTTCAGCAAGAGAGGAGGCACTTTCATCAAGCGAGGCCATCTGTTCAAGGTTTTTACGTACCTGCGCAAGAGAATCTACAACAGAATCGGAAAGCAGTTGGTAACTTTGTTCTCCCAGTTTCATCAGATTGTCAGAAGATCTTAATCGTTTCTTTGCCTGGGCAAGCCCTTCGTCTTCATTATCTTTGATATTAGCTTGACGGATTTCATTGCATTGAAAGGTTAAAAAATCTCGTCGCTGCTCTTTTTCTGATTCGTGATGAAGAAGTTTGTTGTGTTGAGTTTTAAGTTCCTGCCAGCTTTCGAACAACTCCGAGAAGGCAATCCTTTTTTCATATAGGTTTCCAAACGTATCTATAAAATCGAGATGACGACGTGGTGTTAACAACTGCTGGTGATCATGCTGGCTGGCTATTGAAAGAAGGTTTTCACATAATTCCCCAGCCTGCCGTGCTGTTGCCAGGCTTTCATTTATATAATATCTGCTCCTGCCCTGGCTGGAAAATACGCGTTTTACTATAAAGCTTCCGTCTGTTTCAAAACCTTTATCCTGAATACTGTTGAGTAATTCAATTTTATCAGGTGAGACCTCGAAAAGGGCTTCTATTGAAGCTGTTTCCTCTCCGGATCGAATCCAGGATGCGGATGCTCTGCAGCCTGCCAGCAGGTTCAGGGCCTGAAGAACAATTGATTTACCGGCCCCAGTTTCCCCAGTCAGTACCGTAAGCCCGGTACCATGCTTTGCAGATGATAATGTAAGATCAAGCCTCTCTATGAGGGCCAGATTTTTAATGTTCAGGACTTTGAGCATAAAATTAATGTGATGGCATGTTAAATTGCTTATGAGTTAACTGAGTCATCCCAACGATCCAAGTTTTAAAGGAACTAATCTCAAGATTAATGGCATTTCATTGATGGTTAATAATTTCAAAAATTCCTGTTGAAAAAGAAAAATAATCAATCCCTTTGTATAACGTATTCTGCTCAGAATGCAAGATAGTGACTTGACTGACACTGGAATTATTGTAGATTAGCGTTGATTATATGTAGATTAGCGTTGATTATATAAAGTTGTTAATTAATTTTATGCAGCAATAGGTAAATTTTATGCCTGATACCATAAACCTGAGCGCCAGCCTGGAAGATTATATTGAGACCATCTTCCATATTATCACTGAAAAACAGGTGGCTCGAGGTAAGGAGATTGCCAGCCGGCTAAAGGTGAGCAGGGCTTCCGTAACAGAAGCACTGCGAGCGCTTTCTAAAAAGGGTCTAATCAATTATGCCCCATACGAGGTTATCACCCTGACCGACAAGGGACGTGTTGTTGCTGAAGATGTAATTAGACGGCATGAGGCATTAAAAGATTTTTTTATCAAGGTCCTTGCCATTGATGAAGCTATTGCAGAAGACGGCGCTTGTAAAATTGAACACTCGGCACCTCCTGAAATAATTGACAGGCTTATCCGTTTTGTCAAGTTCATAGAAATTTGTCCAAGAGGAGGACAAGACCTGATTAAAGGGTTTACCGAATACTGTGATAAAGACAAAACAAGAGATAACTGTGAAGATTGTGTATCTCAATGTATTGATGACTTCAATAAAAGCAAGGCAAGTAGTTGAATTGTATTATTCCTTTTTCACCAAGGAGATAATCTCACCTGCCTCCGGGAAACGACCAGCTTTGGCTTTGGAAAAAATTTCCCGGCCATCAACAGTTATAACGTATATGCCGTTTGCCCCCGCTACCAGTTCCACTTCCGCGCTGAATTCCTTTTTCAATTCGGCTTCCAGACTGGAAGCCCTGGGAAGAAAGTTTCACTGAACTCAATATTTAATGACAATCTTCATAAGTTTTTTCCTTTGTATAAATTATTGATAATTAATAGCTTGTATTTGAAATGAAATTTCATTACATCAGCCATTTTGTATTGCTGCAGTATGTTAATACTTTATGAAGTATTATTTAACAAATCTGTTCAGTTATCAACCATAAAAATAATAGACCTTCGTACCATGAATTCCGGTAAAAAACAGGCGATAGACCTTATTACATTAAAAACAGGGCTTGATGAGCGAGAGCTTAATCATTTTTCTCAGTTGGCAACTCTGAGTAAAAATGCTGTTAGACGCATTGATGAGGAACAGCAAGATCACCGCCAGTCATTTTCCATAGATGCCGACCGCATTCTTCATTCTCGCGCCTATACCAGATATATCGATAAAACACAGGTCTTTTATATGGTCCGGAATGACCATATAACCCACCGTGTTCTTCATGTTCAGCTTGTATCAAAGATTGCTCGAACCATAGGCAGGCTGCTCGGCCTTAATGAAGACCTGATTGAGGCAATTGCACTTGGTCATGATATCGGGCATCCCCCTTTCGGCCATGATGGTGAGAAAGTTCTTTCTGATCTCTGCAGGCAAAATGGCTTGCACTCCTTTCAACACAACATTCAGAGTGTTAATTTTCTTGATTGCATAGAAAAGAAAGGGAAGGGCTGGAATCTCACCCTGCAGACACTTGATGGCATTCTCTGCCATGACGGTGAGATTCATAACCGTGTGTTGCAACCTAAGAGGGAAAAGAATTTTTACGTATTTGATAAAGAAAAAGAACTGAAAGCAGAATTGCCGAAAACCGAGCTTGTGCCCATGACCCTTGAAGGCTGTGTTGTTCGTTTTTCAGATACCATCGGTTACATCGGAAGGGATATTGAAGATGCCATAGAGCTCGGCCTGATTAACCGTAAGGATATACCTGTGAACTGCCAAAATACTCTTGGCAATACTAACGGAACTATTGTGTATAGGCTTGTTGAAGACCTGATAACCAACAGTACGACCTCTTCAAAAAATGTGGGGATTCAGGAGGATTCCATTAGTTTTAGTGCCGAAAAGTCAGAAAGCCTCATGAGTTTGAAAAAATTCAATTACGAAAATATTTATCTCAATCCGCTGATAAAAAAAGAATATCATAGGATATCAAAATGTTATTCAGCTCTTTTTGAGTCATATATGGAAGACATTGTAAGCCGAAAAAAAGATTCAGCAATTTACAAAGAATACCGAGATACTTCGGGAAAAGCTGAAATTGTTGCACAGAATCCTGCAGAAATAGTTCGTGATTTTATTGCCGGAATGACGGATGATTTTTTTCTGGATCAGGCTGCCCTGCTTGGTTGCGAAGTACCGCAGAAGTCATAAGATAGGAATCAGCGAAAAGCCTCACCAATCAAGAGGGCATATTAATTTCAAATGCAACTCTCGTTAAATTGCATTGCACCATTACCTTTTATATATTATTAATTCCAGCCTCTAATTTACCTCTGCATTTTCTTGACAGATTGTTTGTCAGAATGCGCCCGTAGCTCAGCTGGATAGAGCACCGGACTTCGGATCCGGGTGTCGGGGGTTCGAATCCTCCCGGGCGCGCCAATTCTAATGAAAGTTGAAAATTGAATATTGAACAGTGAATAATTGAAAAAGATAAACAGTTGAAAACCAGGTTGTAATTACTGCTATTGAAAATTGAAGAATGTGTAAGTCATCGGCAGATTCGTATGCCGATAATATTGAATAATTGAAAACAAAAACAGCTGAAATCGGTTGGATGAGATAGAGATTGAAGAATTTTTTAATATGACAATGAGATATTTTAGCATTACATATTTGAGTTAATGCCAAATTCCTGATGTAAGGAACCTTTTGCCCATTTTAGTTTTAATAGCGCGATATTAAAATTAAGGTTCGCTTTCAGATGTTTTCTCTCAGCATCATAATAGTCATCCTGGGCATCTAAGAGTCCCTGGTTGCTTATTCTGGCGAGTTTGTAACGGGTTATTTCCATTTCCAGCACTCGCTTATTTGCGTCTCTGGCTTTCCTGGCTGCTTCTATTTCTTTTATTGCCTGAGTTACTTCATTCAGCGCTGTATGTACTTCATATATGACCTGTTCAACAGCTCTATTATAATCTGCTTCAGCCTGTAAATGTTTATACATGGCCTTGGCATATTTTGCTGAAGCTTTTCTTCCTCCAAATGGCCACTCAAATTCAAGACCAATTGCCCAGCTGCCATCGTCGCTGAAATATGTATCCCCAAACGCATCATTAAAGCCATTGTCCAGAGAGTTGAAGGAATAGCTTGCCGTGGCATCAAGCTTTGGTAGTTTCTTGTGTTTCTCCAGTTCTTTTTGCATTGAAGCAATTTCAATTTGTTTATTGGTAATTAGAATTTCAGGACGTGCATTAAGGGCTGTTTTCGTTATGTTTGTACTATCAGGAGTTGAAGGTTGAGTGGGAAATGTGTCTGTCGGCAACAAATCGGCATCAAAATATTTAGAACCAGGCATAATACCAAGTAACAGTTTTAACTGGTCCATAGCAACCATATACTGTGTTTTTGCCGTAATGAGCTCTCTCTGCCGGTCCTGAACTTCAGAAAAAGCCCTGTCGACATCAATATTATTAGATAACCCCTGTTCGTTTCTGCTTTTTTCTCTTTTAAATATTTCTTGAGAAGATTCCAGGGCATCTTTATTGATCATGTATTGATTATGAAAATAGGTAAAATTCCAGTATGTAGAGCCGACTTCCCTGAGAACGTTCGACAAGGTTCTCTGGTATTCTGCATTAGATATTTCTAAATCCTGACTTGCTTTATTGATGGCGGTTTTGTTGGATTTGTCGCCGAATTCACGCAGTAGAGCCTGCCTGACCTGGGCTGTAAGTCGGGACGCATATTGTGGGTTGGGTACAACGAGTTCGCTGCTGCTGTTCAGGTGGTCTACATCTGCATACAATGATATAACACCCCCTGTAGGAATAGGCTTTTTGACTCCAGCCCTCGCGTCCCATTGGTGCTCCATGAAATTCTCGTTCAAAATGTTACCGTTATCCAACTCACTCTGAATTGGACGGTCAGTTCTAGTAATGTTGTTCTCCGCAAAAAGTGAAGAATCATATATCGACTGCGTTGCTTCAAGCTCTTCAGTGGCAATTGAAGGATAAAAAGAAGCAATCTTAATTTTTTTGTTTCCTTCCAGAGCCAGGTCGATCGCTTCTTGTAAACTTAACTGCAGAAAATTGCTGGCTGTAGGGGTGTCAACTTCCTCGATACGCGTTGCTGATGTGATTTCCGGTGCGGGTAATTTTTCTGTTGCCCCTAATCTGTTTTCTTCAGATGGTTTAAACTTGTCTTCTTTTACAGGTTCTGCAACATCTTGCAGTTTCTCAGTAACGACTATTTTTTCTTCCGATGTTAACTTTGCTGGGTTAGTTTTTACAGCAGAATAACCATAACCTTCATCAGCAAGTTTAGCCTCTAAGCTCTGCAGACTTTCTCGGCTTTCAGTTCGGCCAAGTCGAACGGTATAATAACCGTTTTCGGTGAGGTATACAAAACCTTCAGACTTAAGAGAATCTGGCAAACTTTCGTAAGCCCTTTGAGCTGCAGATTCATAATTGTATGTGTTTAATTGCAGTGAATGAAGGAGCTTGGTGGTTTCTTTTGGAGATGTTTTTACTTGGGCAGTTGGTTGATCAATAGCTATTTCAGGTGGCAATTTTTTTGGGTCCGTTTTGACTACTTTAAAATCATATCCTTCATAGTCGAGTTCTGTCTCCAAGGCCAGCAAATCATCTTTGCTTTCAGCTTGGCCAATTCTCAAGGTGTAATATCCACTATCGGTGATATAAACAAATCCGCGGGATTGCAGAGTTTCTGGTAAATCCTCATACGCTCTCTGAGCTGCTGATTCATAATTGTATGTGTTGAGTTGGAGTGAATAGAGGATGGAACTTTCAGCTGCAATGATCGTGGTGTTTGATAGAAATAATAGGATGAGAACCATACTGAACAGTAAATAATCTATAGAATTTTTTTCAATATTAATATTACGTTCGTTTTCCATATTATTATTTCTGACTCCGATTATTTGAATGATTTCCAGTATGGATTTGACAGGATTTTTATTAATTACCCTTATTCACCAAAATTTACTGAAACCCGTTGCCCAGCCGGGCGGTTGTCCGGATTTGATACCTTCACCCGCACCCTGAGTGTAGTAGCAGCAGCATCGGCAACAGATGAAATGTTTTCAATATATCCCTCGGATTTATTGCCATCCGGGCTGTTTATATCAACTTTGTTGTTTGCCGACAGTTTTTTTGCTTGGGCAACCGGTACAGCAACATCCAGGAGCAGAGGGTCAATATTTACAACTCGCATCACAGTAGAAAGCGCCTGAATAGATTCCCCAGTTTCAATATTAATCTCCTCAACAGTTCCGTTGATAGGGCTGAAAAGATGAAGCTGATCGAGAACCGCCTTTATTTCCTGCTGCTTGCGAGCATCTAGCTCATGCTCAAATTGGGCGGATTGTAGAGCAAGCCGTGCTATGTTAACAGCATGTTTTGCATGTTCAACTTCCCAATCGGTTACGGCCCCATCTTTAAGGGCCGACGCCATTTTTTGCAGGTCTTTTTCCTTTTGGGCTAACTCAGCTCTGGCTGTATCAATTTGATTGGTGTTTTTAGCCCTTGAAGAGAGAATTTCGTGTTGGATAGATTCAACATCATCTTCCAACCGAGCCAGAAGAGAACCTTTTTTTACAATGTTTCCTTCTTTGACGAGTAAACTTTTAATTTTACCCGGTGCTACAAAAGAAAGTTCAATGTCTGCGCTGGGCTTTGTGACGGCTTCAATTTCAACAGCCAAGGAAAAAACAGGGAGTAAAAGGAGAAACAGCAGATTTACGGCTATAATTGAACATAATTTAAGTGTATTTTTATTCATACTCATCTCACCATCAAAAATTTTTTAAAATATATGAAGGGTAATGATTGCTGGTTATATATAACAAAGTTACGTGTTTGTGCTACATTTATTATATAATTTACTATTTTTCAGGCATCGATAGCTTCTTGTGATTGCGGCTGGATTTCTTTCTCCTCGAAATCATTTTTCCAGCTTTCTACCCGGTTTCGTCCTTCTTTCTTTGCTCTATAAAGGGATTTATCTGCCTGATCAATTAACTCTTCAACATCTTTAGCTCCAAATTTTGTGGTGCTAACGCCAAAGCTTGCGGAAACACGGAGCTCCGGTTCCTCCGGGACAGCTGTCGCGCTTCGGTCATAGGTCCAGGCTCGCATCCGCTCTGCGATCATTATTGCATCTTCAGGTGAACAATTCTGTAACAGAACACAAAATTCCTCACCGCCATATCGGCATATCGCATCATCTCCCCTAACTATTTTTTTGAGAACTTCTGCGAAAAAAATGATTACCTGATCGCCAACAGAATGGCCATATTTATCATTAATAGATTTAAAAAGATCAATGTCCGTCATTATACAGGCAAGTATGTTGTCTTCTAAATTCTGTGCCGCTTCAAACTGTATCTCTGCTTTTTCAAAAAAAGCACGTCGGTTTAAACAGTTAGTCATAGGGTCTTGCGTTGCAAGGATCTCCAACTCCACATTCTGGCGTTCCACTTCTTCCTGAGATCTTTGTAATTCATTAACCATGTATTTCAGTTGAGTATTCTTATTTTCGAGTTCAGTGACATCATCAAAGGTTGCCAATACCCCACGGCAATTATTTTTGTTATCGAGAATTGGTGAAAAGTTTGCCTGAAACGTACGAACATTATTAAGCTTCGTCGAGAGACTGATTCGAATATTGGACTGCTTTTGCTTTTGAGACATAGCGTCAGTCCATGGTCGCAATTCGTAAGGTTTCTTCGTATCGTGATCAAGCCAATCCAGCTCATTTATCTTTAAGCCCATCAAGGACTGGTCTTTAAGGCCTATATTTTCTTCAAAGTATGAGTTTGCAAGAATAATGTGCTCATCATTATCCATGATGATTACACCTTCCGTTAAGGTGTCAAGCATCTTTTTGACACGACTGGGCATGACCTGAGTTGGATCGAGATGGCGTAACACTTTTTTCATATAAACTAGAAAAATTATAAAACTTACAATTCCGAAAAAACCGATCAGTAGATATATTGGGTTTATAGTATAGCCCAGAATGTAATCCAAGCCTTCAGGCCTGAAACTGATCTCTAAAGTACCCCATCCCTCATTGCCATGTTGTATGGGCAATTGCCAATGTTTCGGCGTAGAAATGGATCCCGAGGGAGCAACCCAATGGCTTGAGTGGTTTTGTGTTTGTGCAAGGTATTGATCTCGTTCGGTGTCACGCAATCCCAATGATTGTATTTCTGGATGTGTTTCTACTATTGCATCCATGGTCACTTTGAGACCAGCAACATTAAAATCTTGTGCAGCCAAAGCACATTGTGTTGCTATAGATCTGGCTAAACTTTTTCGCGTTTCTATGACCACGATGGATTTATCCGGAATCAATCCTACCATATTCCCTATAAGCAAGACACTTACCGAGATTAGTACAAGAGCAGAACTAATTCTTAATGCAGGGGAGAAACGGATCATAAATTATCGGTCCTCTTATTACCGTTCTGTAATTTATCCATGGTATTAAGCATATCAACAACATCTCTATGCTCTTCACTTTCTTCATATTCATCTCTACGAATTTGATTTATTATTTCGTCGCGTTCCTTCTTAGAAAAAGGTACAACCGGTAAAGGATCAAATCCTTTCCATAACGGCATTGTTGTTAATACACTTGTCAGTAACGATCCGTTCCTAAGTGCCCACATGGCTGTACCGACAGATATCGTTATACTCACTCCCACAACGGTTTTCGTTACAAGTTTTTCCTGGCGTCCAATTGAATCAATAGAAGAGTTTAATCGCTGAATTGAGGAATAAACATATTCATCCTTTTTTAGGCGATCAGAAGGTCGATTGCCATCATTGTAATTTTCAGAACTTGATAGTAAATCGCCCATTACCAAAAGATTCTCGCCCTCATCTGTTGGTAGAGACAAGATTTCACGTTCAAAAATACGATCCTTGAAGAAATCAGATCTACGAAAGATAGGTATGTTTTCGTCTTTCTTTTCAGCCGGAGGCGGATCGTCAGCCGGATCTTCCACCGGGTCGTCAACCGGATCATCTACTTGATCATATACAGGCTCATCCACAGGCTCATCAACCGGATCGTCCACAGGATCATCTACTGGACCATCAACCGGATCGTCTATAGGATCACCTATGGGAATATCGGCAGGATCTATTATATTGGCATTGTTGACAGCTGATGTTTGTACGCTTGTTACGGTCTCAGCTGTCCCATATCCATCAGTATAGCTCACTTCTACACTGATCAGGGTTCCAACATCGGCATCACCTAAGGAATAGGTACTTGCCGTTGCGCCGCCGATTGCGACACCATCTCGCAGCCATTGATAAGAAAATGCACCGAGGCCGTCTGCATCACTTATGCCTGCGGTATTGGCGGTCAGTATCTGATCTTCGGTAACTGTACCGGTGATGGTGGGTACGCCGCTAGGCGTATCATTAATGTTGGCAACCGCAGCTGTCTGTGCTGAGGTCAGCGGACCTTCACTCGTGCCATGCACATCAGTATAACTTACTTCAACACTGATCTGTGTTCCAACATCAGCATCACCCAGGGTGTAGGTGCTTGCCGTAGCTCCACCGATGGCGACTCCATCACGCAGCCATTGATAACTGAAGGCGCCCATGCCGTCTGCGTCTGTGATGGCACCAGTATTGGCGGTCAGTATCTGGTCTTCGGTAACCGTACCGGTGATGGTGGGTACGCCGCTAGGCGTATCATTAATGTTGGCAACTGCGGCGGTCTGCGCCGAGGTAACCGTCTCATTGGTTCCGTGGCCGTCTGTATAACTTACTTCTACACTGATCTGGGTTCCGACATCTGCATCGTCTAACGTATGAGTATTTGCAGTTGCGCCACCGATTGTAACTCCGTCTCGTAGCCATTGATAGCTGAAAGCACCGAGTCCGTCTGCATCGCTTATGCCTGCGGTATTGGCAGTCAGTATCTGGTCTTCTGTAACGGTGCCTGAGATGGTTGGGAGGCCAACTGGTGTATCATTAATGTTGGCAACTGCTGCTGTTTGGGCTGATGTAACGAGTTCTGCTGTTCCATGAACGTCAGTGTAACTTACTTCAACACTGATCTGCGTTCCAACATCAGCATCTCCTAATGTATAAGTACTTGCTGTGGCACCACCGATAGCCACACCGTCCCGCATCCATTGGTAGGAGAAAGCTCCAAGTCCATCAGCATCACTGATCCCCGCGGTATTGGCTGTAAGAATCTGGTCTTCGGTTACGGTACCGGTAATGGTCGCCAGTCCAGCCGGAGCATCGTTGATATTAATGACTGCAGCGGTTTGAACGGAGGTGACTGTCTCGTTGGTGCCGTGGCCGTCGGTGTAACTCACTTCCACACTGATCAAGGTGCCGACATCAGCATCGCCCAGGGTATAGGTGCTGGCGGTGGCTCCGACGATTGCGACTCCATCTCGCAGCCACTGGTAGGTGAAAGCACCTAGGCCGTCTGCGTCACTGATACCAGCGGTGTTGGCAGTAAGTATCTGGTCTTCGGTGACGGTGCCGGTAATGGTGGGCTGGCCGACTGGATTATCATTGATATTGGCAACTGCTGCTGTCTGGGCTGAAGTGACCGTTTCATTGGTACCCAGTGCATCTAAATAACTGACTTCCACACTAATTTGTATTCCGACATCGGCATCGCTCAAGGTATAGGTACTTGCCGTGGCGCCGCCGATAGCTAAGCTGTCCCGCAGCCACTGGTAAGAAAATGCGCCAAGGCCGTCGGCATCACTTATACCGGCCGTATTGGCGGTGAGTATCTGATCTTCAGTGACCGAACCGGTGATGGTGGGTACGCCAACCGGCGCATCGTTTATAGAGGTTGACACGACAGTGGTAATATTGTCGCTCACAGGCGCGGCGATACCATCATCCACAGAGATCGTAAAAGTAGTGGTCTCCGTAGTGCTCACAGCAACGCGGTTATCGGTCGGATTAAACACCAGCCCGCGAATTGCCGTAGTTGCGTTTGCAGCGGTGCCGCTGTATGTGTAAACTCCGCCGCCGGCATCTGTAAAGCCATTGAGAGTACTGAAGACACCCTTGGCTGCGTTGTCAAGAGTTACGGAAACGTCCAGTATCTGGGCTGGAACGTCGACATCGCCGATGGTTACGCTACTAAAAGGAGATACCATGGCGTTGTCATTGACCGCCTGGCCGGCCGCCGTACCAGCGATGGTCGGGGCAATATTCGGATTAATCTCAATAATTGAATTGACTGAAATATTACCCAGGTACTGAAGATATAAAGTGGATCCAGTCACAGCGGCGTGAAAATCGGTCCCCTCTATTTGCATTACGCCATCAACCGTTAAATAGATTGGATCAGTTGAGTTCCAGTTAGCAATTTCAAAAATCGGGGCATGGTGTACGGTGGTGGTCTGGAACTCGAAACGGACATGATCGTCGGCATCATTATCATCTAAGGTATATGCCCCACGCTGCTCTACATAACCATCTCCAGTTAGCACACCGTCGCCACCTGTGATTCCGAAATTCAGAGTTGCAGGAACGAAAAAACCGTCACGCCGTTCTTCTGCCAGGGTAGAATTAAGTACATCTGCCGTTGTGCCAAAGCTGTACATGACGGTAGAGTTGAAATTTCCTATTGGAGCTGCTGAGATGTCTTTCTGAAAAGCAACATCAAAAGAGCCTGTATTGTCAATGAATTTCGCTCCCCCAAGGGCAAAACTACCGTCATGCTGCAGAGTCGCATTGACCAATCCATCTATGGCGCCCATTTCAAATAATGTCTGGTAGCTGATTGGTTCACTCTGACCACTTGGAGAGTAATTTGTTGATTGATTGGAGAATGGACTACTGCTAGAACTGTATAAAAAGTTGGTATCCATAGCACCACCCCAGGTACCATAGCTCATAAAAAGCCAGTCTGCCCCTGATGGGTTCGAAGTAATAGATACATTCATATCAAAAGCAAACCGGTCTTCATAAAACGTAATATCAGCAGTGACAGTGCCATATGAAACCCCGGTTCTGTCCATCAACTTACCTGTCATTTGGACCTGTTCAACCGAACTGTTATTGACAATAGTAGTAACTGTCGCATCAGGATCAAAGGTCATAAGCAGTGAAGCTGGCCCACCAGAATATAAACTGCCTATACTCATGCCTTGCAGGATATTAGTGTTCGGCAAGCTTGTATTTTTCAAATAGAGTTCGTTACCAATACCAGGGCCATAAACAAATTTATAGGCCGATGTTTCATGGACATAACCAGCTTCAACGGTCAGGGTGGCGTCAACAGTATCGTTATTAACGAGAGTGTTACTGACTGTAGCTGTTGTCACAGCGCCCTGCAGGATATTTGTTGCAGTAGCATTTCCATCGATATTGTAGGTAACCAGGTATTGGGTAGCTGAAGTATTAATTGATTCACTTAAGCCTGTGAAACTCGCAGTATTTCCACTAAAAGTTGCGGTGGAGCCGATCTGAGTATCATTTATATCCCATTGATTAGGAGTCAGACCATCGTCACGCCAGATTGAAACTCCACCCACTCCCGTTGATCTGACA
>CALZHP010000032.1 GCA_945787325.1 uncultured Desulfobulbaceae bacterium
AATCTGGAGATTATTCACAGTTTGCAAGAGTCAGGGATTTTATTAACACAGCCCGCTCACAATTGCAGGATGACATGCTTCTTTCTATATATTCACTTCTTGAAGCTCTCATGCTTGTTCAGGAAAATGAAGTTCTGGAAGCTGATACTATCATTCGTGAGGTGAAACAGGACGGCAATAGTATCATCACATTTTTCAAAGCAGTAACGAGATATTGGCTTAATGGTGAACTGTCAGATGAGATGACGGAAGATGTCTCCCATTTGTTCGAACGTGCTAAAGCTAATGGCTTCAAATGGATAGCCATGGAGCTTGCCGAACTTCTGGCCCGGTTGAAAGATGATGAGCAATACGGAAATTATGCAGCTGAAATACGAGGCAGTACCGGTCTTGTTTCAATTTTATCAGTGTTGAAACTGCAAGAGTCATGGGAACGCAGCCTAATGGCCTTGATCAGTGTAACATCGGCGGGCAGGCGCGGGTCAGCAATTAAAGATAAAACATCTCGTCTGGTTTGGGTTATTGGGTCCGATGATGCGCAGCTGACTATTTCTCCTAAAGAGCAGAAAACTATAGCTGGTGGCGGTTGGAGTAAGGGCCGACCTGTTGCACTTAGCAGGATATACACCGACAAGAATATGGATTTCATGACTGATCAGGATCGTAAAATTTGTAAGGCGATATTACGTGAGAGCTCAAACCAGGGTGTGACGTATTCTTTTGATATGGACAAGGTCATGACCGCTATGATTGGTCACCCTTTACTCTTTCTGGAAGAATCCCCCAATGTGCCGGTAGAGCTGGTAAAAGGTGAACCGGAGATAATGGTGGAAGAGAAAGGAGATAACCTGCTTGTAAAATTTGCAAAAGAGATTACCAAGGAAAGGGTTACTGTTATTCGCGAAACGCCATTTAGGTTCAAGATAATAGAAATTACCAAAAGACATAGACGCATCGCGAAGATAATCGGCAAGAACGGACTTTCGGTTCCTTTATCCGCTGCCGATCAGGTGATGGCTGCAATCAGTAATATTTCCTCATTTATGACGGTTCACTCGGCAATTGGAAGCAAGCCGCAAGATGTTGAAGAAGTACCATCCGAAACAAAAATTCACATCCAGCTGCTTCCGTTTGGGAATGGGTTCAAAGTTGAAATGTTTGTTAAACCTTTTGCATCTGGAGGGCCTTATCTGAAACCGGGTAAAGGTGTCCAGAACGTGATGGCTGAGGTCGGAGGCCGCAGACTGCAAACGACTCGGGACCTGAAACTGGAGGAAGAAAAAGCACGGGATGTTGAGGGCGCCTGTAAAACACTGGCAATGACAGGTGATATTGATCGTGAATGGCATATTGAAGAAACCGAGGGATGTCTCCAACTTCTCCTTGAGCTTCAGGATCTTAAGGATACAGTGTCAGTGGAGTGGCCTGCAGGAGAGAGACTCTCGGTTACTCACCGGGCATCTTTTGATCAATTGAGGCTACAGGTTCGAAAGAAGCAGAACTGGTTTGAGCTAAGTGGAAGCTTGGAGCTTGATGACTCACTTGTTCTTCATATGAAACAGCTGATATCCCTGTCCCGCAAAAGTTCAGGAAATTTCATTGCCCTGGGTGACGGTCAATTCCTGGCCCTTACCGAGGAATTACGAAGAAGGCTGGATAATTTAAATAACTTCATCGAGAACGGAAATGGAACTGGTGAAGATGCAGTAAGTCCCGACGAAGGTATTCGTATCCACCCCCTTGCTATCCTCGCTTTAGAAGAATTTACAGAAGACCTGGTGAGGGTTGATGCTGATGAAGGCTGGAAGAAGCAACTAAATAAAATAAAAGTTGCCCGTGAATTAAAAATCAGAGTTCCATCTACCTTGCAAGCCGACCTGAGAGACTATCAGGTGGAAGGTTATTGCTGGCTGTCGCGCCTGGCGCATTGGGGTGTAGGTGCATGCCTTGCAGATGATATGGGACTGGGTAAGACCCTGCAGGCGCTGGCAATAATACTTGAACGGACTGAAAAGGGGCCTACTCTGGTAGTGGCGCCAACCTCAGTCTGTATGAACTGGATATCAGAGGCAAACCGGTTTGCTCCCACTTTGAATCTCATGGTTCTGAACAGCAAAGGAAGGAAAAACCTGGTTGAAAACCTGGGTTCTTTTGATGTTCTAGTTACGAGCTATACGTTGCTTCAGCAGGAATCGGAATTAATTGCTTCAATGGAGTGGCAGACCATAGTTCTTGATGAAGCACAGGCTATAAAGAACATGGCGACCAAGAGGTCACGTGCTGCCATGTCGCTCAACGGAAAATTTAAACTGATAACTACAGGAACGCCCATTGAAAACCACCTGGGTGAACTGTGGAATCTCTTCAACTTCATTACTCCTGGGCTGCTTGGGACACTGGACAGGTTTAACGATCAATATGCCGTTCCCATAGAGCGTTATCAGGACCGTGCTGCCAGGCGGAAGCTGAAAAAGGTGATCAGACCTTTTATTTTACGTCGTATTAAGTCACAGGTATTGGAGGAACTGCCACCCAGAACTGAAATAATTCTGCAGGTGGAGATGAGCAGTGAGGAGGCATCTTTTTATGAAGCCCTCAGACGCCAGGCACTTGAAAATCTCGAGGGTGTAAATGGCTTGCCTGGACAGAACATTAAGATTCTAGCGGAGATTATGAAATTGAGGCGGGCATGCTGTAATCCAAAACTCGTGGTGCAAGATACACATATTGCCAGCTCAAAACTAGAATTGTTCGGAAAAGTTGTGGACGAACTCCTGGAGAATCGACACAAGGTTTTGGTTTTCAGCCAGTTTGTCGGTCATCTTAACATAATTCGGAAGCACCTTGATAAGAAAAAAGTCGACTACCGCTATTTGGACGGTTCAACATCATTGAAGGAAAGAAAAGAACAGGTTAACGAGTTTCAAGCAGGAAATGGAGACCTGTTTCTGATAAGCCTTAAAGCCGGAGGTTTGGGATTAAATTTGACTGCAGCAGATTATGTTATACACATGGACCCCTGGTGGAATCCTGCAGTTGAAGACCAGGCTTCCGACAGGGCCCACCGGATAGGTCAGAAACATCCTGTTACCATATATCGCCTGGTGACAAGTAATACCATTGAAGAAAAAATCGTCAAACTTCATCAGGAAAAACGCGATCTGGCCGACAGTCTCCTCGACGGCAGTGATATGAGTGCCAGGATGTCGGCCGATGAACTGTTCGGCCTTATAAAAAGCCAGTAATGCTGGTACTGTATTTTGGATTTTTTCCTACGCCTCTTTCCTCCAGAGTTTGCTATAGGCTCATTAAGGCCTCTAATCCACTTTTTACTGCAATAACTAATAATGGTTACTACAGCATATCTCATTCGGCATGGAGTTACCCCGGCAAATAAGGAAAACAGGTTTGCCGGACGTACCGGAGAAAGTCTTCACAAGGAGGGACGGAATCAGGTACAGAAAGTTGCAGAAAGACTAACAAGTAAAGGTGTAACAGCTGTCTATTGCGGACCGTTAACCAGAACCGTAGAATCAGCAGCCATTATTGAGCAGGTTCTCGGTATACCTCTGGAAGTTGAAGAAGCATTTAACGAAATAGATATTCCACACTGGGACGGGTATACAAAGCAGGAAATCCGGGCAAAGTTTGATGCCCAATACCCAACATGGCTGGAAAACCCGGAAAGTTTCATGCTGCCGGGATGTGAAACCCTTGGTGGAGTTAAGAAGCGTGCTGTACAGGCCTTAGAAAAACTAATTACAAAACATGATGGTGAAAGCATAATCATTGTCAGCCACCTTATTGTTATTCGCTGCCTGGTGCTCCATTATAATGGTATGCCAATTAAAGACTTCCGATCTGTCAAGATAGATAATGCCTCAATAACCAGCCTGAAAAGAGATGGAAGTAATAGTGTCAATGTTGAACTGAATTGTGATGTCATGTAATTTGACCAATGTCATTACCTAGCCTGAATACTTCATGAGTAATTTTGAAAATTTTATATAACTGATTGATTTGTAGATAGTTCCTTACCTTTGCCATGTAGTATTTCAAAATCCAATTTGTACCGAGTCGGTTCCGTATTATTTCATACAAAATTACTCACCCAAAGGGCGAGCCAATCAAGCCGAATCTACTTCGGTTCAAAGCAATACTCATACTTCAATATAGCGAATCACTTTGAACTCCGTATCTTCAACCTGCTAGACTCGTGAAATATCCGGGCCAGTTAAATAAAATATCTTTTTCCCCTTCTATTTCATGACCCGTTGGTAGATATCATATATATCTACACCTTTCAGATTTCTTATTTATCAAGTCCTAATATTTTCGATCACATCACACAAGCAAAAGTGAATTTTATGTGCCCAGAATACTGGGAATGGTTAACGTTTAATGTGGTATATTAATAAGTATCGAGTAGTAAATGGCAGGGAATTGCCAGAATTCCTACAACATATATTCATAATAAGTAAAGACTTTGCAAAATAAATTAAATTGTTGCTAAAAGGAGTAGATTGAATATACTGTTACTTTTACATAATTGGATGTTCAAAAAGCTTTACCCTTGCATTTCTTCTCGCGGTTTTCTGTAGTTCCTTGTTGTGTTTTGCCACGTGAGATCAGATAGATAGTTGTTCTAATAATAAATAAAAAAGGAGGTCGGATATGAGGCTCTATGTCGGAAATCTTGTCTATAATATGACTGAAACCGAACTGAATGATCTGTTCTCTCCTTACGGCAATGTTAAAAGTGCCAGAATAATCACCGATCACTATACCAGGCAGTCCAAAAATTTTGGTTACGTTGAAATGGAAAGGCGAAAAGATGCTTACGAGGCCATCGAAAAGCTGAACGGTGAAACAGTCAGTGATAAGGCTATCGTAGTTAAGAAAGCGCCTTCCGGATGGGCGTGACAGCGCATCCTGCTCATCTAAATTATTCGACTTTCCCTCCAGCAGCATTACAATTTGTATCAATAAAGACATTTTCATATCTTGTAGGACTTTTTCTTGTGTTCAAAAGCCCACAACGCAAGGAGATTTTTTATTGCGGATCCTGTAACATGTTGGAATAAAAGCAGATATGGCTTCGCTTGATAAGAATTATGAACTGGTTGAAGAGTATGAGCATAACTTTGCCATGTCAGTTGCCGCACGTGTTATACCCAGGCCAAAATTGAACGTGTGGATGATTCTTGTTCCGATTCTCCTGGTATATTTTTTCATGCACAAAACCAGATACAAGACTGGATGTCAGGAATTTTCTAGGCATTACATGGTGAGCAGGCGTAATGCTCTTGATGCGGTAAAAGACTCACTGGAAAGCGGTGGGCAGCCGGACCTGGAAATGGCCGTCCAGAGGACGAAACTACCGGGTGAAGCACTGGACGCTTACCGTGATCTCATGGGAGTCCTGATGCGGCACTACCGAGACTTGTTTGGAGTGGATGGAAATTCATATGATGACCTTGTCCACCTTGCCTATCAAAATAAATCTAATTACATGTTGTACAATAACCGCTTGAACAGCGTTGAAAAAACATTGAACGTCGTTTTGAGTTCCCAGGTCACTGAAAATCCAGAAGGATACACGGAAGCTGTTGAAAAGATTGAGCAGGCTTCGGAAAAACTTCGCAGGGAACACGTAGAAAGAGTTTTTTAGATAATATTACGGTCTGTTGACAATAAGGCTTTCCTGCTGTCTTCACGTCATTTCCTGCAGGGTCACAATAAAAATTCCGATTCCGAACATGTTGCTCAAGTTTTTCTCAACAATATTATATGGTTGACTATTGCACCATTAACTGCTTATCTTTTTAGCAAGAATTATATTTCCAGGTCGGATTTAGTTGTTATTTCCCAAAAAAGAGATTTTTTTATGGGTATTGTCAGCGGACAACAGAATTTTCTTGCAGATATGTATCTAGGTACATTTAATAGAAAGTTGTTCGAGACATTATTGCTGCCTGACCAAAAAAACGAGCAAGTCAGTTCGATTATAGACCAGTACCGCAGTCTCATTGCGAATTATTCACCTTCAGAACTTGAAAAAGCCGGTAGTGTGCCGGACGAGTTATTGCAGGGGTTGCGTGATATTGGTATTTTCGGACTCAATATTCCCAAAAGTTATGGCGGTCAAGGTTTAAGTCTCAATGATTACCTGAAGGTTATTGAAGACATTGCCAGAACAGATATGTCGCTTGCCATAATTCCAACAGCCCATCTTTCAATTGGCGTAAAGGGTATTCTGCTTTTTGGCACTGAGGCTCAGAAAGGGAAGTATTTATCTCAGGCAGCCTCGGGCAGTATGATCTTTGCTTATGCTCTTACAGAACCTAAAACTGGTTCTGATGCCCAGCACATAGAAACTAAAGCTAAATTATCAACCGATGGCCGGTATTACATTCTTAACGGGTTAAAAACATATATTACAAATGGCGGTTATGCCGACGGCATTGTTACCTTTGCTCAGATGGACCCTGATAAACCAGGATTCATGGGAGCCTTCATTGTTGAATCCTCCTGGGACGGGATCAAGATCGGTAAGCCCATGAAGAAAATGGGTCTGACAATAAGTTCTACGACCAGTATTACCTTAACCAATGTGAAAGTACCGGTTGAAAACCTGATTGGGAAACCTGGCGATGGTTTTAAGATTGCCATGAGCATCTTGAATTATGGCCGACTGGGGCTTGGAGCTGCTTCGGTAGGAGTAATGCGACAGTCAGTAGAAGATATGTATTTGAGGGCTTCATCCAGAAAACAGTTCGGCGTCCCGATTAAAGAGTTTGAACTTATACAGGAAAAAATTGTTCGAACGAGGGTTTACTGTTCTGTATCTGCCGCCCTGACACGATTTACAGCAAAAATCCTCGAAAAAAATCCAAACGCAAATGTAGCAATTGAAAGCTCACACACTAAGCTTTTCTCCACCACAAGAGCCTGGAAAGCATTATACGATGCGTTACAGGTGGCTGGCGGTGCCGGATATTTATCAACATTGCCCTATGAAAAAAGGATGCGCGATTTCAGGGTAACGACAATATTTGAGGGTACTACCGAAATTCATTCCATCTATCCGCCGTTGACAATTTTAAGGTCGCTCAACGCAACAATGTCTGCATATGCGGGTAAGCATCCAATCAAGAGAATATTTTTTCTTGTAAGAAAATATTTCAGCAACAACAGGATAGCTTTTGATACTTCCAATGCCGTTGAGAAAAAAGCATTGCGATTTATAAATAGGAATGCAGTTTCTATTAGAAGGCTAATATTTTTTGGCTTCATTAGGCATGGGAAAAAAATTACAAAACATGAATTTTTCCTGCGTCGAATTACCAATCTCAGCTTGTATCTGTATGGGGTGTTATGCATGTTGGCAGACATTCACATTTTAAAGCAGGAGGGAGAAAAAGTTGATAGCTGTATGAGAGAGCTCGGTTATTTCTTAGCAGAAGCTGAGTTTGATAGAAAGGCGAATTATTTGTTTTCCCGGTCAAGGAAGGAGGTGCTGAGTAATCAGATTTTTAATGACCTGAATCAGTAAAATACAATGCGAGACCTAATTGAGAGGTAGATTCGCAGGCGCAAAGCTCAGGGATGGTTACAATCATAAATTGATGCCTTATATTGAATTCATGGGCTTGATTGTACATAAAATGAATAAATAACTGGAGCAGGAGGAAATTTTGGAAAGAATTGCGATTGTTGCTGGAGTGAGAACGCCTTATATCAAAGCAGGTACTCACTTTTCTGAGTGTACAGCCGTCGATCTCGGAAGATTTGTGGTTTCCGAGCTTATTGCCCGCACAGGTATCGACCCTGATGAAGTGGATTCGGTAATTATTGGAAATGTGGCCCAACCGGTTGAAGCAGTGAATGTCGCCAGGGTCATATCCCTTTTCTCGGGAATTCCTGAACATGTCCCGGCATTCACCGTGCACCGGAATTGTGCCTCGGGAATGCAGTCTATAGTTTCGGCAGCCCAGTCCATCGCCACCGGGGAAGCAGAACTTGTTATTGCCGGCGGTATCGAATCGATGACAAATATCCCTTTCTTCCTTTCCAAAAAATTTCAAAAAACCGTCACCAACTTTCAGCATTCTCATCGACTTAAGCCAAAACTTTCGACTCTATCACACTTAAGGCCAGCTGATGTTATTCCTAAAATTGGGTTGCTACTAGGTTTAACTGATCCAACCTGTAGGTTGAATATGGGGCAGACCGCAGAGGTGCTGGCCAGAGAATTCGGGATCAGTCGTGAAAGCCAGGATACATTTGCCATGATGAGTCATCAGCGGGCCATAAGTGCCAGAAATGAAGGTAATTTTAAAGATGAAATAATGACAGTCTTAACCCCGCCAAAATTTGAAAAGGCCGTAGATTTTGATAACGGAGTGCGGCCTGATGAAACTCTGGAACTTCTTGCCAGGTTGAAACCGGTATTCGACAGGAAATATGGCACGGTTACGGCCGGCAACTCATCACAGATTACTGATGGGGGGGCCGCAGTACTGGTGGCAGGAGAGAAAGCAGTATCAAAACTGGGTCTATCTCCTCTTGGATACATTAAAGATCATGTTTTTACTGGACTTGCACCTAAAAGAATGGGGCTGGGCCCCTCGTACTCAACAGCATTACTTCTGGAACGGGCTGGTGTGGATTTTGCTGATATAGGTCTGCTTGAAATTAACGAAGCGTTTGCCGCTCAGGTCATTGCAAATGAAATGATCTTTGCTTCCGATAAATATTCCGAAGGACATTTAGGTAGAAAAGCAATCGGCAGTATTGATAGAGAAATCTTGAATGTCAACGGTGGCGCTGTTGCCATGGGACACCCTGTAGGGTCAAGCGGTACTCGCCTGGTGCTGACTCTTCTCCTTGAAATGCAGCGGCGATCGGTTGATCTTGGACTCGCAACTTTATGTGTAGGTGGCGGCCAGGGAGCCGCAATGCTTCTAGAGAGGTCATGAAATGACAAAAGCATTCACAATGCAATATATAGATGATCTTGCCATAATTACCTTTGACCTGTCAGGAGAGAAGGTAAACATCCTGAAGCGCGATGTGATGGATGATCTCGAACGCATTCTCTTAGAGTTGGAGCGTAAAGCTGACTCTGTTAAGGGTGTGGTAATTTATTCAGCTAAGAAAACAAATTTTATTGCAGGTGCAGACCTGGCGGAAATTGAAAACATACATGATGAAACGGGGGGGACAGAGTTAGCAAGACAGGGCCAGAGCGTCCTTAATAAACTTGCCGCTCTTCCTTTTCCTGTAGTTGCTGCCATTAATGGATCCTGTCTTGGCGGTGGGACGGAACTGGCTCTTGCCTGCCGTTATAGGGTAATTACAGATGAGCCGCAGAGTTTTATCGCACTTCCTGAGGTTAACCTCGGTATAATTCCTGGATTTGGCGGCACCCAGAGACTCCCCCGGTTAATAGGTATACCACAGGCATTGAAAATGATAACAACAGGTGCCAGGGTATACCCAAAAAAAGCACTGCGGATGGGCCTTGTTGATGAAGTTGTGCCGGTAGAACACCTTTTGAATTCCGCCAAGCGTATGATCAGGCAGCCGCAAACCGGCAAACATAGAAAGGTTTTTGGCAGCGTGTTTCGCAATCCTTTCCTGTTTCTTGAGAAGATCCCAATTGGCAGAAGTATGATATTTGACAAGGCAAAAAAAGCGGTGCGTCAACACACAGGGAGGCATTATCCCGCACCGCTGGCAGCAATTGAAGCAATAGAATATGGATATTCACATGGTATGAAAAATGGTCTTGAACGCGAAGCCCTGTTGCTTGGCAGAATGGCCGTTACCGATGTTTCAAAAAAACTGATTGGTGTTTTCAGGCTGCAGGAAAAATTCTCCAATATTGATCGCACTCCGGCTGCTTACATCAATAATATATGCCTGTTGGGAGCAGGGGTAATGGGAGCGGGGATTGCCACTCTTGCAGCAGAACGCGGATTGAGCGTACGAATTATCAACAGGTCTGCTAGGCGTATTGGGCAGGCTTTGCGGTCTCTTGCTGCACATGTGGGTAGGAAGAAAAAGAAATTGGCTGTTACTGCTTCTGAAGCCGAGTGGATCCAATCACGTGTTACTTATGACACTGAAATTCGTGGTGTGGGTGGAACCGATATTGTCCTTGAGGTTATCGCCGAACAAATGGATGCTAAGAAATCAATCTTTGCTGAAATAGATAAGGCTGTGTCAGAAGAAACGCTCATATTATCAAACACATCTTCTCTGTCGATATCCGAGATGGCGGAGGATGTTTTAAACCCTCAAAGAGTGGCTGGATTACATTTTTTTAATCCTGTAGACAAAATGCAGTTGGTAGAGGTTGTGAAAGGAGAGCAGACCTCCGATGCAACAGTAGACAGTTTAATGGCGTTTTCCAGACGGCTTGGGAAAATACCGGTTGAAGTAAAAGACCGACCCGGATTTCTGGTAAACCGATTGCTGCTACCTTATATGAATGAAGCTGCCTTTCTGCTTGAAGAAGGTGTCCAGGTTGAAACGGTTGACAAGGCGATGATCAGCTTCGGTATGCCAATGGGTGCATTTGCTCTCATGGACCTGGTAGGTATAGATATAGCCGCGCATGTTGGGGAAAATTTATACCGTGGGCTGGGTGAGCGTTTGAAACCTTCCCTTGTACTAGAGGCTATGCGAAATATCGACCGATTTGGGAAAAAGAGTGGTAAGGGTTTTTATCTCTACGATAAAAAGAAAGGACGCATTGCTGATCCCGATTTAAATACAATTCTGGCACATTTAATTAGTGGTAAAAAATCAATAAATACGAGGGGTATTAATGAGCGCCTTTTCCTGCCCATGATAAATGAGGCGTCGTTCTGTCTTGAAGAAGGTGTTGTTAGTACTCCCGAAGCAGTAGATATTGCTATGATCTTTGGTGCGGGATTTCCGCCATTTAAGGGTGGGCTGCTTCGATATGCAGATACTCTTGGTGCTGATAGGATTGTTTCCGAACTACAAAAACTGGCGGAAAGCTATGGAGAACGTTTTATTCCTGCAAGGCTCCTGGCAGATCAGGCCGCTTCGGGAGACAGCTTTTATACTACTCAAACAGGAGATAATTGAAAAACGGCATGATGAAAGCTGACACAATACCCGGCATGTTTTTCGCCGGAGTTGCTCACTACGGAGAAAAAACGGCCCTGATGCAAAAGGGGCCCGAAGGGTATACAGCAATAACCTGGTCTGAACTGGGTCAGGCGGTTCGGGAGGTTGCTTGTGGGCTGATAACTTTAGGTTTGGAGCCGGGAGATAGGGTGGCAATCATGTCTTATAATCGACCGGAATGGGTAACCGCCGACCTGGCAATTCTTGCTGCTGGTGCTATTACCATACCTATATACCATACGAACACACCCGCCCAGGCAGACTATATACTCAAAGCCAGCGGAGTCCGTAATGCATTTGTGGCGCGCTCAGATAAAGCTGAGATGCTTGCAACCTGTGACGTGGCTGTTGAAAGGATATTTGTTCTTGATGAAGTCGGAGTGGATTCGCCTGGATCATGTGCAGTGGATTATTATTCGCTTAGATTTCTAGGTCGCGAAAACTTATCAGGAGCCAGAGGAGCAGAGCTTGATGCAAGAATTGCCAATCTGCTGCCTAATGACTGCGCTACAGTGATCTTTACTTCTGGGACCACCGGTGCACCGAAAGGGGTCATGCTTTCTCATGCAAATATATTGGCAAATGTTTATGCATGCATTACCGCACAACCTGTAGGGCCTAATGATACATGTCTTTCTTTTCTACCATTGAGTCACTCTTTTGAGCGCACCGTTGGGCAATTCATGATGCTGGCTGCAGGCACGACGATAGCGTATGCATCATCCTTACGGGAGGTTGCTGATAATATTCGCGAGGTAAGACCTACAGTTGTTCTTGGCGTACCAAGATTTTTTGAGAAGCTTTATGCGCGAGTTCTCGATGGCGTTAATCAATCATCACCTGCCAGAAGGGCGCTTTTCTTCCGGGCAATCGAGTATAGTAAAAAAAGGCTGAAACTGCTTCGGCAAGAAAAGGAGCCAGGGATTATTCTCAACATCGTCAATTCAATAGCGGATCGGCTTATTTTCAGCAAATTGAAAAAACTGCTTGGCGGACGTATGCGTTTTTTTGTATCCGGAGGTGCCCCCCTCTTACCAGATATTATTGAGTTTTTCCAGGCTGCCGGTGTGATAATTCTGCAGGGATATGGGCTTACAGAATTTTCACCTGTGATTTCGGTGAACAGACTGGAAGATAACCGTCCAGAAACAGTGGGGCCACCTCTGCCAGGTGTCGAAGTCAAAATTGCTGATGATGGTGAGATAGCTGTCAGAGGGCATTCTGTAATGCTTGGTTATTATGAAAATGAAGTGGCAACTTCTGAAGTTATTCGGGATGGTTGGTTGTATACCGGAGATCTTGGAGAGCTCAGTGATGGGTATCTGAAGATTGTTGACCGTAAGAAAGATATTATTATCACATCAGGTGGAAAGAACATCACACCTCAACACATAGAAAATCTGGTAATGTCTGATGAATATGTTGAACAGGCCATGGTTTATGGTGATGGGAAAAAGTATCTTACCGCACTTATTGTCCCGGATTACGAACGCATAGATGACTCAGGGGCCGATGCAGGATTTACAGGTTATTCACCATCTGAACTGATAGACAACAAGAAATTTTATGACTTTATCATGAGCAGAATTACGGAGAAGTGTGAAGATTTAGCCTCTTTTGAAAAGATTAAGAAGATAATTATTCTCCCGGAATCTCTCACAGAAGAAAGGGGGGAGATTACTCCGACCATGAAGATTAAAAGAAAAGCTTTGATAGAGAAATATCAGCAGCAGATAGATGCCCTTTATTCACCGGAACAAGTGATAAAGGTCAGGCATCGTTGGCCCTGAAAAAACAGGTCATGCAAGAAATGCTTTAATCACGGGTAATGATTTCACGGCGGCGACCTCTCCCCGGTTGAGGCACTCATCAACACACTCAAAGCCGGCCCAACTGATATCACCAACTTCCGGCGTAATAATATAGTCAGCATCTTTCATATGAAGGGTACTTAAAGTTGAGCGGGTGATAGCGTTTGCCCGGCGCAAAATATCAAGTCCGGAATCAATTGAATAATCCTGTTCAAGTTCTCTGGCTACAGCTACAGCAATAACTAGGTCAGCTCCCAAATCCATACACGGTTTGGCAGGAAGTTGATTTACCCAGCCCCCATCAACCAGAAGTTTGTCTCCATATTCAATTGGAGGGAATATGCCGGGTATTGCTGAAGAAGCGGCAACTGCGGTTCGCAGAGAACCCTCTGTCAAAATGACCTCCTCGCCGGTATTTAAATCTGTGCAGACGATTCCCAGGGGGATTTGAGTGTCTTCAATGGATATGTCGTCGATCAGCATGGAAATATTTTCCAAGTAATCAAATTCACTGACGAAGGACTGTTTAGCAAGAGACACATTATAAAATATTGTTTTTCGCAAATAGCGTGATAAAGCGTCAAAAAGGCCATCATTGGCAGTGCCGTCTTCCGTTTGTTTCAAAAAGTCAAACTTGATCCTGCTGAAACACTCACATTCGAAATATTTGCGAATAATGCTTATCACTTCATCAGGGTCCGGATGGGTGGCATAAATCGAGCCGATTAAGGCACCTATGCTTGTACCGACAATAAGATCAGGCTTTATACCTTCATTCAGGAGAACTTTCAGTACCCCAACATGAGCTAGGCCTCTCGCTGCGCCTCCACCCAATACTATGCCAATTTTTTTCTTAACCATGATGATTTAACCTGGAACATTATATAATAGATTCACACCCGCTTTGTTACGCAGCCAGAGATTAACAGTGAGCTGTACAATATTCTTATGTTTATTAACCAAATCCTCTGGATACCGCGATGTCTGGTGTCACTTTAACTGGGGATTTCGGCGGTGTTTTACAGGGAGGATGCCAAGTTGTTCACGGTATTTGGCTATTGTTCGGCGGGCGATTTTGATGTCTTCTTCCTGAAGAATCTCGGAAATAGCATTATCGGTAAGCGGTTTGTTGGGGTCCTCTTCCTTTATCATGTTTCGAATTTGTTCCTTGATACTCTTTGCAGCCAAAGATTCTTTTCCACCCTTTCTGGGAATTGCGGTGCTGAAGAAATATTTCAATTCAAAAATCCCCTGGGGTGTATGAACATACTTGTTGGTGGTTACCCTACTGATAGTAGATTCATGCATTTCAATATCTTCAGCCACATCGCGGAGGACAAGTGGTTTGAGATTTGATACACCCTTTTCGAAAAAACCTTTTTGAAATTTGAGCAGACTTTCAACGACCTTGTAAATGGTGCGCTGCCTTTGTTGTATACTGTTTATCAGCCAGGCGGCATCTTTGAGTTTGTCTTTAATATAGTGTTTTGTTTCTTTAGAAGCGTCGGACTCGTGGTCAAGTATTTCCTGATAGTGACTGGATAGCCTGAGTCGCGGCAGGCCTTCATCATTGAGTACGATGAGATAGTCGTCTCCAACCTTATGGATATAGACATCGGGTACTATATATAAGGTATCATCATCATTATACTGTCTTCCCGGAAATGGGTTCAGGTTAGTAATAACCTTAATAGCGCCGAGAACTTCACTGATTGGTTTGCGGGTAGCCTTAGCTATAGCACCGTATTTTTTTATTTCCAGCGTATGGATATGTTCACGTATAATAACAGCGGCAAGTGATTCACCCAGGTCAAGCCGTTCGAGCTGCAGAAGTAATGATTCTTTTACATCACGACCACCGACTCCTGCTGGATCCATACTTTGAATCATAGAAAGCACATGGTCTGCGGTATCTTCACTGCAGCCTATTTCCTCAACAATATCCTCTTTAGTCAGTTCTAAAAAACCCTGAGGGTTTAGATTGCCTATGATGAAAAGCCCGGCTTTTACTTCTTCCTTAGTTAGATCCTTGTGACTCAGTTGCCATTGCAGGTGAGATTGAAGGCTTGTTTTTTTTGAAACAAAATCAAGGCGGGAAGGCCGGTTGGAATCGTTCACCTCCCTGGAAAAAGAAAAACCACCACCTTCATAGTAATTGGCGTAATCCTCCCAATTAATCTCCTGCATAGGAGTGACGCTCTCCATGGAGATTTCTCCGGTTTTCTCCGATTCAGGTGTCTCTTTATCATCTCGTGTCGTTGTCCCGGGACTCAGGTCTCCTTCGGATTCACCCGCGGTGATTTCTTCCAGAAGAGGGTTTTCTTCTATTTCCTGACGCAGAGTTTCTGCAAGTTCCAGGCGAGACAGCTGCAGTAGTTTTATGGCTTGCTGCAGCTGAGGTGTCATCACCAGCTGTTGTGCAAGTTTAAGCTGTTGTTTGAGCGTCAGTGCCATGATAAACGTGTTTTAGAGTAATTCTTCTTAATATTAATAATAAAAGGCCTTACTGTTTCTTTAAAAAATATCACATGGTGAAGCTTTCACCAAGATACATCTTCTTGGCCAGGTCACTTTGAACTATTTCATCTGCCGTTCCGCTTGTCAAAATCTGGCCGTTGTTAATAATATATGCAAAATCACAGACTGACAAGGTTTCACGTACATTATGATCAGAAATAAGTATACCCAGACCTTTATCTTTCAGTTCCAATATGATCTGTTGGAGATCAGAAACAGACAATGGGTCTATACCTGCAAAGGGCTCATCAAGCAAGAGAAAACGTGGTTTAATTGCAAGTGCCCTCATAATTTCAACACGCCGCCTCTCCCCCCCTGAAAGGGTGTGGGCCTTGTTGTCTGCGAGATAATCAATTTTCAGGTCTTCCATAAGATCCTGGACTCGCTGCTTGATTTCTTTTCGTGATAAACCCATGGGTTCAAGAACAATACGGACATTTTCTTCAACAGTCAGTTTTTTGAAAACCGATGGTTCCTGTGCAAGGTAGGAGATTCCTCTGTGAGCCCTTTTGTGAATGGGTAACGTTGATATGTTCTGGCCGTCGAGAAGGATGCTGCCGAAATCCGGGCGGATGAAGCCGGCTATGGAATAAAAAGAAGTGGTTTTACCGGCGCCGTTTGGCCCCAACAGGCCTACCACTGAGCCGCTGCTGACACGAAGGTTTACACCATCAACGACCCTCCGGTTGCTATATTGCTTGATAATGTCTTTTGTTTCCAGAACTGCCATATATAAATATTTCTGCAGATACGAATTTCAGTTTGAGTTGTCTTTTGTATTCGCTGATTCCGGGTAAATGACAGCTTTGACGCGCTGGCCTTCTCCCTGGTTTTTTTCCACCACATTCTTGCCTTCGTCCAGGTAGAGGGTGATGCTGTCACCGCTTATGACATTTTTATCCTGCAGGGCCTTGGCATTTCCAGTCAATACCACCTTCCTTTCCCTGGCAGAAAAATCCATAGTGTCTCCTGTAGCGGTCCAGCCTTCCTTAATTATTGTGACGTTACCATTAGCTAGAATGTTCCTTATTTTTCGAGAGGGCTCGCTTTGTTGACTTGAATCATTGTTTTTTTTGTCGCCATAAAGAACGGTCATTTCATTGGCCCGTATGATGATATCACCCTGTACTGCCTCAACGTGTCCGGAAAAGTGTACTTCATTCTTTGCCTGGTTAGATTCCATACGGTCAGCTTCAATCTGTACTGGTTCGGCAACGGACTCCGCCGCAGATATATATGCCGGGCCGCCACAGTGGGCTGTTGCTAAAAAAATACAAAAGATAAGTATTAAATAATGACGCATAGACTATCCCCGCTGAACAAAAAGTATTGTATTGTAATCATCAACATGATGATGCATTGCACTACGAACATACTTATTGTTGAAGCGAATGTAAAGTATTCCTGTATATCGGGTACACACGTAAAGATATCTTTACATATCACCAAGTTGTAATTAAGATGAATAGATTGAGTTGTTGTAATTGCAGGTTTTTTGCAACGCACTGTTGCTATATACTTACTATAATTATGCCAGGGAAAATGAACAATGAAAGAGGGCATTGAAAAGGCAAAAATACTGATCGAATCGCTTCCATTTATCCGGGAGTTTTATAATAAGACAGTGGTTGTCAAGTATGGCGGCCATGCTATGGTGGATGAAGACCTCAAGAGAAATTTTGCCCTGGATATTATACTGATGAAATACATCGGTATCAATCCGGTGATCGTGCATGGTGGTGGGCCTCAAATTAACCGGGTGCTTGAAAAAATGAAAATCGAACCCAGTTATATTGACGGTATGCGGGTCACCGACGGTGAAACCATGGATGTTGTTGAAATGGTGTTGGTTGGCAAGGTGAACAAGGAAATTGTAAGCCTTATTAACCATTGCGGCGGCAAGGCTGTTGGCCTATCCGGCCGGGATGGAGACCTGATCGGGGCCCGGAAAATGACCATCCAGAAAAACCAGGCTGAAGACGCACCTCCTGAGCTTATTGATCTCGGCCGCGTAGGCAAGGTTACCCATGTTAATCCTGAGGTACTGAACACCTTGGACGCCAAAGGTTTTATTCCAGTTATAGCACCGGTTGGGGTCGGAGATGATGGGCAGGCATACAATATAAATGCTGACTTAGTGGCAGGAGCAGTTGCAGATCACCTGCGGGCAGCAAAACTTATATTGCTTACCGATGTTGAAGGTGTGCTTGGAAAAGACGGAAAACTGATTTCGTCAATGACTATCGATCAAGCCGAATCATACATCAATTCCGGTGTTGTTGCTGGCGGGATGATTCCCAAGATACAGTGCTGCCGGGAAGTAGTTGCCGCAGGTGTAAGCAAGGCTCATATAATTGACGGGCGGCTTGAACACGCTATTTTGTTGGAAATGTTCACCCAACAGGGTATCGGAACGGAGATAGTTACATGAATGGTGAGCAGTTGATGAAGAAGAGTGATACTGCATTTATAAGTACTTATGGAAGGTATCCAGCTGTAATGGTCGAGGGCAGCGGCTGCCGACTGAAAGATATGGATGGACGGGAATATCTCGATTTCCTGTCTGGAATTGCCGTATGCGGCCTGGGGCACTGCCATCCGGAAATTACAAAAGCTATTTGTGAACAGTCCGCAAAACTGGTGCATGTATCCAATCTGTATTACACCGTTCCGCAGACGGAACTTGCGGAACTGCTTATAAAGTTCTCATTTGCTGATCGCGTTTTTATGGCCAACAGCGGTGCAGAAATGATTGAGGCTACCATTAAACTTGCCCGGAAACATGCGCCAGAAGGGCGTTATGAGATTGTTTCCCTGGAAGGATCTTTTCACGGCCGTACACTTGCCGCTGTTGCAGCAACTGGTCAACCTAAATTTCACCAGGGTTTTGAGCCGCTTCCTGATGGATTTAAACACGCGCCATTTGGCGATATAAGTGCCTTGCGGGATCTGATCGGACCACAGACATGTGCTGTTCTTTGTGAACCATTGCAAGGTGAAGGAGGAGTTCGGCCGCTTGGCAAGGAGTATCTGCAGGAAATCCGGCAGCTATGTGATGAAAAAGGATTGCTGCTGATCTTTGATGAGGTGCAGACTGGAATGGGGCGCACCGGATCGCTTTTTGCTTATGAACAGCTGGGTATTGTGCCTGATATTATGACTATTGCCAAGGCACTTGGTAATGGGTTGCCCATAGGTGCCCTGCTTACAACAGAAAAGATTGCGGCATCATTTGAACCAGGTTCCCACGCCTCTACTTTTGGCGGCAACCCTGTCGCATGTGCAGCTGCTGTTGCTACAGTCAACATAATGACCGCAACCGGTTTTCTGGATGAAGTTAAGAATAATGGTGCTTATCTGGCTGAGCAGCTTGAAACCCTGGCCGACCGTTATCCGAAACTTGCAGTAAATTCCCGTGGCATGGGGCTTATCCAGGGCCTTGTTCTGACTGAAGAAGGTGTAAAGCATGGTGCGCAGATCGTGAACAAACTGTTTGAGCGGGGTGTACTCATTAATTTTGCCGGCAATGCAGTGCTGCGCTTTCTGCCGCCTCTGATTGTGAGCCGTAACGAGATTGATGAAGCTGTAAAAGCTGTTGATGAGGTTCTATCGGAAATGGATTGATCAGGTGTCAGGTTTCGGGTGCCGGGTGTTCGGTGCAGTTTATAATTGAGTGAAAAAACTTGGCAGCAATTTAATCTCAATTTAAATTTTTCACATTACATAATTATTTCACCTCACATGCTGCACAGGGAGGAGTGTAGATTTTCAATCCAGTGTCCTGTTCAGTAATCTCCCGGCTTTCTGTCAGTGAGCCCGGAAGTCTTATATTATATTTTTCAACCATATGGTGCGGGAAATAGCTCTCCTTCGCCTGCCTCAGTCCAGGTACTCCCAGATCCTGTTCCCGATTCACATACGTATATTTGGAAATGGCATGCTCGGAAAACCATTGATTAATGAGCTGACCAAGTCCGTTGATACCGGGCATGGCTTTTTCAAAATGCCAGACTGCGGTATCATTATTCAATCTTTCTGCGACGGCAAAGGCCTTTATATTGCCATCAACCCTGATGCTTCCACCGATAAGATCAAACTCAAAAAAATATTTAAACATCTCGCAGGTGGCATTGTATTCATGGCAGAGAGACCTGTGCATTTCACAATCCCGTTCCTGGCACCATGTATTCTGAAAATCTATACACTCTTTAATGTTATCTTCCGTGATCGGTTCGTACTCGCAGCTGTAATTTTTCAGACACTGTTTAATGTGGTTACGTTTCTTGCTGAATTTCCGGCCCGAAAGGTCTGCGAGCTCCGACACCAGATACACATAGTCTGAGTTATCGCGGTCGAGGGTAATATCAAGCCCACTTTGCTCAATATTCTTCACGGCATCTACAGGGACTCGGACGCCTCCTTTTACTGAATCAATAAGAGTTTCGAATATTTCGGTCAATGCTGCATTACCGACAGGCTCTCCCAGTATCATTTTCGGAGTGCTTTGCCCCTCTATTTCGGCTATCAGAAAAACCAGGGAGTTTTTGATTTCTACGAACCAGACTGGGCGCGAGTTTTGCCACATGAAAAGATTTGTAAAGGTAAGCTCTGAAATATCAGGCGGATATTGTTGCAGATAAGTATTGATAAGGGAACGGTCCGCAAGTGTTAGAGAATGGATTTCAATCATAAATTTAGCGGGCTAATTATTAGAGTTAATGTCATTACATTCTATAGATATTAACAATGTACCACGGTTTATAACAAAGAAAAACTTCCTCTTCCTCTATGGCATTTCTTCTTTATTCTTGCCTTCATAGTAGGTGATATTTATTATGATTGGTATAGAAAATGAAATAAAATCATACCAAATGTAAATAACGGGAGGTGCCACAGTGCGATTTATATGGTCTTTTCTGACTTTTCTTTTAATTATTAGCTTTTATCCCTCCATGTTATTGGGCATGGATATGGACCACAGCCAGCCTCAACATGATATGAGTCAAATGCAGCATGACATGCATGGGGCTGGTATGTGGATGTTCGGTTATCAGTTTATGCGCATGGATATGGACGAACTCCTTCAGGGGAGAGATACGATCAGTACCCGAACGATATCCGGTGCCATTCCCGGAATGCCCCCAACAAAAGCTCCGGGGAAGCAATATAGAATGTCTCCCACGGAAATGACCATGGACATGCACATGTTTATGGCAATGTATGGTCTTACTGACCGGTTTATGGTTATGGGCATGGCTCAGTACCTGGATAACGATATGGATATGATAATGCATATGCCTGCCACAGATATGTTCGGGTCAATGCAGACTAGCGGAATGGGCGATACCGTTGTGAGTGGTGAATATAAGATTAACAGGAAGTGGAGCGCGGGACTGGGGTTAAGCCTTCCAACAGGCAGTATCAGTGAAAAAATAACCATGGTAATGACTGCACCCGGTGGAGGCAGTACGCCGCCAAATACGATGCAGGCCCCGTATCCAATGCAGCTTGGTTCAGGAACTTATGATCTCATACCAAAAGTTGAATACTCAGATGGTAATGACAAATGGTCATGGGGTGGTGATATTAATTTAACCTTGCGGCTGGGAGAAAACAATAACAACTACACACTTGGAGACCGTATAGAAGTTGGTGCTTGGGGAGCATATAAGCTCAATAGAAACCTGATAATATCTGCGCGGATAGATTATCTGGACTGGGGTTCAATTGATGGACAAGATCCGGAAATAAACCCTATGATGGCGCCAACGTCAGATCCCAACGCCCAGGGGGGAAGCCGAGCTGATATCTCTTTTGGTGTTCGAGCACCTTTCGGACAGGGGCATAGTTTTGAATTGGAAGTCGGGGTGCCGTTTTATCAGGATTTGAATGGTCCGCAACTTGAAACCGACCTGATCCTGAAAGCAGGCCTTAGTTTTATGCTGTAAATTTTCAGTTAAACATTAAAGGATTTAATATGCAGATTACTGAACATGTTCATGCACTTAAAATACCTTTTCAGGTACCTGTAAGCCCGGAAATCAACATAGATCGTTTTGTTAACGTGTTTCTGATTTTCGGAGAAGATATCTGCCTGGTTGATTGTGGCGTAGCGTCTGCCGATAAGGTCATCTTTGATTATATCAGAAGTACAGGCCGCAAACCTGAAGAGGTGTCGCTCATTATCCAGACCCACTCGCATCCGGACCATATCGGAGCATTGCAGACGGTAAAAGAACAATGCGGCTGTCCGGTAGCCGCGCACGCATCTGAAATCAACTGGATAGAGGACGTGGAGCTGCAGTTCAGTGAACGGCCGGTTCCGGGTTTTCATTCCCTGGTTGGGGGGGCAACCAAGGTTAACAGGGTGCTAAATGATGGAGATATGCTGGATCTTGGTGGTGGGATTGAGCTTGAAGTAATACATACACCAGGTCATTCAAAAGGATCGATATCATTATTTCTGCCTAACGAAGGTGTGCTTATATCCGGAGATGTTTTGCCGATACCTGGTGATTTGCCTATTTATGAAGATGTTTTGGCATCGGTGGACTCCATCAGGAAATTGCAGCAAATTGACGGTGTAGATGTTCTGTTATCATCATGGGATGAGACGCGTCAGGGCAGTGATGTCAAAAGAGTAATGGAAGAAAGCTTGCAATGGCTGCAAAGCATTCATGAATCAGTAATCGGAACAGCGGCGAATGGTTCGGTGACTGACCCGATGCAACTGTGTGCCCAGGTTGTTGCTAAGCTTGGGCTGCCTCAGATCGCCGCCAACCCCATTGTGGCAGGTTCATTTGCGGCAAATCTCAGAGCCCACAAGAGCAGGAACCTGCTTGAAAAAGACGTCATGCAAGATGATTGATCCCAAGAGGTTTGCACTTCCGGCAAGAACTGTGATTTTAGAGGTTACCACAAATCATTTCGCAATTGTAGTGGAGCGTAAAAGTCGAATCATCATGGCTGATGGGCAAAAAATTCTCGACAAAGTTGAGCGCATAAAAAGCATGCAACCTGAATCTAAAGTAAGCCTGAAAACGTGCGCTCCTCTTTGCAGTAAAACAAGGACATTTCTGTCGGAGCATGATATTGACATTATTCAATACTAGATTCAGAACCTACAGTAAAAAATCGAAGAAACCTCTGCATTTTCAATGAAATAAAAAAATATCGTTGCAAAAACTGTAATATATTGTAATTAAGATCGTTTCGGCTCAATTTGTCCGTCAATTTTTGATTGTGTCTGTTTGACGGATAAGGATTGAGCCTTAATTTTTTCAGAGTATAGACTTATGCCAACTCATTTACTGCGTTTACGAGATTTCAGTAAAGAAGAATTGAACAGTTACATAATGCGGGCTATTGCATTAAAAAAGGAAGTAGCTCTAGGATCCCGCAACCTGAAGCTTGCTGGCAAAACAGTGGGGCTTGTATTTGAGAAAGCATCGACACGCACAAGGGTTTCATTTGAAGCTGCAATGTTTGGCCTTGGTGGACAGGTTATTTTCCTTTCTTCCAAGGAGACCCAGCTTGCCAGAAGTGAACCGCTTAAGGATATGGCCAGGGTGATGTCGCGCTATGTAGACGGTATTGTTGTTCGTACATACGGCCAGGAAATAGTTGAGGAACTGGCGCGTTACGCTACCATTCCGGTAATTAATGCTCTGACCGATCTGTACCACCCCTGCCAGGTGTTGAGTGACATTATGACTGTCATTGAAAAGAAAGGGCCAATTGAGGACCTGCAGATTGCCTGGGTTGGTGACGGGAACAATATGGCTAATTCATGGATACAGGCTGCCAGCCGATTTGGATTCTCACTAACAGTGGCATGCCCTGAGGGCTATGAACCAGACAGGAAACTCATGGATGAAGCTGTAGCAGAATCAGTGAAGCCCATTAATCTGGTCCATGATCCTGTTGAAGCAGTTAGTGGTGCAGATGTTGTCAACACTGATGTCTGGGCAAGCATGGGTCAGGAAGCAGAGCAGGATGCGCGTGTAAACGTTTTCCAGTCCTATCAGCTTAACAGCGCTCTTCTTGGTCATGCCCTTGAAGATGCAATCGTACTCCACTGCCTTCCTGCTCATCGCGGTGAGGAAATATCGGAGGAGGTACTTGAAGGTCCGCAGTGTGTTGCCTTTGATCAGGCAGAAAACAAACTGCATATCCACAAAGCAATATTGGAAAAACATCTCGGTTAATGAATCGAGCCTATTGAAGTAATAATCTACTATAGTAGTGTTTATAACCTAATTGATTTTGAAATAATGAGTTGTGACCATGAGCGTAAATAAAATTGTTCTTGCATATTCCGGGGGTCTCGATACCTCTGTTATTCTGAAGTGGCTGAAAGAGGAGTATAACTGCACAGTGGTTGCCTTTGCAGCTGACCTTGGCCAGGAAGAGGACTGGGATGCCGTACATGAAAAAGGATTGGCAACCGGCGCTGAAAAGGTAGTGATCAGTGATCTCAAAGAGACATTTGTAAAGGACTTTATTTTCCCTGCGTTTCGGGCCAATGCAATCTATGAGGGATCTTATCTGCTTGGAACTTCACTGGCCCGTCCACTTATAGCCATGGAACAGGTTCAGGTGGCGGCAGCAGAAGGAGCCGATGCGGTCAGCCATGGTGCTACCGGTAAAGGTAATGACCAGGTTCGCTTCGAACTGGGATATCTGGCTTTGAACCCGAAGCTAAAAATAATTGCACCCTGGAGAATCTGGGACCTGAATTCCCGTACAAAACTCCTTTCCTATGCGAAAATACACGGTATTTCAGTCCCTGTCACCAAGGAGAAGCCATATAGTTCCGATGAAAATCTCCTTCACATTAGTTTTGAAGGAGGTATTCTTGAGGATCCTTGGCAGGAGCCCGACGAGAACATGTTTAAATTGACCTGTTCTCCAGAAGCGGCGCAGGATAAACCGACATATATTGAGATTGAATTTGCAAATGGTGATCCGGTTGCTATTGATGGTGAAAAGATGACGCCGGCAGTGCTTTTTGCCCGACTGAATGAGCTTGGAGGCGAAAACGGTATTGGCCGCCTCGATATGGTGGAAAACCGTTTTGTGGGTATGAAGTCTCGCGGTGTATATGAAACACCTGGCGGTACTGTTTTACGGACTGCACATCGTGATCTGGAAACCATTACCCTGGACCGAGAGGTGCTTAGAATCCGAGACAGTCTGATTCCTAGGTACGCGGATCTTGTATATAATGGCTTCTGGTTTGCCCCTGAAATGCGTCTCCTGCAGAAAACCATGGATGAGGCACAGCAGACTGTTAACGGAGTTGTACGTCTCAAACTTTATAAAGGGAACTGTGTTCCTGTGGGCCGCAAGTCGGACAACTCACTGTATCAGGAAAGTTTTGCCACATTTGAAGAAGATGAAGTATATAATCAGGCTGATGCCGGCGGGTTTATACGCCTGAACGCATTACGTTTGAAGATGCAGGCACTTAAAACAAAATGAAAGATGACAAAGATACAATAGAAAATACGCGATCCGATAAACTCTGGGGTGGACGATTTTCTGAAAAAACAGCCGCGTCGGTGGAGGCATTTACCGCCTCTATCCATTATGATTCGCGATTGTATCGGCACGATATTGCCGGCAGTCGGGTCCATGCACGAATGCTTGCCAAGCAGGGCCTGATCAGCGAGGCTGAATGCGACAGTATCCTGGACGGTCTGGAAGCCATAGAGCATGAAATTGACAGTGGAAATTTTGAATTCCGACCCGAGTTGGAAGATATTCACATGAATATCGAAAAAGCACTTGTTGAGAAGATCGGAGCCGCGGGAGAAAAACTGCATACCGGGCGAAGCCGGAACGATCAGGTTGCACTGGATTTGCGCCTGTATCTCCGGGAGGTTTGCGGCTGGTTCCAGGAGCTGCTCAGCGATGTACAGAAAGCACTTGTGCTCCTGGCCCGAAAATACGAAAACGCTGTCATGCCAGGTTATACGCATCTGCAGAGCGCGCAGCCGGTCCGTGTTGCTCATCATCTTCTGGCCTATTACGAGATGTTCAGGCGGGATAAAGACCGACTGGCAGACTGCTTTAAACGCATCAATGTTATGCCGCTTGGCAGCGCTGCCCTGGCAGGCACTGGCTTGCCTATAGACCGGGAATTTGTGGCCCGAGAGCTTGGGTTTCCTGCAGTTACCGCCAATAGTATGGATACAGTAGGAGATCGTGACTTTGCTGTTGAGTTTCTGGCAGACTGTGCCCTTATCCAGATGCATTTGAGCCGAATGTCTGAAGAGTTGGTACTCTGGTCTAGCCAGGAATTTGCCTTTATAGAGATAGCCGACCGGTTCTGCACAGGCAGCAGCATTATGCCGCAGAAAAAAAATCCGGATGTACCGGAGCTGATCCGAGGAAAAAGCGGACGGGTTGTGGGACACCTTATGGCGATGCTTACAATTCTTAAGGGGCTGCCGCTCACATACAATCGTGATCTGCAAGAGGATAAAGAGCCAGTATTCGACACGGTGGACACCATTTCACAATGTCTCTCTATTACAGCCGAAATGTTGACGGGTCTCAAGTTTAATACAGACACTCTGGCGGATGCGACTCGGACTGGTTTTATGACTGCTACTGATCTTGCTGATTACCTGGTTCTGAAGAATATACCATTTCGGCAGGCCCATAGTATTGTCGGTAAAACAGTGGCTTATTGTATCGACAAGGGCAAGCAGCTTGAAGAACTCTCACTGGAAGAACTTCATCAGTTTTCTCAATCAATTGAAGAAGATGTGTATTCTGTTCTGTCTGTACAGGGGTCCGTTGATAGCCGACAGTCAGCTGGAGGAACTTCGGCCCGGACAGTGAGTGAGGCACTTCGTTTAGCCGAAGAGGCCTTAGGTATTGAGTGATGGTGCAAAGCGGCAGATATTTTATCGGTATGTTGCTGCTTTGCAGTATTGCTATGTTTTTGGCAGCTTGCGGCAAAAAGACTTTACCTGTGCCCCCTCAGACAGTAATTCCCGAACCTGTTAGTGACCTGCGAACAGTCCTTTCAGATGACAAAGTTATTCTTTCCTGGTCGTATCCCACACGTATGGTGAATGGTAAAAGGCTTGAGACTATTGATCATTTTAAACTGTATCGTGCCGTTGTCGCGCTGAAAGATTATTGTTCCGGGTGTCCTCTGCCTTTCGGCAAGGCAATTGAGGTTCAAGGTGGGATTCTTGAGCGCCTCGGTTCAGACAAAACGGCATCGTATACCGAAACGGATCTAATGCCGGGATTCAGATATTTTTATAAGGTCCGCTCAAGAGCCCAAGGGTGGCTTTCCAGTGAAGATTCAAATATAGCTTCTTTTATATGGGACACACCGACTCAGGCACCAGAGGGTCTGCGAATTAAGGAAGGAGACCGGATTCTTACTCTTTCCTGGCGTAAGCCTGTCTCACTTGTTGACAATACGCCCATTGAAGAACAGTTACTTTACGAGGTCTTTCGCAGCATAGATGGACAAACATTCGAGCCGATTGATTCTCCATATGAAGCACTTTCTTTTACTGATGAAATGGTTGAAAACGGCAGGCCTTATTATTATAAGGTGAGAGCTGTACGTCTATACGAAAAATCTCAGCTCCCCGGTATGACAAGTTTAAAGGTTACAGGGACTCCGAGAGACAGGACCGCTCCGGCATCTCCCCAAAATCTTGTTGCCGTGAGAGCGCAGAATGAGATTAAGCTTTTATGGGAGAGAGTGCAGGAGGAGGATCTTGCATATTATAGGGTTTACAGGCGAACTGTTGATCCCCCTGAAAAAGTAATGCTTGATGAAGTGAAGGCACCAATGTCCATATATATTGACAGCGAATTTCCGAATAGACCTGGCAGCATCTATTACTCGGTAACTGCTGTTGATAATTCAATTCCGGCCAATGAGAGTGTGTTTTCAAAAGAGGCTAAGGTTGAAATTACCCGCTGATTGGGCCTATAACGACTTAAATAACAACAGTTAAATCACTGAAATTAAATAAATCAAAGTATATCCAGTAACGCAAAATGAATCATTTTACCTACAAAAACAAAGAGTTGTATTGCGAGTCTGTTTCAGTTTCAAAGATTTCCGATAAAGTGGGAACTCCTTTCTATCTCTACAGCACTGCAACACTCAGTCATCACTTCAGAGTTTTTGATACAAGTTTTGCCGATATTCCGCATCTGACATGTTTTGCAGTTAAATCCTGCTCCAACCTCTCTGTTCTTCGACTATTTTCCAGCCTGGGCGGTGGAGCTGATATTGTATCTGGGGGAGAACTCTATAGGGCTATAAAAGCAGGTATTGACCCGAAACGTATTATCTACTCAGGTGTTGGCAAGACCAAGGAAGAAATGATCAACGGGCTTCAGACAGGCATACTCATGTTCAACATTGAGTCCGAACAGGAACTTGACCGTCTTCAGGAAGTTGCTGCTGAAATGGGGGTCAATGCACCTGTCTCATTTCGGGTGAATCCTGACGTGGATCCAAAGACACATGCCTATATCTCAACAGGGCTTGCGGAAAACAAATTCGGTATCCCCATCAAAGAAGCTGGTAAAACATATATGCGTGCCAAGGGCATGCCCAATATTAATATTTTGGGTGTAAGCTGTCATATCGGTTCGCAGCTCACTCAGGTATCACCATTTGTCGAATCCCTGCAGAAGGTAAAACGCTTTATTAAAGCCCTGGCCGATCATGAGATCAATATATCTTACCTCGACCTGGGAGGTGGAGTCGGTATAAAGTATCGTGATGAAGAGCCTCCCCATCCGGAAGAGTATGCCAGGGAGATAATTGAGGAAATGAAAGGATTCGACTGCACCTTGATCCTGGAACCGGGACGTGTAATTGCAGGGAATGCCGGAATTCTGGTAAGTAAAGTGCTGTATACAAAACGTAATGAGGCCAAAAATTTTATTATTGTTGATGCAGCTATGAATGATCTGGCGCGACCAAGCCTCTACGACGCATTCCACGACATTTTCCCCGTGCACGTAAAAAACGAAAATATTCACGACGAATCTCTTGAAAAAGCCGATGTAGTTGGTCCGATATGTGAAACTGGGGATTTTCTGGCCAAGGACAGGCTGCTGCCTGCCTTATCAAGTGGAGAGCTGGTTGCGGTTATGAGTAGTGGTGCATATGGTTTCACAATGTCTTCAAATTATAACTCACGACCCAGGGCTGCGGAGGTGTTGGTCCACGAAGATAAGTTTTATGTTATCCGGGAACGGGAAACGTATGATTCCCTGATTAAAGGAGAGAGTATCCCACCGTTTCTTGATAAGTAACTTTTTTCACAGGTTAAATTCCTTTTTAGTAAATTAAATATTTCTGATTTGTTTCGCGATGAACCCAGTAAACATACATTTTCCAGTCACATTTACAAAGATGAGCGGTACCGGTAATGACTTTATCCTGATAGACCATCGTGATCTTTTTCTTGACGGCGTAGATCTGTCTCTTTTTGCTAAGACTATATGCCGTCGTAAGTTTTCAGCAGGTGCTGATGGCCTTATACTAATAGAAAATTCTGAAACAGCTGATTTTCGTTGGCAGTTTTTTAACGGCGACGGGAGCTGTGCCGAGATGTGCGGAAACGGAGCACGCTGTGCGGCCAGATTTGCTTTTACGAAAAAGATAGCACCTGCAAATATGCGTTTTGAAACAGTAGCTGGAGTGATAGAAGCCTCTGTGGATGAAACAGCAGGTAATTCAGTCAAGGTCAGGCTGACACCGCCGGAGAACGTTCAGTTGAACCAGAAGGTAGATATAGACGGTGAGGAAATTGTTATGCACTCGGTTAACACTGGTGTGCCACACGCGGTCGTCATAGTAAAAAACATTCAGTCTGCGCCAGTAGTTGACTGGGGTAGGACCATTCGTTATCATGCTCTATTTCAGCCGGCGGGAAGCAATGTGAATTTCGTACAGATCTCATCGGATGGAAGTCTGCATGTGAGAACATATGAAAGAGGTGTTGAGGACGAGACCATGGCCTGCGGTACCGGTGCTGTCGCATCGGCAA
>CALZHP010000033.1 GCA_945787325.1 uncultured Desulfobulbaceae bacterium
TGTCTGGAGGCGGAGGGTTAGCGTCTTTTCTTGATGCCGACAAGGACGGGGAAATTCTTGATGACCTTTTGAACCTCGGAAAACGATTTTTCTGATCGGTTCTCAAGGGAAAAAATTGAAAGAAACAGTCCATATCTATGGACAAAGGGGGAAAAATGTCAGTTGCCAGAGTCACGGAAATTAAAGCATCATCCAAGAAAAGTTTTGAAGACGCCGTGAAGGTTGGAGTGGCGCGTGCCAGTAAAACTTTGGATAACGTTAGGAGCGCATGGGTTGCGGAACAGGATGTTGTCGTCAAGAATGATAAGATTTTTGAGTATAGGGTGTTGTTGAAGGTTACTTTCGTCTTGAAGGACTAATTTAAAGGCTAAGTATAAGGTCAAATCTACTTTGTCGTGGCGGGTTCTTAAAATGCTCACCATACTCTAGTATGGCTCCGCTTTTTCGACGCCACCACTCCTAGTATCTCTAACCTTCTACTTAGCCTTTATCATATAATTTTACTTCGATTTGTTAATAAACAATTTTCAATATTATTATTCAAAATTCTACCCTGCCGAGCATAAATACGATGTCATATTTCTTGATTACAAAATAATTCTCAGTTCCTTGTAATCATCGGTAGGTTAGTAAACAGATAATTCCAAATTCAAGGTCCTCAGAGCTGAGCTCTGAGTCCTTTTTTCACGCTTCTACTCTATGCTGATACAAAAAAGTTCAATAACGGGTTGAGGCAGATTCAGATCCAAGAAAGTGGGCGGTTCGCTTTACAAAAAGTATGCGAACCGCCCGATGACACAGGAGATGAACCTGCATCGGTCCGTTATTCAATATATTTAATGAAGGTAAGCATCCCCCCCGGATAAATATGCTCGTTAGTAACATGATCAAGCCGGTGACAGTGGAACGGCCAGACACCGGGATTGTCCGCGTCGAGAATAATATCAACGCGCTGGGCCGGGCCGATAGACACAGTATCTATCTTCTGCGGTTCGTTCACATATGCGCCGTCCCGCGTGACTACTGTAAATTTATGTGAGTGGCTATGCATGAAGTGGGTTTTGTACCCAGCATTGATAAACCTGATCCGTACCTTTTCCCCTTCTTTTACATATACAGGTTCCGTTAACGGAAAAGCCCGACCGTTGATAGTAAAGCCGTCATACACTTCCTGCCGCGGGGGATATGTTTCCGGGTACCAGTCTCTTTTTGCAGGTTTATCCGATTCGTGCTCATGCACCGGGGTTGCTCCCTCATGTTTTGTTATAACCCCATGTTGTGGGTGATCTTCCATTACCGCGGGTTCTTCATGAACGTGTACGTGCGCGGTCGGCCATTCGTCGAGGATCATGATGTATTCACGATCATAGGTAAATTTTTCAACCTTTGGTTCAACTATGAAGGCGCCATAGAGACCCATATCTACATGGTGGGCACTGTCGACATGGCAGTGGTAGAAAGATGTACCAATGTTTTTTGCGATGAATTCGTAAGTATACGATTCGCCTTTTTTAACAGGTTTCTGTCCGAGGAACGGGACACCATCCATAATTACTGATTTGCTTTGTCCATGTACGTGAATGGTGTGATCCCCATCTACAGTTTCATTCTTGAGAATGATCCGCAATTTATCTCCTTCCGTTACCCGTAAAGTGGGTCCCGGGATCTTGCCGTTAAATCCCCATCCCATCATAGGTTTGCCGGGAAATATTTCAAAGCCAACATCTTTTGCAGTAATGGAGAAGACTTTGATGGTTTCGCCATTTTCCGTGATGATATTCGGCTGCAGCTCATCAAGGGGATTTTTGGTGCCGATGACCGCATCATATCCGGCAGGGGTCCGGGCCCTGATGTATTCACGATCTGTGGCAATACCTACGCCGGGAAAATCAAACACTGTCTTATCGCTTATACCGTCTTTATTAACCTCTACCCGGAATTCCCAGCGGCCTCCCATGACCAGGACTACATTATTGACTGTATACATGCCTCCGCCTTTCTCAACAACAGAAGGGTCCGTGAAGGCGCCGTGTCCCATTTCAGGCATCCAGGGGGTTACTGTTACATCGGCGCCGGTTATTCCCTTTCTGTTTTTACCCCGGATAAAGAGATCGAAAGAATTGACGCCAACATCCAGTTTACTTTCATGGAGAGATATTTCTATATTGTAAATCCCTTTTCCGGTAGTTGCAGCTGTGCTTTCATGCGGTTGCCCGGCCACTGTTCCGTGATGATGTCCGTCATCGTCATGGTGTGCCGCTCCTCCCTGTTGAGATCGAATTCCACAACCTGCTAACAATAGTAAGACAATTATGAAAACGAAGAGCTTCCTGGCAATTTCCATGATCTTTTCCCCTTTGATGTATTTATTCTGCGTTTTTTTAAAAACAGTTATACAGGTTTTAGAAAGTAGTTATTCGGAATGAATTAAAATTTCATTATTTCAAGAAAAAATATGTATATTGGAAATAACTGTCAAGAAAATAGATGCCACATTGTGGTATAGCGGTCAGGCTTTTAGTTGTGTTATTTCCCAAGTGAAAAGCTCAGAAAAAGACCGCCGCCTGCCACTATGAATAACGTAAGTATATAGTAATTCCATCCGAATGATTCATATACAAGCCCCGGAAGGTATGACCCCAGGACACCGCCGCCGTAGTAGAATGAAACATACAATCCGTTGACCATGCCCTTAGCTTTTCCGGCTCTCTTATTCGCCATACCTGCACAGACGGTATGGACCAGAAACATCGCCCCGCAGAAAAAAAACATTGTTATAAAAAGTAAACCAATAGATGGAATAACCATAACAGTCAACGCCGCCAATAAGACTGATAACCCAATGCTTACAGTCCGGGGTGGGGTCTTGAATAAGGAAATGATGCGGCTGGAGAAAAGTGCCGTCCCAATGCCCGAGATATATCCTGTATAAATGAGACCGCTCAAAAGTTCTGAAGGAGTTCCGTATATCTCTGTGAGGCGGAAAGGGATAAAATTCATGATCGAGGCGAACACAAAAAATGTACAGAAAATGATCAGGAAAATGTTGAGAAACTTTTGGCCCCGAATAGTATCAATAATAGCTTTAATATCCGGTTTCTCTGGTGTGGTTATTGTTTTGGAGCTAATGCGGATCAATACGATAAAACAAATGAACGAAGCGCCTGAAAGTACCAGGAAAAAGAAGCGCCACCCCAGGTAGGAAGCACTGAGTCCGGACAACAGTCTGCCGAGAGACCCGCCGGCAATAGTTGCAGCAATATAGAAAGACATAAGCCTTTGCAGCTGCCCGCGCTTTGCTGTTTCGGATATATACGTCATAAGCGATGTAAGAACTGCGGGGATTATGAGTCCCTGAAAAAATCTCATGACAAGCAAAAGGGGGAATGAAGCGGCTAGGCCGAATACCAGCACGGAAATTGATAGAGCAAGCAATGAAACACGCAGCAGTCTTACCGTTGAAAAACTGCCGAGAAAGTAACCGTAGCTTATAGGGGCCAGGCTAAGTGGTATAAGAGTGAAAGTGACAAGAAGCGCCGCCTGAGAACTGTCTTTTGAAAATATGGATGAGAACAGGGGGAGAAGCGGCTGTGGAGCATAGAGCGATGCGACTGTGAGAATCGTTGTGATAATAATAAGAGGTGTGCCCATAGCGGCCTATAAACTTTTCGCCGAAAAGGTATCACAACTGCCTGGATCACCAATTTCTATACCGCGCTTGAACCATCTTACCCTCTGGGCCGAGCTGCCGTGGGTAAAAGAATCCGGTGATACATATCCCCTGGCCTGGCGCTGTAAACGGTCATCACCGATACTGCTGGCGGCATTGAGTGCTTCTTCTATATCTCCCTGTTCAAGTATCTGCCGCGTTTTATGAGCATGGCTGGCCCAGACCCCTGCCAGACAATCGGCCTGCAGCTCCTGCATGACCGAGAGACGATTAGCTTCAACCTTACTGATCCTGCCGCGCATGTTGTGAACTTTCTGCGACACGCCCAGAAGTGTCTGGATGTGGTGGCCTATTTCATGAGCTATAACATATGCTTGGGCAAAATCGCCGGGTGCCTGGTGGCGTTGTTTCAAATCCCGATAAAAGCTCAGGTCTATATATACTTTCTGGTCACTCGGGCAGTAGAAAGGGCCGACAGCAGCCTGTGCAAATCCACAGGCAGAATTTACCGCTCCGGAAAAAAGCACCAATGTAGGTTCCCGGTATGTCCTGCCCATCTGCCGGAACAGTTCATTCCAGGTATCTTCGGTATCGCCCAGAACTACCGAAACAAAATCGGCCAGCCGGTTTTCTTCCGGTGTAAATGTCTGCTGGCTTGTATATGGCGTATCGCTGGTTTGTGTCAGTTGCCCCTGGTCCAGAACTACTGAAGGATCGACCCCGAAATACATGGCAATAAGGGCGATGACTAGTACCCCAAGTCCGCCACCGGCAGTCTTTCGTGATACACGCATGCCACGACGATCTTCAACATTGCGACTCCGGCGACCGCTTTTCCAGCGCATTATTATTCTCCTACTTTTTCAATTAATGCTAATAAATGACTAAGAACTTAGATGTAAAATTATTTAATCAGAAACGAATAAGGCTGGGTGAAACATTATTGCTGAAACAAATAATAATCAAGCGTTGGAAAAAAACCATTTGCACCAGTATGAAAAAAATATGAGATGATGTGGGGGGAATCAGGTTTCGTTTACCATATTGGTACTTGCGGGTGTATTATAAAAAAAAGTGTCTGCATTGGATATATGCAGACACTTTTCACGTGTTGTGCTCCAAAAAAGCAGAGCCAGCTTACATTCACACCGGTTTAGTTGGACTGTCTTTAGTCTGAAATCGCAGTTCTCCTGTATAGATAGGAATGGCAAGTTTTACAAGCAGGGTATAAACCAGACCGCCTGTGGCGATCACTCCGAGAGACACGAGCCGTTCAGTTATAGTTGGGAAGTATTCGTATATCTCGCCAAGCACACCCGGCACAAAACCCGGGATAGTGAGCCCCATTCCTTTTTCTATATATACGCCTGTTATAATAAGGACGCACGCCAGGTTAAGGGTGATAAAGTTCTCCCTGGTTTTTGGGAGCAGGAACAGGAAAAAGGCCGTAAGATTAAAGGCAAAAGCTGTCCACATATAGGGGACCAGAGTTGTGTGTTCATGCAGTCCGAAATAGAGATATTCCATGTGGGCCGCGTGGGATGTTGCCGAATAAAATTCTTTGTAAAATTCTGCTCCGAACAGGAAAAGATTAATGCCCATGGCATAAGCAACCAGTTCACCGATTTTAAATATGGCCTTGTTGTCAATATCTATTTTTGATACTTTTCTTACAATCTGGAAAACAATGAGCATCAGCGCCGGGCCTGAGCAGAATGCGGATGCCAGAAACCTTGGCGCAAGTATGCCGGCGTTCCAGAACGGTCTGGACGACATGCCGATAAAAAGAAAAGCCGTAACGGTATGAATACTGACCGCCCAGGGGATCGAGAGAATAATCAACGGCTTGATGAACTTTTCATTGTATACCGTGCCATGTGCCATTTTATAGAGAACGTATAATGATACGCAGAGATTTATCATGAAATAACCGTTTAAAACGATAATATCCCAGGTGAGCATTGAGGCAGGAAAGTTCAGAATGCCAATTACCGGTAAGAGGTGCCACAGCCTTTCGACCCTGCCCACATCGACCATTACGAAAAGAATGCACATGGTAATGGCGGAAACAGCCATCAATTCACCGAAGAGCACGATCTCCTTAATTGGTTTGAAGTTGTAGATATAGGCTGGCACAACCAGCAAAACAGCGGCGGCAGCCACTCCGACCATGAATGTGAAATTCGAGATATAGTATCCCCAGGAAACCTGGTCGCGCATATTGGTGACGATGAGGCCGTCTTTAAGCTGCCCGGCATAAGCAATTAGACCTATAGTTATGCAGGTAAGAAGAAAACCGACCCACATAAAGTAATATTTGTTACCTCGAGTGATCTCTTTCAGAGCGATAAAGAAATTTCGTATGGGATATGCTGGCATGGCTTCTGTCTCCTCAACCGGCTATGTTGCGAAAAAGTAATAGAATTTGGGGCTGGTATGCAGGTCTTCCTTCAGTCGAAACACGCGCTTGTTGTCAATGCAGTAGCGAATCTCGCTTTTTGGATCAAGCAGATTTCCGAATTTTCGTGCCCCTACCGGACATACTTCCACACAGGCCGGGTACGTGCCGGGATCCCTTCTTACTCTCTGTATGCAGAAAGTGCATTTTTCGACAACACCTTTGAACCGGGGTCTGTTGCCCAGATAGTGCGTGTCAGGGTTGATTTCTTCTTTAGCAATCTGCGGCTTGGACCAGTTGAAATGCCTTGCTCCGTATGGACAGGCAGCCATGCAAAAACGACAGCCGATGCACCAGTTGTAATCAACCACCACAATACCGTCGGGTTCTTTCCACGTTGCCCTTACCGGGCAAGCCCTGACACATGGTGGATTTTCGCATTGCTGACACTGGACCGGCATATAAAAGTATCCCTCTTCCGGAACAGTTTCCGGTTCATAATACTTTTCTGAGCCCTCCAGGTCATGCACCCATGTCTCGCCTTTTTTAAAGCGGAGAACCTGGATCCAGTGGTTCTGAGGATCGCGGGACTGGTTGTTTTCCCGTACACAGCCATAAACGCAGCGCCGGCAGCCAATGCAGCGAGACAGATCAAGCCCGTAACCGAAAAGTACGTCAGGTTTGGCGTCGCTGGTTTCAATATTAAAATCAACTCCATAATCTTTCTTGTACTCTTTCTCCAGACGTTCGATAACCCTGGCCATCTCATCTTTGTCGAGTTCATTAAAGTGCTTCTGGAAAAATGCCTGCCATACTGACGCGTCGGCTGTACCAACCGGTATGGCCAAAGTGGCGGCACCTGCAGCAGATCCTTTCAGGAGTTGTCTCCTGGTTAATGACTGTGTTTTCTCTTTTACATTTTGTTTTTTCGACATATCAGCTTCCGGGTATTATTGAATGTTTCCGAGTGGGTTTCTGGGTATTTCATCCTCTTTCCATTTGTTCTGTTGAATCAGCTTAGGCTTGTCGGGTGGTGGCATAGGAGGCATTGGCTTGAATCTGGGCTGATGAGGATTGTGACAATGTACACATAAGCGGTAGAGTTTTTTGCCGTCCCATTCGCCGGTTCTTTTGCCATGCACCCCTGCTTTCCAGTCGCGGAAAATAGTTCCATGACATTGTCCGCAAAGCATGTACGATTCATCAAATGATATGAGATTGCCGTTTACCAGCCGAAGCTTGTCACGGTCATCAGGGTTATGACAGTCCAGGCACCATCTTTGTTCTTTTGCATGATCAAAACCCTCGGCTATTTCGGTATGTTCCTCAAGTTCTCTACGAGTTGGATCAGCCTCCATGTCTTCATGACAATCGGAACAGGGAAATATATCTTCGGAAAAGGGTGGGGGCGGGACTACAAATTTGGGAATTGGGTCTTCGCCGTGAACGTTACTGTTTAGGGAAAGCAAAAAAGAGGTTATCACCAGAAAGAGTAAAGAAAATAATGTGATCTTTTTCATATAAATTCGCTCCATGAGCATTGATGCTGCAGTTTATGACATTCCAAACTTAAATGAAGACAATACTGGTGTAACGAAAGCGGTAGATTTTACAAAAAAAGGATTTTAATTACTGTCTATTTGAATATTTAACGTAAACATTAAACTTTTATCAATTTTAATCAATTATCATTTATTCAGTTAATCAGGTATGGAAGACAATAAATCATTAATCCTCGCAGTTAAATGATATCATTCGATTTTTTATTGCATTTAAAATGCCATTAGCAATATGTTTGATGCAACTTGCTGAGAATATTAAATAAATTGTTTGATATGATACATTTTGGGCAAATAACATTCATCATTACGAACCTGAATGTGTTACATTCATGTAACACATTCTATCGTTTATAATCAGTGCATGGTTTACTTGGCAATATTTATATTATTATCAATAGATTAAGTGCGACTACTCAAGACAATTTGTTACTTTTCCGTAACATGTGTTCTTGGTAGAGTTTGTTCCATTATAGTGCTGAAAGGAAGGTATTTATGCCTTGAGGGAGCTTATCCCGTAGCCAAGCAGCTATTGGACAAGCACCCTTACAGCACAAAATATTTGATCAGATATTTATCGTTCAGCTGTACCGGATCGACGGTACAAATTTACTAACTATCCAGAACAGTAAATACGGAGTGGCGACTACAGTAAGAGCTCCAAAAAGTCCTTCTTTGTAGGTTTCCATACTATGCGGGATTATCGGCAAGGTGTAGTGCATGTACCCGGCAAAGGACAGCGAGAAAGCCTGTCCGCCGATAACAACATTCCAGCGCATCATAAACACGCCGAAAAGAAGAAGAACCAGAGCGATAGTCAGTTTCTTGATGGTTTGCTGCTTGGGAACAACAAGCAGAAGGAACGGGATAAGATTACCTAAACCGTATTGGAGTATGAAAATCTTGAAGAAATCTGCCTTAAACATGACTTCGCGAAGAATATCCCAGGACTTCATCGCTGTATAACCACGGAAAATGAGATCGAGAAGCTCAAGGGTAATCGCCGCGATAAGAAAACCCAATAGATAACGGGTTGCTTTTGAAAGGACATCCATCTGCACGCCCTCGATTACAACAACACTTTCATCGCCCATTCCCTTGGCCAGAACAGCCTGGAATTTTTTCCACTGCATTATGATAATATAGGTAAGCATGCAGAGGGCGATACCGGATACAACAGCGGACATGATAAAGATAACCGGCATCAAAGGAGACATCCACAGGGCATTTGCCTTAACGGAACCAAAAATAAAGCCAGCGTAGCCGTGAAGAAAACATGCAACTGGAATACCGATAGCGGCAAGAATTGTCACAGCCTTTTTGTCAACCGCGATCGCCTTCTCACTGAGGTCGCGTGAGCCCAATGCGAGGGTATAATAAAACCAGCGGAGCAGGGTTTCATTGGTCGATTTTTTGCCTTTTAAGGCAATGGATTGTTCAATAAAATATTGTCTGTATTCAAACCATACCTCACTGATCACTATGACCGCATATGCTGAAAAAACGAACCCGAAAGCCGCAATTGCCGAGGTGAAATGGGGTGTAAACATAACATTAACGCCCCTTAATGGCTGCTGCAGATGAAACTGCAGCGGCATCATAGCCACCGGCAACAGGCAGAGCGAAAATACCAGTGAAAACCTGGCCATATCTTTCAGATCTTTCTGGCCAAACACATGATACAAAGATGAGAGCACAAAGGCGCCGGCCACCAGGCCGGTCATGTAAGGGTACATGACAATCTGAATGCTCCAGTAGATAAATTCGTTGGGGTACACGAAGAGCTGTTTTGTGGTCCATTCCGCCCCGTGTACAATCAATTCTCCGGTTGCCGCATCTGTCATTTGCTCACCTCACTCTTTCATCAAGTCCGATATAGTAGACTTGTGGTTGTGTTCCATATTCATCTTTTAAAATGCCAACACGTTTGGTCATGATTGTTTGGGAAACGGGGTCCTTTTCATCCTTAAGATTACCGATCTGCCTGGCTCCGAAGGGACATGCCTGTACACAGGCAGTTTTCAGGCCTTTACTGATGCGGTGGTAACAGAAGGTGCATTTTTCGGCGACCTTTAATGTGGGATGGAAAAACCGTGCTCCAAAAGGGCATGCCATAATGCAGTAGCCGCAGCCTATACACCATTTACGATCTACAAGAACGCAACCTTCTTTTGTCTGGTAGGTAGCACCAACCGGGCATACCTGAACGCAGGCGGGTTTTTTACAATGATTGCAGAGTTTGGGAACGAAAAAGGCCTTGGTGATGGTATCGGGATCGATATGTTCGCCATGTATCATATCGCTATTGTAGCCGTCCCGTCCGCCAAGCGGGGTGTCTATGTTTGTATTGCCGTCTTTGGTTACAACATAACGCTCTACCCATGTCCTGGTGACCCCTACATCATATGGGACATCGTTTTCTATTTTGCAGGCTTTTACACAGAAGCCGCAGCCAACACATTTTTGTATATCAACAAGAAACACCCAGCGAGTATCGCTGTCACCGATAGTTGCCTTTACCTCTGCCGGGCTGAGTACCTTTAAGGCGCTCAGCGGCAGTGAGGCGACGGCAGCACCTTTGAGGGTGTTCTTAAGCAAGTCTCTCCTTGAGCAGCTCATTACATGTCCTCCAGGTTTGGATGATGCGGGTTATGGCATTCGACGCAGTTCATACCAGGGTTATGTGATTCGGGCTCTATTGCCGGCATCAAGGCCCTGTTGCTTTGCGGATAAGGAAGGAAAGCATGACAGCGTTGGCAAAGTAGCCTGCTTGTTTCTATCGGCAGGGTTTCAGGATCTTCCGGGTGGTCGACAGCAGGTCCGTGGCAGTTTTCGCACTCGAGTACATTGTGAGGTGAGGCGAGGTTTTCTTCGACCTTCTCTTCGTGACATTCCCGGCAGTATTCCTTGCCGCGGTACTTGGTCTTATAGTTCTTCCATTCATCAATGTTGGACAGCCGGTGATATCCAAAAGTGAAACTTTCACCGTGTACTCCAAAATCCTTGGGGACCATGAGTTGTCTGGCCACCACTAACAGGACAAAAGCGATAATTACTACCACAATTGGCCTGAATACATGACTTTTCATGAAGACCTCCTTTGCTTTTAATAATTAACTGCTGATAAAAAAAACAATCAAACAGGAGTTTGCCTGCCTGTGTGACTGATCGTTCCAGCGAAATTAAATAATTACCTCAAAAAAAAATAATCTCATTCTAATATCGCTTGAAAATATATAACACATAGTGGTACCTAAGTCTTGCTTTACTGTACCACAATGTGGTATTTCATATTTGGGCAAATATATATTATCAAAGTTGAATTATGCAAGTTTTAAATACACGTTAACGATATTTTTTTATAGATTACCTTAAAGTAATGATTAATTGAGCAAATAGCGACGGGAGAAAAATTAAGCATGTCACAAGGTTCCATGGAAGAGAGATTGAAACAACTTACTGAACAGGTGGCAATTCTGCAGGAAAGGGTAGATTCTCTTTATTCCAGGGTAGGGGATGTTGGAGAAAGTAATACCGTAATTTCCTCGAAAACGGTAAACCCCAAAATTCAGCAGGTATTACCTGATGAAGGCGTCCTGAACTGGGCAGGGAAAAAATCTCTTCTGCCAAGGATTGCCTCAATCTGTTTTCTGCTAGTGTTTGCCCTTATTCTCAGAACAATTACTGATAACGGTTTTATTAATCTCCAACTCGGTTCAGCCATCGGTATCGGCTATTCTATAGCTCTCGTTCTTGCTGGAACATTTCTTTATACAAAGAAAAGCCCTCTTGCACCTATTTTTTCAGTATGTGGGCTTATTCTGCTTTTGTCGATCGTTCTAGAAACCCATACACGTTTTGAATCCTTAAGTACCTTGTGGGCTTACATCACCCTGCTGCTCACAGTTGTTGTAGTTGCTTTTCTGGGACTCCGATTCAAGGCAGCTATGCTCTTTAACCTCGGAACAGTCGGGGTTGGGTTGGTCGGAGTAGGTCTCAGATTCCCCTATCCCATGTTTTCATACCTCGGTATCGTTCTGTTGGTTGCCAATATCACAGGCTATCTGGCATCACGGCACAAGGTAACACCATCGCTGAGGTGGAGCACTCTTGTGCTGGCGGCAATTTTCTGGCTTTTCTGGGCTTTAAAACTGAGCGTACCAGCTGCAGCTTGCGGGATACCTGACGCAAATCTTTTTGCCGGTTCGTTTCTGCCATTGATAGGGCTGTTCTGGATAACCTATTTTGTAATTGCAATTCTGGGAGTTATGAAAAACGAGTCCCTTGGATTTTATGACAGCCTCCTGCCCACTATTGTCTCAGTCGGATTATACTGGGCCAGTTATCAGGTTGCAGTAACCTGGTATATGAGTACCATGACTAATGGAATGATTGCCGTAGCTTTATCATGTGCAAATTTTGCTGTTGCAACCTGGTTCGCATCTAAGAATAAGGTTGGCGCTAAGGGGTCCAATTCCTTTACGTTTGCCGGAGTTGTGCTGCTTGTATTGGGCCTGCCGGCTGTCGTCGGATATTCGTTTGCTGTACCAGTGCTGTCTGCGATTGCATTCGGATTGATACTCTTATCAGGTAAATGGCAGAGCGGTGGCGTGCGGGTGACATCATATTTGCTACAGGCGGCAGCATGTGCAATTGGTCTGAGTGCAGGAGTAATGTGGGTTGATTCAACATCTCCGATGCTTGGCAGTTTTGTGGCAGTGGTTATTTCAGCTATGAGTCTGCAACAGTACCGCTGGTGCAGGATAAATAAGGCCCCGCATGTTAATTCCGCATATTTCTCCTGGCTCGACAAAAAGGACTACACCGGGGCTGTACTCTTAATGATTGGGCTGATTGGCAGTTTCTGCGTTCTGCAGTTAGGCCTACATAGCGTTCTGCAGAAAATGTATACAGAATATCAAAATGCCTTTTATGGTGGGCAGACAGTGCTGATTAATATTGGTGTGGTACTGCTGCTTGTAATCGGCTTACGCCTGCGAAATGTTGAGATTATTGTGGTTGCTTGTTCTGTTGCCCTGTTTGGCGCGGTAAAGGTTTTTCTTTTCGATTTTTTCAAGACACTGGGAGTGCCGCTGGTATTAAGTGTATTTTCTTTCGGAGTTGTTGCCGCTGTGGGTTCTGTGGTATCAGGCAGATGGCAAAAAGGCCGGCCGGAAAATGATGCTGTGGCTGAAGGAGTTATTGAGAGTCAATAACGTTTCTGATTGTTCCGGACAGATTCCCCATTGTCACCGGTTTCTGGATGAAATTTATACCATCTTCCAAAACCCCATGGTGAGCAATAACATCATCAGTATAGCCGGACATGTATAAAATTTTCATGTTAGGGCGGTCTTGACTTATTAGATCTGTCAGCTCTTTTCCGTTCATTCCCGGCATAATAACGTCGGTCAGCAGGAGGTGGATATTCTCTTCATGTTGATAGCTTATTTTTAAGGCCTCCTCGCCATTGCCAGCTTCAATTGTAGAATATCCTAATTTTTTAAGTACAGTTAAAATGTAGTTGCGAAGTAAAACATCATCTTCAACAACTAAGATGGTCTCTGTTCCATGTGGTCGATCTGTTACAATATTTTCTATAACAGTGGAAGAAATTTCATGAATAGCAGGTAAGTAAATCTTAAAAGTTGTCCCTAGGCTGGGTTCGCTATAAACATAAACATAACCATTGTGTTGTTTGACAATTCCATAAACAGTTGCCAGACCAAGCCCTGTACCTTTTCCTTCTTCTTTTGTAGTAAAAAAAGGTTCAAATATTCTCTCCTGAACTTCACTGGTCATGCCTGTCCCAGAATCAGATATGGTAAACATTGTATAGTGGCCTGGTTTAACCTCATCATGATAAATCATTATATCGTCATCAAGTGTAACATTAGAAGTTGTAATTATCAGTTTGCCGCCATTGGGCATCGCATCACGTGCGTTAATTGTCAGGTTCATTAATACCTGCTCCAACTGGGATTGGTCGGCAAAGACATTTTGTAAAGATGCGTCTAAATTAACTTCTAGGTCTATATCCTCTGTGATCATCCTTCTGAGCATCTGAGATATGTTATCAATCAGTGAGTTTAACTTGACCACCTGCATTTCAAGAACTTGCTTGCGGCTGAACGCTAGTAACTGGCGTGTTAAAGAGGCAGCCTTTTCACCAGACTCTTTGATTAGCCTCATATCTTTAATATGTTCGTTTTCAGGCGGAAGGCTTTCCAACACAATATCACAATAGCCCAATATGACAGATAATATGTTATTGAAATCATGGGCGATACCGCCTGCCAGTTGACCTACAGCTTCGATTTTTTGTGTCTGTTGCAGCTGATACTGCAGTTTTTCCTTTTCTTCCTCAATTTTTTTACGTTCATTAATCTCTTTGGTCTTTTCTATAAGCTGACTTTTCAGTTCAACATAAAGTGAAGCGTTTTTAAGGGAAATAGAAGCTTGATTTGTAAGAGTCTGAATAAGGTTTATATCTTCTTCATAAAACAAATCACCTGAATGTTTTTCTCCGATAATCAATAGATCTGTCAGAATGTTGCCTATGAAAACCGGAACAACTATTTCACAGTTATAAGGCCTCAATTCATTCTTTATCTTGTAAACATGATCAGGCTTTATATTAAGGAATAAATTTATTGTTCTAATAATTTTTTTTGAATTTTTAATTTCTTTAACGAGACATGAGTTGTTGGAAATAACCAAATTATTTACATCAGATTGATGATTCGAACTTGGTGTATCGAAGTTTGAATATATCGGTTTGAAGTGGCCATTACTACTTGTCAATAAACAGGAGTTTTTCACCTCCAAAGCATTAGTAATTGAATTATAATAAGTACTTTTTATTTCTAAAGGACTCACAGCTGCCAGCTTATTGCTGGCATCTTTGATGATTTGCGAATGATCCTGATTCGACCGGAAAAAAAACTTCTCAACATATGATGCAACACTTGATTTAAGTGGATGGAAAATTGTAGCTATGACAAGCGCTGCGAAAATTGTTACGTAAAAAGAATCTATACCAGCAATGATTGAGAAAAATCGCGTCAATACCAACACTAATGCAACAAACAAACTGGTAATGAGAGCTGTTGAAATTGAGTATACAATTGTTCTTTTGAACACAAGATGAATGTCCATCAACTGATGACGAAGAATAGCATAGGTGAGAATAAATGCATAAATTGGTATACCGAAATTACCGGTCGGAAAAAATAAATCTAGCCCGAATATTGGCAGAAATATTGTACTAGCTCCTGTGAAGCCAATCAAAAATCCAACAATATTATATAATGCTAAAGTACGCTCCCTGCCTTTTACATTACCGGTAAACCTAATGAGTTTTGCAAAGCTGAGAATTACAAAAAACACATAAATGACAATCAATAAGGTGAAAAATGCATTTGGATCTACAAGTGGCAATCCAAAAACTTGTCTTATGTCACTGACTACAAGATCCTTAATAGCTATAGCAGGGAAGAAAATAAATGCTTGTGCATAGGCAAAAAGTTTGAGTTTAGGCGAATGCGAGTTGCAGTAAACGCTTATCATATGAAAAAAAGAAGGGGCAACAAATATGCCCCCCATAAGAGCAAATTTCCATGCCGCTTTTGCCTCTTCTGCACTACCGGCAGACGACATCAGATATAAACCAAAACCCCAGACCGTCACGGCTAAATTAAAAAACAAAAGAAGGCGGTGGAGTTTGTTGTTTCCAAAAATTAAAGCAACCAGTGTCAAAAAGAGACACGATATACCTACTGACATGGCGGCTATTTCAAATACGCTCATTAAACAAGAATCCTGTGTGAGTAGTTGTAAAAAAGATTTAGCTCATAATCAGTTAACATTATTAGCAAGCTGGTGCTGAAAAAAAGTTACAATATTTTACACGAAGCATGTTTTTTGTTACATGCTCTATTGTAGACTAATCGGTCAATGCCACTATTAAATTAAGAAATACTAATGAAATTGCTGTCCGACAACGAGTGCATTTTAAGTTTCTTCTTAAAGAGAATACACAAAGCCCCGTACGGCAGTGTGTGCTGTTACCTGGCAAGTGGAGCTTGAATGAGGAGTATCATGAGGATGATGGAGATTTGATGTTTGTATCAAGTGCCAACAGCTTGGGTTGCTACAAATGTAAGAATTGTTCTGCAGCTAAAAGTGAACAGCCCAAATTGATCATAAATTTCGCTAATGTCATTTATGATTAAATAAAGAATAAGAAATTCAAGCAAAATTGGTGGATTCGATATATGAAGTATTAACACCTATAAAATTAGAAATGCTTATCTTCTTTTTCTTCCATGTCTCTTGTCTTTTTAATATTTGAAAAACTTCTATATCAGACAGTGGCAGAAAAGAGTTGGACGCTTTACTTTTGAAAAGGCCGTGGAATTTCCCGCTAATTTCATAAAATGAATTCATGCGGGCTTTAGTTATAACAGTTAAATGCTGGGCGCCGTCCTGTGCTTTATCGCTCAAAGTAGTTGCCCTTTTTACTTCCTGCTGATCGCCTAGCGTTGAATATTCATCGTAGAAAAAAATTATTTCAGGAAGCCTTATCTGTATTTTGTCAAAATGCTTATAAGAAGTTGTACCATCCATAGTGATTGCAACATCATACATCTGGATGGCATCATCAAAACATTTTTCATTGGGGTTTTTCCAGAAAATACTCCTGCTGTTAAAAAGGTCGGTTGTTCTTAAGCCGGCGCCGGGAACATCTATCAATCCGATATATTTCTTTCCTAGTGTTTGTACAACAATTTTTCGCTGTGCTGTTTGCATTACTTACTCCCAATAAAAATGTATTACTAATAGATTAACAAATTTCAACATTTATACATGATACAGCGTTACATCTAGAATTTATTAAATCAATTATATTTTCAATTAAATCCGTGCATTTGTGAAATATTTCAATGGAAATGGTATAAAAATATCAGTATGTTAAAATAATGTATGTGGTAATAAATTATATATCTCTTGATAATAATAGGTTTAAATATTGCTTTATATACATTTATCAGCAACAAATGTATATCAAATTAATTATATAAAATTTTTTACTAATTGATTGAATGCTGTATAAAAATAATCTTGGTTGCTAAATTATGTTCTATGTGATGGCCTTTCGTTTATCTAGTTGAAAGCTATGATAATTTAATTATTTAGTATCTGTTTGTCTCAGGTGTTTGATAAGTTGCATGTGGTAATAATTGAATGTCATATATAAGATTGAAATTTCTTAAGAAAATTCAGGGGGGAAAATGAAAAGCTATCGCAAAGAATTATGGTTTGAAGTGCCCACTCGTCGAGCTTTTATAAATATTACTCCTCATGTTGACGAGTGCTTGGCTACAAGCGGAGTGAGAGAAGGTATTGTGCTGGTAAATGCTATGCATATAACAGCCTCTGTTTTTATAAATGATGATGAGTCCGGACTTCATAAGGATTATGACGACTGGCTTGAAAGGCTGGCGCCTCATGAACCTGTATCACAATATCGTCACAATTTGGGTGAGGACAATGGCGATGCCCATCTGAAAAGGCAGATTATGGGACGTGAAGTTGTAGTGGCGATTACTGCTGGAAGGTTGGATTTTGGACCTTGGGAGCAGATTTTTTACGGAGAATTTGATGGTGGCCGCCGAAAAAGGATATTGGTGAAGATCATTGGTGAATAACATTAATTCTTCCTCATTTAATTAAGTATGATCTCTAACGGGCGAAGGCAGCCATTAAATATCAGATTTCACCTTCTTCCATGTTTTTGCGAGGTGGTCCCGGTTCTTGAAATTAATAGTAAGCTGTAATTCATCTTTCTCAAAAGACGGTGCATGTGAGAGGTGAACACTAGATGGAAGTTTCAGGCTTTTTGTAAACTGACTGAAACTATTTTCTGCCTCTTTTAAACGTGGATTACATTTTTTTGCCAGCCAGTTCATGATGTTGGTTGCTTTTTGCGGCTGGTTGGCCTCCTCATGTTCGAGTATCTCGCAAACCTCGGAACCTGACAGTAAATCAGTAATGGAAATGTTCAGCCGCATTGAAAGTTCCTTGCAGGAGTTGAACAGTTTTTTCTGTTTGCCCACACTTAGCTGTAATTGGTTGACGACCTCGTACAGTGACAAGCGGTCTGTAAACGATAATTTGCATAATTCAAAGGCCACGGATTCGTTCAATCTTCCTTCATGTATACTTTCAACAATCTGCTCTTCAAGATCCAGCATTGAATTGAACCTTTTAATATGGAAAGGATGAGGAGACAGTCCCATTCGTGGCAGGTATTCTTTTGCCGCTTCCTGCTCATCGATAATCAAAAGTACCTTTTTGAAAAAGACAGCCTTTTCAACAGGTGATAAAGAACTGCTCAACAGATTTTCTTCCAGGATCAAGCCAAAAATATCTGTTTCCGGTATTTCTCCTGAAAGAATAATGCAGTCAATTGCCCTGCAGGACAAAACTTCTCTGGCAATATGAAGCCGTTTTCTGCCAGTAACAATCTGGAATGAATCGGCCAACTTCTCTTTTATAACCGGTGGGTAAATTATCCCATAATTTTCAACCGACTTCTGCAGAGAAACGCTTACGTTAATAGTATCAAATGGGGACAGGCTATAGGCCGTATCTTCCATGTCTATGTTTGACAGGGTTACTCGAGCTATATGACCGCAGAGCATTGCTCTATTCTCCACTTGAATTTATTGAAACATACAAACAACTTAAAAAGCCTGTTGAATATAAAAAGAAATATGGAAACAAAAAACGGGAGAATTCCCTGGCAGGAAAATCTCCCGTTGTTATTGACCGATTGTACTTTTAAATAAAAGAATAGTGACTATTTACCGTTTATCTTGTCACGTAATATACCGGAGGGTTTAAAGGTCACAACTCTTCTGGCATCGAGAATCAATTCTTGACCTGTTTGCGGATTTCTGCCTCGTCTCGCCTTTTTATTCTTCACATTAAATTTTCCAAACCCGCTTATGAGCAGATCTTCACCTTCAATAAGGCAATCCTTCACGATTTTCAGCAAAGCCTCCACAGCTTCAGTTGCCTGAGCCTTTGTCATGTCGTTGTCGTGAATTTTGTAAATGTGTTGAACCAAATCAGCTTTTGTCAGAGTCATGATCCATGTCCTCCCAATTTTATAATAAGCTTCAACTAATCAAAATTATTGCCCTTTGTCAAGAGGACAATGATTTTTGATTATTTATTTGTTAAAAATTGCACTTGCTCCAGCAAATCTTGCCGATGCTCCAAGTTCTTCTTCAATACGCAAAAGCTGATTATACTTGGCTACTCTATCCGTCCTGGATGGCGCACCGGTTTTAATTTGGCCGGTATTCAAAGCAACTGCGAGATCGGCAATTGTCGTATCTTCTGTCTCACCTGACCTATGAGAAATAACAGCTGTATACCCCGCGTTCTTAGCCATTTCCACCGCATCGATTGTTTCAGTTACCGAGCCGATTTGATTAAGTTTGATGAGAATTGAGTTACACACGTTGTTTGAAATTCCTTTAGCCAGAATATCAGTATTTGTTACGAAAATATCATCGCCAACAAGCTGTATTTTGTTTCCCAGCCTGTTGGTAAGTTTCTTCCATCCGGCCCAGTCACTTTCATCCAATCCATCTTCAATCGAGACAAGGGGATATTTTTTTATCCATGTTTCGTAAAATTTAATCATTTCGTCTGCGGATTTCTTAGATTTTTTTTCAGCAATGAGAATGTAAGACCTCTTTTTTGCATCGTAAAGTTCGCTTGCCGCAACATCAAGCGCTATGTACATGTCTTTTCCAGGTTTATAACCAGCCTGAACAATGGCCTCCAAAAGCGATTCCATTGCTTCCTCGTTGGAACGAAGATTAGGGGCAAAGCCTCCTTCATCTCCGACGGCAGTCTGGTGCCCCGCTTTTTTTAGAACCGATTTCAAGGTATGAAAAACTTCAACGCCCATTCGCAATGCTTCGCGAAAGGTCGAAGCTCCGGCGGGTAAAACCATGAACTCCTGAACATCAACATTGTTATCAGCGTGAGCACCGCCGTTCAGAACATTCATCATCGGTACGGGTAAAACTTTGGCGTTAACCCCCCCAATGTAGTTGAACAGAGGAAGTTCAAGTTCCATGGCAGATGCCTTGGCAACAGCCATGGATACACCCAGGATAGCATTCGCACCAAGTTTCTTTTTGTTTGCTGTCCCATCGAGGTCTATCATGGTTTTATCGATGTTGACCTGTTGAGTAGATTCGAAACCAACGATATTAGGTCCAATCTTCTCGTTTACGTTGCTTACAGCTTGCTGTACACCTTTGCCCATATATCTTTTCTTGCGTGTATCACGTAGCTCAAGGGCTTCACGTGTGCCGGTCGAAGCTCCTGAAGGCACAAGTGCCCTTCCTAAAGCACCGCTTTCAAGATGTACGTCGACTTCAACAGTGGGGTTCCCACGTGAGTCAATAACTTCCCTCGCTACAACACCAGTAATTTCACTCATCACTACCTCCGGTCTATATCTTAATATGTAATAACAGATTATAATAATTCAGATTAACTGGCTACACCAGCCAGGTATATTTGTGCATCGCATGGGATTCCGGAAAATACTGCTGAACTGTGGATAGTGGCAGTTTGATTAACCAACCACATTACCCATCTGGAAAATCGGCAAGTACATGGCAACAACTAAACCACCGATCATGCCTCCGAGAAAAACCATCATAAATGGTTCTATCATCGACGTTAAATTGTCAACTGCCTGGTCAACTTCTTCGTCGTAGAAAATAGCAATTTTCTCGAGCATTGTATCAAGCGCACCTACTGATTCCCCTACATTTATCATCTGGACGACCATTGATGGAAAAACACCGGTTTCATCAAGAGGTTCAGCTATGGGGCGCCCTTCACTGATGGCATCAGCCACCCTGAAGACAGCAGTTTCAATTACCTTGTTTCCTGATGTTCTTGCAACAACATTCAGACTTTCGAGAATTGGTACACCACTTTGCAGCATGGTTCCCAGGGTACGTGTGAATTTTGCAACAGAAACTTTGAGAAGGAGATCACCGAATACAGGAATTTTTAACAAGAGGGCATCGATTTTCTTTTCGCCTTTTTCAGTTTTATAATATTTTTTTACGCCAAATATAGCGATGACTAATAGACCAATCATGTAATGAATATTGGATTGTACATAATTACTCATATTGACAACAACCTGTGTCAATGTAGGGAGAGCGGCTCCGAAATCGGAAAACATTTTTTCAAATACAGGAACAACAAAGACCAGAATGATGCCAAGAATTACAATTGAGATACATAGACAAATAATAGGGTAGGTCATGGCCCCTTTAATTCTCTTCTTCAAAGTCATGCTTTTTTCCATGAAGACGGCCAACCTGCTGAGAATAGTATCAAGAATACCACCAATTTCCCCGGCATCTACCATATTAGCATAAAGATTATCGAATATCTCAGGGTGCTTCTTCATAGCGTCGGCAAAGGTTGTACCGCCTTCAACGTCTATACGGATTTGCGTAAGTACTCTTTTGAAGGTTTCGTTTTCCTGCTGATTTCCCAGGATCTCAAGGGCCTGTACCAGGGGCAGGCCTGCATCAATCATTGTTGACAGCTGCCTGGTGAAAATAACCACATCCTTGCCTGTAACTTTAGGTTGGAACATAGGGATATTTTCAAAAATATCCTTTGGTTTCTCTTTTACAGACGACGCAGTTATCCTGATTTTTTTCAGGTGGGCAACAGCAGCTTCCTTATTTGGTGCTTCAAGTTTCCCCTTACGTTTGTCACCATAGGAATTTTTCCCTTTCCAGACATAAACAGGCATAAGTAGCTCCCTTATTAATTAGGACTGTTCAACAAAAACAACATTTTGATTCTATATCAATAAGTTGCATAAAACAATAGTTCTATTGTCATCTTCTCAATTGTTTGAAGTTCTGTTGACAATTATGTTGTTATCATGTAAATAACATCGTTTTATCTGCCGGAGAAGTTAAGTGTTTTTTGAATAGTAATTCGCTCATTATTTTTCCTGCATGAAAAAACTTAATATTTTTAGGCAAATTCAGCCTGGGAGATAGTGTCATGCAAAAAGTTTCTGCAAAACAAAACAAAGATGTTAACGCCAAAATGTATACAAGCGGTGAGTTCAAAACAATTATTGATGACTGTAACGGTTGTGAAAGGATCATTGAAGTGAAGTCTTCAAAATACTGCAAATCTTATGTTAATCCGGGTGCAAAATGGAAACTAGGCATATGTAATTTTGCCACCCATAAAAAGCCAGAGATTACCGCTGTCAAAATTAGAGTCAATCCTCTTAAAGCAGCTAAAAGGGCTTCAGCTATACAGAGTTAAGAAGTCCCTTTTAAATACATTAATAGAAAAGCTTCGCTTGACTTTCTGCAGTCTTGCGAAGCTTTTTTATTAATTTTCATCAGGATCTACCTACCCCGACATATGTGAATCCAATTTCTTTCATCTGTTTTGGATGGTAAACATTTCTGAGATCCACGAAAATTGGAGAGATCATTGTTGATTTGATTTTCTGCAGATCAAGTGCTCTGTACTGGTTCCACTCAGTCAAAAGAACAACAGCATCTGCATTTTCACAAGCAATATATGGATCCTCAACGTATGTGATCTCTGAGGGTAAATATTTTGCTGCTTCTTTTACTCCCTGAGGGTCATGTGCCTTTATGCGTGCGCCTTTTTCTAGAAGAGCAGGTAAAATTGTAGTGGATGGAGCGTCACGCATATCATCGGTTTCAGGTTTGAAGGTAAGCCCAAGTACGGCGATTGTCTTGCCTGCTTCATTTCCACCAATGGCATCCCTGATTTTTTTCACCATCTTGGCTTTTTGAGCTGCATTAACTTCAACCGCAGCTTCAACGATTCGAGCACTATGTCCGTGTTCCTGGAATATACGCATCAACGCCAATGTATCTTTTGGGAAACATGAACCGCCATATCCGGGACCGGGATGAAGAAATTTGCCGCCTATGCGCTTGTCTAGACCTATTGCTTTAGCAAGTGCGATGGCGTCTGCACCGACTGCCTCACATATAGCTGCCATCTCATTAATAAAGCTGATTTTAACAGCCAGAAATGCATTTGACGCATATTTAATTAATTCTGCAGTTTCAATACCTGTTTTGACAATTGGTGTTTCAATGAGATAGAGCGGATTATATATCTTTTTCAGGATTTGTGCTGCTTTGTCGGACTCAACTCCAATAACTACCCTGTCAGGACGCATAAAATCGTTAATTGCGGCTCCCTCACGAAGAAATTCAGGGTTTGAAGCAACATCAAAGTCAGCATCAGGATTAACCTCTTTTACCAGACGGGCAACCTGCCTTGCCGTACCAACAGGGACAGTACTTTTTGTCACTATTACAGTATATCCTTCTAAATATTGTGCAAACTCCCTGACGGCCTCATATATATAGGTAAGATCGGCATAACCGTCACCCCGGCGGCTTGATGGGGTGCCAACAGCAATGAAGACAGCATCTGCTGAGGCAACAGCTTCGGATAATTCTGTGGTGAATTTCAATCTCTTTTCAAGAACGTTTTTACTAACAATGTTTTCAAGACCTGGTTCATATATAGGTACAATGCCATCAGTTAAATTCTTGATTTTTTCGGCAATCTTATCAACGCAAATAACATTATGCCCAAACTCGGAAAAACATGCTCCCGTTACTAGTCCTACATAACCGGTGCCGATCATAGTGATTTTCATCTATCTTTTCTCCTGTGGAGGTATTGGATAAAAACATATGTTGAGGCCAAATGAAAAAACGATGTAAAAACCTTTATTAAGCAGCAAAATGCGCCAATAATAAAAAAACAATTAATGAAACTTGCAATAATAATTACTTCTTTTCGTAAATTATCTTTAAATTGAAATTAGATAATATGAGATTACATTCTAAATAGATCCTTAATATAGATACTTAAATGTCTTTATTTTAATCACGAGCACCAAAAATAGCAGTTCCTACCCTGATGATAGTAGCACCCTCTTCAATTGCAACGTCAAAATCACTTGTCATACCCATTGATAATTCGATTTCCTTAACTTCAGAAAATAAACCATGCGATGTCATTTCATCAGCTAGTGTTTTCAATTTTCTAAAATAGGGGCGTGATGCTTCCGGGTCACCAGAATAAGGTGTAATGGTCATGAGGCCTTTAACTGTTAAATGTCTGCAGGATGAAACCTGTTCTACAAGCTCTGCGGAGTATTCTGGAAGAACACCGGATTTCTGACTTTCCCTGCCAATATTTACCTGTATTAATACGGAAAGATTCTTATTCATTGCCGCTAGATGTGTATCCAGTGATTTAGCAAGCTTGAAACGGTCAATCGTTTCAATAACATCAAAAAGTTCCGCTGCTTTTTTTGCTTTATTGGTTTGCAGATGGCCAATGTAATGCCAGCATATTTTTTTCCTGTTTCCAGCTTGCGCAACTTTCTCTTGAGCTTCCTGCACATAATTTTCACCGAAATGCATTTGCCCGCAATCTGCAGCTGCCAGGATTTCATCCAGAGTCTTCCGCTTTGATACAGCTACAAGCTTAATTGTATCAGGGTCCCTGTTCACACGAAGTGCCGAAGCCTTTATTCTTTTATTTATGTTTTCCAGGTTCTGTTTGATAGAATCCATTTCAGATTCCCATATATTATTTGAGCTTGAAAAGAGTAGTGGCGTTTTGTGTCGTCTTTGCTGCCAGATCCTCCAAAGACATGTTTCTTAATTCCGCAATTTTCTTGGCCGTATGTAGCACGTATGAGGGTTCGTTTCTTTTTCCTCTTTTGGGCACAGGCGCCAGGTACGGGCCGTCTGTCTCAAGCAAAAGAGAAGATAACGGAATGAGTTTTGCCACCTCCCGCATATCATCAGCTTTATTGTATGTGACAATTCCTGGTATTGATATATGAAACCCGAGTTCAAGAACTTTTTCGGCAAGTTTCATGTTGCCTGAAAAACAATGCATAACACCACCAGATCGAAATGGTGCTTCGTCCCGCAATATTTCAATCATATCTTCATGAGCCTCACGATCATGCAGTATCATAGGAAGTTTGCTTGCCTTTGCAAGCTTTACCTGTCGCCTGAAATGTAATTTTTGAAGATGAACAGGTGAGTATAGCTTTACATAATCAAGACCTATTTCACCATAAGCTACTACCTTTGGATGATCTGCCAGCAACTCAAGCTTCTCGTATGAAATTTCGTCCAGATCTTTACAGTTGTGTGGATGAAATCCCACTGCAGTACTTACACCTTTAAAACTTTCAGAAATTTGTATGGCTTTTTCAGAACTTTTAAGATCTATACCAATGCTTATGATGTGGGAAACGCCATTAAGAGCAGCATTATTTATAACATTTACCAGGTCTGAATCATATGCTGTCATATCGAGATGGCAATGCGTGTCAATGATTTTACAACTGCCTGGTAACGAAGGAAGGGGTATATTTATTTTCTTAGCCACAGGTAAAACCTCCGAGCACCTTCTAACAAATTCTATTTGTCTGTGCAATGTACAATGGAACATATGTAAATTATTTGACAAATTCTCCAAGTACAGACTATCTTGAAATGATAATCAAAGGTTATGTAGCCTGAATATCGTTTCTTAAGATAAGGTGATATCTTTGAGACAATCAATTTAAAATCAGAAAATTATAGTTACTAAACAATGAATTCTGAAATCCTTGATGCAATCTACAGTCGGCGCAGTATTCGAGAATTTACTGATAAAGAAATAATGCCAGAACAACTGCATGAAATTGTGAAGGCTGGGATATGGGCGCCATCAGGTTTAAACAACCAACCGTGGCGTTTTGTTGTAATTCGGGATTCAAATATACGTGAGCAGCTTGCACACTTTACGCATTACAGTCATATAGTTAAGGCTGCCAGGGCGCTTATTGCAGTTTATATTGATGAAAAAGCAATGTACGATACTGTTAAAGACCACCAGTCTGCAGGTGCATGTATTCAGAATATGCTTCTTGCCACAGAAGCTCTTGGCCTTGGTGCTGTCTGGTTGGGTCAGATATTAAAAAATAAAACCGAGGTAAACAGGCTGCTGGAAATTGATGAAAATTTTGACCTGATGGCAGTATTGGCGATAGGTTATCCTCAGCATCGGGATCAGAAATCTAAACGTAAGGAATTGAACGAATTTATTTTAAAGGAATTCTGACAGGATAGTTTGGTTAATTACGTTTCTTTTATATATTTTTTTAGTTTGAGACATATTATCAAAATGTTTTTGTGCCAAATTGTTGGGCAAATCTAGAAACTGTTTATACAAATGTACAGTAAATTGATTGCAATGGGAGGTAGCTCTTATGACTTTTAACAGATTAATTAACCGCCAACTCCTTTCTTATTTATGCCTTGCACTTGCCCTGCTGATTCTGAGCGGGTGTGCAAAAAAAGATCTGTGGTCAAGTGGTGAAGAGGGAACAGAGAATTTAACTCCTGAAAGCCTGCCTTATTTTACAAACGATTTTAGAGACATACTGGTTCCCAGTGAGCTGCAATGGGACAGGTCGGGAAGCATGTCAATAAAAACAGAATCATTTGCCGGCGGCGTACTTAAGTTCACCGGTCGTGTTGAAGTAAATTCACTTACAGATTTTTTTGTAAATTCCATGTCAAAAAATAATTGGAAACTGGTTGGATCGGCAAAATATAAAAATATTCTCCTCGCGTTTACTAAACCTGAAAAAAACTCCATGATTATAATTACTGAGTCGGATTTGATGAGGAAAACAGACGTATACATATACATAACAGATGATATAACGGCCCGGAAGGGGATGAGTCCTTTTTCATCAGAGACCCTTCGTTAACTTGATGTATTTGTAAAACTATATGACTACAGGACTTTCTGATAAAAAAATATTGGTTGGTGTTTGCGGCAGCATTGCAGCATTCAAGGTTGCAGGGTGGGTAAGTGAACTGCGTAAGGAAGGCGCTGACGTTACCGTGGTGATGACCAAGTCAGGTTCTCGCTTTGTTACTCCGCTTACCTTTGCGGCACTTTCAGGTAACCGGGTCTATACAGACATGTTTGACCCCCTTGCTGCAGAAGAAATTCCTCACATATCTTTAGCACAGGAACACGATCTGATATTAATTGCTCCAGCAACAGCCACTACTATTTCACGGCTGGCTTCAGGTTTGGCAGATGACCTGCTTTCAACGGTTACTTTGGCAACCAGAGCAAAAGTACTTGTATGCCCAGCTATGAATAGCGGGATGTATAGTCATCAGGCAACAGTAGCTAACTTGGAAAAGATAAAAGGTTATGGTTATGTTGTTGTGGAGCCGGAATCAGGATCCCTGGCATGCGGCGATGAAGGGCCCGGGCGTCTACCTGATTGGAATATTGCCAGGGAGGCAATGCTTGCCGCACTTTCTCCACAGGACCTAAGTGAGCAAACTATTCTTGTTACCGCCGGACCAACTCGTGAGCCCTTTGATCCGGTTCGTCATTTAAGTAGCCGTTCATCAGGCAGAATGGGTTTTGACCTGGCTCGTGTCGCCAGCCGCCGTGGTGCGCGGGTTACATTGGTCACAGGACCAACCAGCCTGTCCGACCCGCACGATGTTGATGTCGTGCGGGTGAATACCGCGTCGGAAATGTACAAAGAAGTCATGGATCGTTATGACAGCACTTCGGTAATAATAAAGTCTGCAGCAGTATCGGATTACAGACCCTCCGAAGTTTCCGGTCAAAAAATAAAAAAATCCGGGGTCAATTTAACGATAAAACTAAAGCTCAATAAAGATATTTTACTGGAGTTGGGCAAAAGAAAGAAGAAGGGCGATCGTCCAATTCTGGTGGGTTTTGCAGCCGAAAGTCAGGGATTACTTGATGAGGGACGAAAAAAGCTTAAAGAGAAAAATCTTGACCTTATTGCCATAAATGATATTTCCGCACCCAATGCCGGATTTGAAGTTGAAACCAACCGTGTTATCCTGCTCGACCGGGCGGATGAAGTTGAAAAGCTACCTCTATTATCCAAGGAGGAGACTGCGGACCGCATCTTGGATAAAGTTTCCAGAATGTTAGAAAGTGAATAAGTAGTATAGTTATTAATCGATTCCCCTGAAAGCCTGCTTGTAGACAGAAATTACTTCTTCCAGAGTTGGTTTTCTGGGATTATTTTCAACAGGCCTTGTTACAGTTAGGGCTATTTTTGACATTTCAGCAATATTTTTATCCGAAATTCCAAGCTCGGTCAGAGTGTGTGGTATTCCGACATCTGCATTCAACAGGTGAATAGCCTCAACAGCCATTAATGCGGCTTCACGGGCACTCATTCCTTCAGTATCATAACCCATTACTTCAGCAACAATAGCGTATTTTTCCGGGTTCCCAATAATGTTATACTCTACCACATAAGGAAGCAGGACTGCATTGGCAAGTCCATGGGGTGTACTGAACATTCCTCCCAAAGGATACGCCATTGCATGAACAAGTCCGACACCAGCCGTTGCCAAGGCTTTGCCGCCAAGCAAACTTCCCATAAGCATTGCGGAACGGGCATAAAGATCATCACCGTTTGCATATGCTTTCGGCAGATTCTGACTGATAAGATCTATTGCTTCTAATGCGTACATATCTGATATCGTATGAGACTGTGTAGACACATAAGCTTCAAGGGCATGAGTAAAGGCATCAATACCTGTTGCTGCTGTAACTGATGGAGGCAATGACACGGTAAGTGCCGGGTCAAGTACGGCTGCATCCGGGTAGAGCGGATCGCCGTTCATACCGCCTTTAGACTGGGTCTTCTCATTAATAAAGACGGCGGTAAAAGTTACTTCAGCTCCTGTACCAGCCGTTGTAGGGACCATTATTTTCGGCACACCCTGTTTTTTTATTTTACCCAAACCGAGATAGTCTTCAGCCTTGCCACCGTTAGTTATAAGTATGCTTATTGCCTTGGCAATGTCGAGCGCGGATCCACCACCAACACCTATAACGCAGTCGGCACCTTTCTTGTTGGCAAGCTTTGTTCCTGCATCAGCCAATTTAAGACCTGGCTCCGGATCAACTTTATCATAGATATCAAAAGGGATAGATGCTGCTTGTAATGGCGCGGTTATTTTTTCGATCATACCGGCATTTTTAAGACCGGGATCAACTACGAGTAGAGCTTTAGTGCCGCCGGCCTGATGAACAATATCACCAAGGTTATTTATGGAATTGACACCAAAATGGATATTAGTGGGTTGATTTATTGAAAAGGATTGAGTTTTCATGAAGCAGCTCCCGGCTGTTTGTTATTAGTTTACAGTTAATTATCATGTGTGCATCAAGTTATCAGAGATGAGAATTATTAAGCTATGCATTTATCATGTTTGCCAGAAAACAGGAAGATTTTTCGCTTTAATTCGGCAATAAATGTAGCCCAAGATTAAGATGTATTTTATAAAAGACAGTTATATATGAAATCATAAACATGTCGGTTGTAATCAGGCAGTGGCCAATAAATAATTATGGAAACAGTAAGTAAATCAGAGAAAAAAAG
>CALZHP010000034.1 GCA_945787325.1 uncultured Desulfobulbaceae bacterium
AGTGATTTTTTCTCGGTAGCTTCCTGCATATCAAAAAATTTTGGGATAGCAACCGCAGCTAAAATTCCCAAAATTACAAGTACTGCAATAATCTCAACTAAGGTAAAACCCATGTTGTTCTTGATACCGACCATAACATTTGAACAACACCAATGTCTTTCTTTCACTTCCCGCATACACATGTTCTGATAGAGCATATTTGCTAGCGTAACCATCTAACTTTATAAAAGAAAATATGTTTTATATAAGAATGGGGAAACGTAATTGTTCCCCCATTCTTATATAAAGACTTCAAATAAACCTTACTATGTTACTGAAAAACCAGATTGACGGCAGGTGCGGTTGTTGCTGCTCCAACTGTCAATACAAACCTGGCTGTAGAGCTGCCGTTTTGTAAACTATAAGTAATTGCGGTAGCTCCTGCACCAGTCCATGTCCCGGCAAAATCAGTATAAGCGGCCTGAACGTCAGGTACACCTACGAGACCCAGGTCGTCAAAGTCATTAAGATCTGCGACAAGAGCCACACCGTTATTCTCCAGCATGGATTTAGAGAAAACCGTGACTGCCCTTGATTTCATGTCGTTAAGGGCGACATTCAACGATTTCTTTTCAGATGACTCCTGCATGTCAAAAAATTTAGGAATTGCCACAGCAGCAAGTATTCCCAGGATAACTAGAACAGCGATAATTTCAATAAGAGTAAAACCTTCCTGCTTTTGCAAAATATTTTTGCGTCCCTCCATCCTTTTAACCCTCCTGTTAAAACTATGATGAAATCCTTTTTTACTTCCTATGCAATCACTTTGTCTAGATTTTTTTCAATTAGGTTAATAATTATATTTTGTCACCTTTTAACTCATTAATATACAAGCTTTTTATTTTTTTGCTTCTTTTTTGTCAGACTTTATTGTGATCATCATTGCACCATCTTCGTCAGGTCCCACATGGGCAGAAAAATAGCAAGGGCGAAAAAGCCCACGACAGCAGCTAAACCAACTGTTAGCAAAGGGCCGATTGCATCAGACAGACTTTTTGTGGCATACTCCACTTCATAATCATAGTGCTGGGATATCTCTTGAAGCATTTCATCCAGGCGACCGGATTCCTCACCTATGGCAACCATATTGATAACCATGGGAGGAAAAAACTGTGCATCTTCTAATGGTCCGGCAATACCACGCCCCCCCTCAAGTCTTTCCTTTATAAATTTGAATTCACGGGCAATCGCAGCATTACCAATAATTCCCGTGAGAATATTCATAGACTCCAGAACACTTACCCCACTGGCTTGAAGGATTGCGAAAATACTGGCAAAACGTGACATTGTCGCTTTCACAAAAAGAATACCCAGGATTGGCAACTTTAGCAAAAAAGAATCTCGTATAAATTTACCCTTTTCGGTCTTGAAGAGCTGGGCTAAACCCACAACTGTTCCAATAACAGCAGCAAGCATTAAATACCAGTAGTTGGCTAGATAATCATACATTACCATGCAAATCTTTGTTGGAAGAGGAAGCGCAATACCTGCCTGTACAAATATCCTGGCAAATTTTGGAATAACAAAAGTAAGGAGAACAAAAAAAGCAACCCCCAGAAAAGCAACAACAATAATAGGGTACTGGAGAGCGGCTTTAATCTCTGTTTTTACCTTGTGCTCATGCTCAATGATATATGTCAGGCGGTCTAGTATTTCGGGGAGCGCACCGCTGCCCTCTCCTGCGCGCATAAGACCGCAGTATAGAGGAGAAAAAACATCCGGATGTTTTCTGAAGGCGTCATATAGCGTAGATCCTTCCCGTATGTCGGCTGCCATTGTTGCTGCAATTTTTTTTACCTTAAGATTCTCGGACTGGTTTTCCAGGGTCTGCAGAATGTTAAGAATTGAAATTCCGGCTTTCAGCATTGTCCGAAACTGCTTGGTAAAAAGTATTAATTCCGGGGGTGTTACTCTTGAAAATTTTTCTTTGATTGTATCAAGATCGAAGTTGAGCGCTCCCTCTCCCTCCTCTACAACTTTGGAAGGTATATAACCCTTGCTGGCAATAATGCTTTTTGCCATCTCAATGGAATCGCTTTCGACAGAACCGGTAATAGTGTTACCGTTCTCGTTTATTGCTTGGTATGAGTATTTCGGCATATTAATACTTTGGTTAGGTCATAACAGCCGAAGCCGCTTCCTCTAAGGTTGTGATGCCTTTAATAATCTTTTCTCGGGCATCTTCTTTCAATGTTACAAGCTTTCCGGCAGCAACTGCTGCTCTGGATATTTCTTGTGCTGATTTTCTCTGCAATGTCATTTCCTGGACCATTTCATCTATAACCAGGGTTTCATAAACACCCGTTCTTCCTTTATATCCCGTATCTTTACAGTGAAAACAGCCCTTGCCTTTCATGAAATTTGCATTTTCAGTTTTCTCAATTCCCCAATATTCAAGTTCTTTTTCAGTCGGTTCATACGGTTCCTGACAATGCGAACAAACCCTCCTTACCAAACGCTGTCCAAAAGCGCAAAGCATGACCGATGACACCAGAAACGGTTCGATTCCCATATCAATAAAACGGGTTATCGCTGATGCGGCATCATTTGTATGGACAGTACTCAGTACAAGATGGCCTGTCATAGCTGCCTGCACCGCAATAGTTGCTGTTTCCGTGTCACGGATCTCTCCCACCATGATGACATCAGGGTCCTGCCTGAGTATTGCCCGCAGTCCGCTGGCGAAAGTCATACCAGCCTTCCGGTTCAATTGAACCTGGCGAATTCTTTCCATACGGTATTCTACAGGGTCTTCCAGTGTAATAATATTTATTTCCGGACGGTATATTTCTTTTAAAATCGAGTATAGGCTCGAACTCTTACCACTTCCTGTTGGCCCTGTGCTTAAAATCATGCCATACGGCTTATAGATCATGGAACGGATTTTTTCCATGTCCACTTCAGACATACCAAGCAGATCAAGCGAATAGATTCCTCCACTCATGTCAAGCAGCCTAAGAACAAGGTTCTCACCATAAATTGTGGGCATGGTCGAAACCCTGATATTGACCTCTTTGTCCTCCATTTTCACAGTAAATCTACCATCCTGAGGAATTCTAGAGGTAGCAATATCAAGATTTGCCAAAATCTTGATTCTTGAGACTATGGGAAGAAACATTGATTTTGGTGGCGATGGAACATCGTGCAGTTTGCCGTCAACACGAAACTGCAGCTGGGCATAGTTTTTTTCTGGAGTAAAGTGAAGATCGCTTGCACCTTCACGAACAGCCTGGGAAAGAATAGAATTTACCAGCCTGATTACCGGAGCTTCCTCTGCAAGGCCTTTTAAAGAACTTGAACTTATATCTTCACTTGCTTCTTGGTCTTTTTCTGCCTCTCCATCTTCAAAAACCTCAACTTCACCGACACTTTGCAAGACACCACCCAAATCCGTATATGTGCCGTATAGATTACCCTGTAATGCTTTCATCTCCTGCTCAGTACAGATAACAGGCTCTACCTCTGCGTTTGCTAAAACCTCTATGGCGTCCATGGCTTTAATGTCCATGGGATCAACCATTGCAATAGTCAGGAGGTAGCCTTTTTTTATTAAAGGAACCAGTTGATATTTCTGGGCTATTTCGGCAGGAATAATCGATGCCATTTCCGGTTCAACAGGGTATTTATCAGGTGAATATTTTACAATACGCAGCTGACGTGAAATCAGTTCAATTATATCGCGTTCGCTAACAATGCCATTCCGGGTCAAATACTGACCCAGCTTGAGCTTGGCAATACGCTGCCCTGCTAATGCCTGTTTAAGCTGTTCTTTGCTCATCAGGCCTTCTTCTACTAGCATCTCGCCCAAACGTTTTTTGTTTTTTAGTACCATAATTGTATTAACATACGTTATTAAAGCTAAACTATAATGTGCATCAGCTTTTATCTGATCGATTAATAATGACTGAACCGGTATTTATCCCTTCTGGTAGCTCTAAAATCTTCGTTTTTGCGGACTGTATAGTGAAAAAATATTTCTCCAGCACCACCTTAAATCCATAGGGTTCATCAATATTTTTACTTTTTATAATAAGAAAAGGTGGAAGATCTTTTCTGTGTTTTCTTATATATTGATACGTTTCTTCAAGTGTTTTTTTACTGGTAACCTGAATTTGAAATACGTTCTCTGGAACTTTAACAAAATCAACTTGAAGTATTGGAAAATTGATAACCTTACCCGGTTGTATCCAATGCGGATTATTGATCTGTGGGTTGATTTTGAGTACAGATTCCATATTTTCGGGTGTAAACGAATAAGGACCATAGATTTTGCGAATCAATTCCCCAAGTGTTTCATTTTCTTGAATTGTCACTGTTCCAAGTATTGACTCTTCTTGGTTTACTTGCTCGTCATTTTTGTTGAAAACGTATTCATTCTTATAGGTCTGTGCTGCCTCGGCGGTGCCATTTTGTGACAATTCTGCGAAATCTTGACTTTGTATACTTATCTGAGATGGTGTTTCAATCGTCATACTCTTATCTGCAATCACAGGTTCTTCTTTTAATTGCAGTTCTCTTTGAGAATCATTGTTCCGGTTTAAAAGTGAAAACCTTCCTCCAGGCCACAAGCTGAGCGACAACAGGATAATTACTGTGGCAGTTAATGCGCCGACACCAACTTTTTTCTGGCGTTTAGATGATTCTGGAAAAGCTTTTTTGCCACATAAATATGCGGTATACCACCCTGCCCTATTATTGTTTTTAATTATTAAGGAGAGTATAATCTGGTGACATAAATTTATAATTTTCCGCGGATAGCCATTAGTTAACCAGTAGATGCTAATAAAAGCCGGCAAACTAAATTTTGCTGAACTTGTACCGCTTTCTGATGCCTGATTGAGTCTAAAATTTATTAATGAACAGGCATCCCTAAAGCTTAAGGGATTCAAGTGATGGTATAAGTTGATTCTGTCTCTGAACTTCTCATACCGTGATATTTTCTTTTCGAACTCTTTCTGAGCAAAAATTACAATCTGCAGCAGTTTTTTGTCATTAGTTTCATAATTAAGAAATTCACGCAGCAGCTCCAGGCAAAAATCCGGTAATTTCTGTCCCTCATCTATTATTAAAAGAACCTTTTTCTCCTCATCAACACCCCTGGAAAACAGATACTTCTTAATATTCTCTTTCAGTTGCCAGTCAGTGCTTTTTTCTCCTGTGTCATGGCCTCCCAGCACTCTCGCAACTGCTGTAAGAAATTCAGATGCGTCACTGAAATGTGGGTCTAGAATAAGGTGGGACTCTGCAGTGTCGTCTCCGGCAAATTTTCTTATAAGTTGCCTGCAAAGCGTAGTTTTTCCTGTTCCTACATCACCGATTATTACATTCAGGCCCCGATGTAGACGAATTGAAATTTCCAGTTTTTGCAAACATCCCTGATGCTGCCTGGACTGGTAAAATACATCAGGGTCAGGTGAATTCGAAAAGGGTTCCTTGTTGAAATCAAGGATTTTGAAATAGTCCATGCCTCAAATACCGGTTCAAAAATACAGGCTGGTTATCGAACAATTGCAGGAAACAAGTGTAAATATGTTTCTCAAACTTCAAGATTCCTGCTTAGCTCTTTCTTTCAAAATATGGGGTGTCAGAAAGATAAGGACCTCCTCCATCTGGTCCGTCTTCTTCTCCCCTTTAAAAAGGTAACCTAATACTGGTATGTCCTTTACATCTGGTACTCCGCTTTCAGCATCTGTATTTTTCTTTTTGGTAAGCCCTGATATTACAACTGTCTCACCATCCTGAACAATCAATACAGTTTCTGTCTGTTTTTTAATTATAAAAGGATTGCCGTCGACACTTCGTGAAGTATCCACTTCATCCTTTTTTATTTTGATGTCCATTTTCAGGTTTTTGCCATCGATTACATGTGGCTTGATTTCCAATCTGAGCACGGCATCTTCAAAATTAATTTGCCTGTTGCCATCAATGTCTGTCGAAACATAGGGTATTTTTTCACCATTTTCGGTAAAAGCCATCTGGTTATCAAGTGTTGTAATGGAGGGGCTTGATAGGATGTTAATCTTCCCTTCCTCCTGGAGAGCTGAAAGCTGAACGTTCAAAATGTAATCTCCTATATTTTCACCAACAATGCCCAGCGTCAAACCCGCGCTGTTGGAAAGAACATCAGACGGAGCACTTGAAATAAAACCCGACGTCGGTTCAATAGGAGTTGAAAGGCTCCCCCCTAAAACACCTGAGGAATTAGCACCTGGTGTAATCCAGTGACCACCACCAGATGATCCGCGATACAGGCCACCCCACTGAACTCCCAGTTCTCGTGCCGTATCCCTTGTTGTTTCTACGATGTTGGCTTCTATTAATATCTGGCTGGTCGGCCTGTCCAGTTCTTCTACCAGAGTTATCATCCTCGCAATATCATCTCTTATTGCCTGGATAATAAGAGAATTATTATGCTCGTCTACCGTCACGGAGCCACGCTTGGCGTCTTTCTCACCTTCACTGGTTAACATTTTTTCAAGGTTTGCTCCAAGACTTGTGGCATCGGCATAATCTATGCGGATTATCCGTGTTAAAAGGGGCTCAACTTTTTTTAATTCCAAAGACTGCGATTTTTGTTGTTGCAGTACTTCCTCAATCTTGCGGTCGTGCTGCATGTCCTGGAGAGTCATTACTCGAATTATATCACCCTCCCACGTGTAAGTGAGCCCCCTGGTCCGCAGAATTCCCTTAAAAACCTGATCCCATGGTGTACCCTTCACATTTATATTTGTGACACCGCTAACCCCTTCGTTCATCATAATATTCTGCCCTGCTGTAAGTGCAAGGGCGCGGAGTACCACATTTACATCCGTATTCCGCATGTTCATTGTAACCTTATCTTTCGGAAGAGGTTTCTCTGGTTCTATTTTTATTTTTTCAGCTGATACAACCTTTTCCTGACGTTCAGGAAGGTCAATAATTCTTGGTTTGGCTGAAGGTGAGTGTGCTCTGGACGATTCCGCCTTTGCTTTCCATTCATCAAAAAATGGGTCCTGTCGCACCTCAACAGTCTGAGAACATCCAGGAATCATTATAAATCCCCAAATGACTGCTATGCTGAGCAGAGCTGCTTTACTAGCTTGTAAAAAAGTCATTTTCATATCCTCTGAAAACTACCTGCAGTAACTGCAATTCCTTTAAATTTTGTTAAGGTATAAGCCTTTTCGTCTTTAACTATTTTGGTTATAAAATTTCTCCGCCTACTGATCTACCAAGGGAACAACCGTTTTCTGTTTTTTTCCTTTCAGTTCGATTACAACTTTGTTCGAATGAATCGAACGGACAATATATCCACCAGGTTCAATTTCATCACCTTCATTATATTCCAGCCCATTAATAACAGCCATTTTCCTGCCCTTGCTTTCAAGGTAGCCGGAATATATAAAACTGACTCCCAGAAGCTCCTCTTCTTCAAGATTTTCACCAGACAGGAAGATATCTCTAGCCCATAAAGCCTCTGCACGAGCAATTGAATGTGCTTCTGCCTTCGTCAGTTCAAAACCCATGAGACCAGTTGCCGTTTCAAGAACAAACGAGTTTAGCTCGTCGATGGATACCCTTTGTGTAAACGGACTAATTACTTTTGAGGGTGATGAAAAAAAGTATGTATAACCTCCTATCAAAACAGCCACGGCCGTAACAATAAGAATTATTTTTTCCCTTTTAGACATCGCTTGTTAATTGTCCTTTATTGGCTAAGTAATAACCAGAATTTTAAATTTATCTTCTTGAAAGACGGGCTTGCTTGAACCTGAATTTCTTCAATATGGCTCAAATATGGGATATTGCCCAATTCAATGAGAAATCTTCTAAAATCATAAATATTGCCTTGCAAGGTTGCATTTACCAGTAACAGGTTAGAGTCCTTACTTATGGTGTTAACATCAGGAATGGCATCTAATTCTAGCTTTTTCTTTCTGGCCAGATCCCTGAAGATTGAAGAAACTTCTTTCATCCTAGACCTGTCCAATGCTTCAGGTTTGGGATCAGGCAATAACCTTGATTCATCTTTTTGAAGTTTTGCCAGAAGATCCTGGTAAGCAGGAAAAAGAACTTTCTGTTCTTCAATTTTTACCTTCAGATTATTTACTTCCAAATCAAGATTTACCAACGACTTCTGGGATGGCATAATCAGCAGAAGTACAAAAGCCAACAGAACCACGCTGCAGACCAATAAATACATAAGGCTCTGTTTAGGAATCGTTGGTATTTCTTTCATTGCCATAATTATTCCTTGTTTACACTTAATATATCTTTAGAGCATACCAAGGTTTATTGTAAACCGGAGCACCTCATTGTCGCCATATGTCTCAACATCACTTTTAAGAACATTTGGCTGATCAAAGAGAGGGGAACTGGCAAGTTTGACAAGATATCCCGCCATTATTGCTTCAAGCATATGCCGTTCACCAGATATTATTCCATCAAGCACCACAGATTTAGCAGTTTCGCTGTTATCAGTTTTATTTTGTCCCAGGTAAACTGTACTGCTTATCATATTTATATTATCAGGGGTTAAAGCTGTTAATTCACTTATGGCAGCCATCCCTCGATACTTATTGCTATATTCTTTTAATGATTTCTGCTTTTGCTTAACGCTTTCTGCCATTTGACGAATTACATCCTGGGTTGGTTCAGGAGAATAAAGTGCTAACTGTTTGCTAAGATCATCAATTTGCGCTTCTTTTTCCCTCGCCTTTTGCCCCTGCCAAAAATAAAGACCGGCAATACCAGCCAACAGCAGAATAAAAGTTACAAAAATAGTCCTATCAATGCGGGAGATAACATCCTTCTTCTCTTTTTCTTTACGTGTATAGAGAAAATTTGGTGTTCTTAGATTATCTGATAATGAGAATCCTGTAGCAAGTGCGTATGATACTCTTTCTGAAATCGACCTTGGTGCAGAAGTCCCTTTAAACAAAGCTACTTCAGAAGATAGTGGGTCAACTACTTCAACCGGTAGATGAAGTTGTTCGCCTATATGGTCAACAAGCCTTTTTACAGCTTCTATTTTCCCGGAGATGTATACCCGCCCGATATTTTCTCCACTAAAAGTCGAGGAATAATGTTCAAGGGTTCTTTCAACCTGCTTTATAAGCCTTTCTATTGCCGGTTGAATCATCCACAATAGTTCGTCTTCTTTATATTTTTGATGCTCGTCCAGAGATTCATTTGAGCCAAGGCTAAGCAGTAAGCTGCGAGCTTTATCGATTGCGATGTTAACATCATCATCTTCTTCTAAAGAGCTCTCTTCAAGCTTTCCAGATTCACCTTCAAGAGACAATGATATGGTATCCGTCTCTTCTTCTGGAAAACTGAAATCAACGACCTCTTCTTCACCAAGATTAAGAACAACTTCCTCCTCTTCATGAATTGACTTCGGGGAAGTCGAGCTTCCCTTTTTCATTCCCTCCATCAGTTCTTCGGCCATACTATTTATGCCTGTTTTTACGCCACGCGTTAAAACTAGTTGGCCTTCAGAAAAAACATCAATACGGGACCAGTCCCTTCCAACATATAAATTACATATTGTCTTTTCGGCTGGAGTTTTTATCCACCCGGTTTGAAAAAGGTTCTGTATACCAAAGGGCGAAGCCGTTATGCCTGACAATGAAAAACCACATTTCGAGTAAAGATTATTGATCGCTTTTATTTCACTTTGCGGAGCACTGAATGCTACAACTGCCGTCTTTTTAACCCCTTTCTCCGATACTTCGCCAAATATTTCATAGTCAAAGCATGAGGCTTCATCATCAGCCAGGGACGCTTCTTGCTTAAAGGTCCAGAAAATGGTGTTAGTCAATTGCTTTTTGGAAACTTTCGGGATGAGAAGATAGCGAACATTAACATGAGCTGAAGCTATACTGGTCCAGATTTCTAATTTTCCGCTCTGCTGGCAGAAACTAGATAATGTGCGCTTAAGAAATTCTTGAAATTTAGGATTATCTTTTGAAATATCTCCCTTAAATGGGACATATTTATAGTCTAACAGGCTCCACTTTTTATCAGAAATATGTCTTGTCTTAACAAGCCTTATTCCATTAACACCAATATCAACACCAACAACAGTTTTATCCCTGGAAGTTGGAAATAGCGAGAAACTGCCTCTTTTCGTTTTAGTTATTGAAGGCTGCTGGGGCGAATCATTGGAAGGAGGATGTGAGGCAGTTCCCTCGCTATCAGACCGAATAAGGTCTAACAGCTTTTCCGTAGAAGAAATCTCTTTATTTTCAGTCAAAAAATGGCTCCCTGAACTGAAAGAAGTTTTAGATAAAATAATTAATCCGTACTACTGTAAGCTACAAACGTTGAATACAGTAGCACAAAACGTTGAAATTGAAACAAATTATATACTAAATTGTCAAGTTGAATATGATTATATCGGTAAATATTCTCAAATAAATTATGTCGTTTTTTTTTCAACAACAAACGATCATGTTTTTTTCTTAAATATCAGCACATTAAAGGAAACGATCGTTTTGTATTATCATGAGTGCTACTATGAAATTTATAGATGAGGCAATAAAATTGTCAGACCTATTGTTTTACTGGATACGTTTTTACTATTGGGAAAATACATGAAACTGCCAAAATCTACGCTTTTTGTTACTGGAACAGACACTTCCGTCGGTAAGACATATATCTCTGCCCTTCTACTTGATTATATGCTCAAAAAGGGACTGAATGCAGGATATCAGAAATGGGTGAGCACAGGGGATACAGATATTGCTGCTGATTACCAATTCTGCCTAAAGGCAACAGGTTTGAAAGCGTCGCAAAGTCAAATTAATTTGCAGGTTCCATACACATTCAAGCTTGCAGCTTCTCCCCATCTTGCAGCTGAGAAAGAAGGGGCCTCCATTGATCCTTCTCTAATAAAAGAAAAAACAAAAGAGCTTGGTTTAATATACGAAATAGTCATAATAGAGGGTGCTGGTGGCCTGTTAGTACCTTTGCGCCGCGACTATCTGATTGCTGATCTGCTTAGTGAACTTAAATTGCCAACACTAATAATTGCAAGAAGCGGTCTTGGTACTTTAAACCACACTTTTCTTACCCTCGAAGCACTTAGAAGCCGCAAGATACCTATATTGGGCGTTATCTTTTCTGATGCGACTACTAATGAAAATGAAATGCTTGTTGCAGACAACATGAAAACAATTGCTGAAACCGGTAAGACAGCCGTTTTTGGCAGAGTAAAAAGGCATGACAATATTGAAGAGGCAAAAGATATATTTCAACCAATAGGCGACTTAATTCTTACTAAAATTAAAGAATCATAGAACATAGTCACTGTGTTGGTAATTTGCTTGTAACATTTGTTCTGCAAGGAGAATAAAATTTTTATTTTTCAAGTTTTATACTTTGCTATTGCCATTGACAATTCATATTAAGTTGTAATAGTATTGGTGAGTTTTTTTACAGTAAACTTTAATGGTTTGCTCCCTATATTAAATTCTTTTGAAGAATGCCAAGTAAGAATAAATCCATATTATATTCCAGTTAATAATTTTTATGATATGGAACAATCAATATGAAAAAGAGGGTTTTTATGGCCACCAAAAAAAAGAAAATTAATCCTGCCTTTAGTGCTGAAGTTACCGCTCTTCCCGGCGGTGAATTCCTTAATAGATGTTTTTCCTGCGGAGCCTGTAGCGGTGCCTGTCCAGTCAGTCAGGCAATTCCTGATTTTGATCCGCGCAAAATAATTCACATGGCCCGGATGGGCCTCAAGGATGAACTCCTTAATTCAGATCTCATCTGGTATTGTTCTCAGTGTCAGGGCTGTGTCTTTGTCTGCCCACAAGATGTGAGGTTCGCAGATATTATGAACACTATGTGGCATATGGCTTTGGAGCAGGGTTATATTTCCGAACAAGACCTGCTAGACAAAGGTGAAGCTGCATGGGTTAATCCTGAAAACTGCGTTTCCTGCCTTACCTGTGTCAGAGTGTGTCCATGGAGAATTCCCAAGATCAACGAAAAAAGTGTTGCTGAAATTGATGTTGAAGAGTGCCGAGCGTGCGGAATTTGCGTAGCTGAATGTCCAGCACAAACGATTGGACTTAATCAATCTGAGGAAGAGCGTTTAATAGCCGCCTGTGGAACTTAAAGGTGGTATAGGAGATATAAATGAGCAATTTTACACCAGACATAAGAGCATATTGCTGTCACTACACTTCACAGCAGACATGTGCTGATGGACCTGAAGGTTTAAAAAAGGATGGTTTTCCAGACTGTGTTGTTCTTAACAGAATTCCTTGTACAGGTAAGCTTCAAATCAGCACTCTACTCAAAGCATTTGAGGATGGCGCCGATGCTGTTTACGTCGTCGGCTGCCCCGAAGACAAATGCCACAATCTTATGGGCAGCCAAAGAGCAGCTAAAAGGGTTGGTGCTGTCAAGAAGGCACTCAGCGAACTTTCTGTTGAGCCCGAACGGGCGGAAATGTTCCATCTGGAAAGAGGCTTCCACCCTGAGTTTGTTGCAGCTGCAGTGGAAATGCATAAAAGGGTTTCGGCTATGGGCCCCTGTCCTTTCAAGGGAGAAGAAAAATGATTATCGCAGAACGAAAACCTGTTGATGAAATTATGGAAATGTTACAGGACTTCAAAAAAGTTCTGGTTCTTGGTTGCCACGGCTGTGTATCAGTGTGCTCCGCAGGAGGAGAACGTGAAGTTGAGATCCTTGCCTCTCTTATTCGATTGGGATCTAAAAAGGAAGGCAAAGAGATTGAGGTGATTGAAGGAACAATTACCCGTCAGTGTGACAAAGAATACATTGACAGCATTGACCAATGGGAAGGAAAGTATGATGCCGTACTTTCAATGGCATGTGGCGTTGGTGTCAATTTTATCGCCAACTTGAGACCAACAGATATGGTTTTCCCGGCAGTGAATACAAGTTTTTTCGGAGGATCAGCCGAACAGGGCGTTTGGTCAGAACAATGTGCCGGTTGCGGGAACTGTATACTTCACTATACTGGAGGGCTTTGTCCTGTTGCCCGTTGCGCCAAAAGCCTGATGAATGGACCTTGTGGCGGTTCTATGGATGGAAGGTGCGAAATACATGCCGATGTTCCCTGCGTTTGGCAGCTAATACACGACCGTTTAGAGCGTGTTGATCGAAAAGAACAACTCACAAAAGTCGCCCCCATAAGGAGCTGGACTACCGCCGGTCATGGTGGTCCGCGAAAGGTTGTCAGGGACGATCTCACAGTATAAATATATATTGGACAATAAGCCTAAAACCGGTAATCAGATTTGCCGCTTTTTGGGCTTAACTTTTTCTAAAAGGAGCCTTCCATGCCGCCCGTGGTCTCAGTGATCGGCAAAAAAAATTGCGGCAAGACCACCCTCATTGAAAAACTCATACCGGAACTTAAGAGCAAAGGGCTTCGGGTGGGAACCATCAAGCATCATGTCCATGAATTTGAAATGGACATTCCTGGAAAAGACACCTGGAGACACAAAAAAGCAGGTGCCCATACTGTAGCGCTCTCATCACCTGAAAATGTCGGCATCATAAGCAGCACGGATGGAGACATTTCCCCTGAAGAGCTATTATGGCGCTATTTTTCCAATATGGATTTCGTTATCATGGAAGGTTACAAAAAATCTTCCATGCCTAAAATTGAAATTTATAGAAGCTCACTCCACCCAACTCCTCTGGATACTGACCATACTCTTATCGCTACTGTGAGTGATGTCACGCTTGAAAAAAATGTGCCGGGTTTTGCACTGGACGATATTTCTTCGCTGGCAGATTATCTGATTCATAAGCTCAAAATAACTCAACGCAAAAATTCTGCAGAAAAAAGCTTACCTGATTCCAATGTATCAGTATTAGTGCGTGGGGAAAAAGTAACTTTATCAACATCCCAGCAAAATCATATTGATCTACTGATTCATTCCATGATCTCAACATCTTTTCCAGACAATACAGACGTCAAGGGAGCAGAGTACTACAGAGAAACCAAGAAAGAAAATGAGTGATAAACGGGTTAATTATATTGCAGATGTTACCGGCGTCATTCTTGCCGGTGGGCAAAGCAGCCGTTTTGGTAAAAACAAGGCCTTAGCGATGCTAGATGGCAAGACCCTCATAAAACACATTGTTGAGAAATTATCTTCTCTCTTTTCTGCATGCCTGCTGGTTACAAATACTCCTGAGCTTTATAATTTCTTAAAGCTGCCAATGAGTAAAGACATTTACCCATCCCGTGGACCTCTCAGCGGTATCCATAGCGCTTTGAATTATATTGACACTCCAAAAGCTTTTATTACCGGGTGCGACATGCCTTTTGTTAACGAGAAGCTAATCCGATACCTCTGTAGCATGTCAGAAAATGAACAATATGATGCAACAATTCCCTTTCTCGAAAAGGGGCCAGAGCCGCTTTGCGGGGTATACCTGAAAACCGCTTTTCCAATAATTGATGAATACTTGAAAAAAGATGTCAGGAAAATCAGCCAGGTTATTGATGCGCTAAGGGTTCAGAAAATACTTCAGAGGGATATTCTTTCAGTTGATCCAGATCTTTTGTCTTTCTACAACGTAAACAGGCCCGGCGATCTTGAGTTTTTGAGCAATAACAATTTACGAAAAATATTAGAATAGATCATGCGGAAATAATCAAAAAGTAACAAAAAAATTAACCCTGGCAAGTGCTGCAAAAAAACGTAGACCTACCTGCCATAACTATTCTTTCAATGGAATTATTACATTTCACACACGCCAGCCCTTCCCTTCCATACACTTTCAGTTTGACCTGGAAGTAACCTGTTTGTCCACAGCTGTTAACATAGTCAGCAATAGTAGTACCACCGCACTCAATTGCTCTAGTTAGGATTTTTCTGGTCGATAATACTATTTTTCCATATTGCTTTCTTGAAATTGATTTTACCGGTGTTAATGGCGATATTGATGCATCAAAAAGAATTTCACTGGCATAGATATTACCGATACCAGCTACTACTCTGCTATCCAAAAGAAAGTTTTTCACAGGCCTTATTTTATTATGTGATTTGTCGAAAAGATATCGGGCTGAAAAGTTCTCCCAAAAAGGTTCGGGACCGACATCACTGAAAACACTTTCAATGTTTTTAATACCAGGTACGACAATCTCAACAAATCCAAATCTGCGCGTGTCATTAAAACGTAACTCCATACCATTATCAAATACCCAGGATAGGTGGTCATGTTTTGCCATGGGCTTTCCAGCTTCACATAGACACAATCTGCCGGTCATACCCAGGTGAACTATCATAAAAGCACCTTTTTCCATGCTCATTATCAGGTACTTAGCTCGCCGGCGAATCTCTTTGATAACATTTCCTTTTACATGACAATTAATTTCTCGAAAAGGTACTGATCGGCGTAGTTTTTTACGGCTATGAGAGAATTTTATTATTCGCCTCCCCTCAATTTGAGACTGCAACCCTCGACAGATCACTTCAACTTCCGGCAGTTCAGGCATATATTATTTATTTTGCCCCCTTCTATAAGTTATTAGAGTCATTTTGATAAAATAAATTAATGGCCCTTAATTTGATTAAATACTCAAGAAGGACGGCCTTAAGAACAACAGGGGAATCAGTATTTTCTAATCCCCGTTGTAGGAGATATTCTAAGATCCTCTAAATGCTACATGCACCACTTGCCCATTTAAAACACTCGCGAAAAATATAATGAACTATTGCTAAAGTCGTGTCTCACCTGCTGCCAAATCTTCCAGTCCCTGGCGATCTAGAATTTTTATTGAAGGCCCTTTTGTTTCTATCAAACCCTTTTTGTTCATTTTGGTCAGTATTCGTGAAAGGGTCTCCGGAATAGTCCCCAGAAGGCTTGCCAGCTGTGTTTTTGCAATATCGAGTTGAAACTCTAATGATTCTTCTTTCTGGTTACTTAGATAAAGAAGATGAACTGCAAGACGTCCTGGTACCTCTTTAAGAGATAGTGATTCAACAAGATGTGAAAATTTCTTCAGGCGCAAAGAAAGAGAGGCCATCATATTCATAGCCAGCGAAGGGTCTTTTCCAATGAGTTCAACAAATGAAGCCTTGGGAAAAAAGAACACCCTGCTTTTCTCAATTGCTTCAGCATGCGCAGGATATCGGCCGCCAGTAAAGACAGCAACTTCGGCAAAAGGTTCTCCCGGTCCAAATATATGTAAGATCTGTTCTTTACCATCCGGGGACACCTTGTAAATTTTTACCCTGCCATTAATGACAACATAAAAACCTACACCATCATCTCCGTCTGAAAATATTACATGCCCGCGCTCGTACTCCTGGTCCTTGAGAATCATAGCTAATTTTTCCAGGTGCCTTGCAGATACTCCTTTAAAGAGTGAGACCTTTTCTAGATGTTTGACAATTTCCATAATTAATTCCTGCAAAATATAATTAGCATGCTTCTTAAGATTTCAACAACAGTGTTATGCTAATGCGTCAACTAGTTTCATTGAAAGCTAAAACGTATTTTGTAAGGGGCAAAATAATCACTTTAATGTGTTTTTTCATCCCATTGCTCCGGAAATTAAAAACATAAAAGAATTCATCACCATTTTTGGGTAAGATCATATCAACACCAACTAATATGAGTTCCATAAAACCAGGCACCCTATTTCTGCCCAAAGACTTTCGCAGCGACTCTTTTGCTGCCCATAACATCGTCATGTAAGTATTTGGGGCTTCAGTTGTTGATGAATCTTTTTTTATACTTGCAGATAGCAACATTTCTTCACTTTCGATTGAAAACCGCTTTTTTACTTTCATGACCCGTGAAGTTATCTGTTGAATGTCAATTCCGCAGCAACCGGTTTTCAGGGCCATACCTACAGCGAAATCACCACTATGGGAAATGGAAATATCAGTTAAAATAGCCTTTTTTTCATCATCATGAACCATAATATATGGCCTCCCTTTTTCATCAGATGATATGTGCATGTTTTGCCATAGCTTGTAACTGCCTGTGCCATTGGAATGTATGTTTAATAACTTGACCAAAGCAGATTTTGCTGCTATACGGCCGCCTAGAAACTCATATCTACGTTTGGAATATGTAAAGGAAGAAAATCTGCCCATTTCTTCTGGCACAAGATAAATGGATGCAAGCTTTTCATCACCAAGCCTTGCCAGATCTTTACCAAGTAAATCAAGACTGACCATGCAGATAGCAAAAGTTCCGTGAGGGTTAAGATGGTTCTGACATTGGCCAATTGTTGATGGTGTCGCAAAATCCTCTATCAGAAATGGATTCATTTCACTATGTTTCCCAGCATTTTGATTTCAATTAAAGAGAAAGTACTTGCTATTTCTTGAAAAAAATTTTTTTGTTCCAGATACAAAATTGTCGCCCAGGGGAAAGCTGCTCTGCAAGTGTTATAAATGCTATTCTTTTCTTCTCTTTATTATTTCGACTTTCGTCGATTTTGGCATTTACTCTCTGGGCTCATATGCTGGAACACCAATTTGCCCTTTTAACTGACTGTAATATACGGAAAAGCCGATAAACGATATGAACGCATCTCTAATGGACTGGTTGTCCAACTTTACAATGTTTGATGCCCTTGTCCTTCTGGTATTGATAGCTTTCCTGGTCCGGGGAATCCTGGTAGGATTCATCAGGCAAATTGCATTTATTATCGCAATGTTTGCGGCATTTATCATAACCGGACAGTTTGAAAAAAACTTTTTAGATTTAATTCTTCCTTATATTGATAGTCCACAGCTGGCTTTTATTATTTCCTATATTATACTATTTATAGCAATATACTATGCTACAATCCTGCTCGGGTATCTTCTGAAAAAAGTTGTAGATATTGATTTAATTGAGTGGTTTGACAAGGTAATGGGTGCCCTTATTGGAGTATTAAAAGCATTTTTTGTCTCCACCCTTATCTTTATGGCACTGACCAGCATTATGTCCGGTTCCAATACAGTTCTTACAAAATCATACAGCTACCCATTATTTTCTAAAAGTTCCAAGGTTCTATTGCAAATCTTGAAGGACAACAACCTACGTAACCGTTTTTTACCAACAGAACCTGCAGTAAAATACGTACCCCCTCTTGATGACAAGAAAAAATCAGAAATAGAAAAAAATTCTTCCATTCCAGCCAAAAGAAAACCTGACCAGCCCGAAACAAAAAAGGAAAGCATACGTTTATAAACTGTCGCCACCTTTATTGCTCCCATACCAAAGGGCAAGGCGCTGTGGGTTAACTCCGGCAAGATAAGCCATAACAATAGCCTGATTGACAGCCGTCGTTCTAATAACTCCGTATTTCTTCCATCTTCTAGCCGAAGTTGTTACATAATCCGGCAAGGTGACGATACGACCTTTTGTTTTTAAGCGCCTAATCAGTTCAAAATCTTCCATTATGGGGAGATCTGGATACCCCCCCAGAGACTGAAACATCGCGGAATGCAAAAAAATAGCCTGGTCACCATAAGGCATTTGAAACGTTCGGGCACGGAAGTTTGCCAAACGTTCGACCATCCGCAAACCTATTCCCCGTCCTGATATAGACAGTGAAAATGCGCCAGCGACTGTGCCGGATCCACATAACGTCTTTCGTATATGGTGCGTATAATTATACGGCAACAGGGTGTCGGCATGCAGAAAAAGAAGGATGTCCCCATTTGCCTCAGATGCACCAGTGTTCATTTGTCGTGCTCTCCCATCAGGGGAGCTTATCACCCGGGCACCATACTTTCTAGAAATTGATATAGTATCGTCACTGCTGCCGCAATCTGCCACAATAACTTCCACATCTTGAGTGCCCGAGACTATCTCAAGTGTATTAGCGATATTTTCCTCTTCATTAAGAGTCGGAATAATAATGGAAATTTTCTGAGATAATGATGATTTCATGATTGTACCAGATCCGGAAAATTATCAAGATCTGCTGGTATATCTACATCTTGCAGCTTTGTCAGTAAATAATATTTGAGTCCCAAGCTCGAAGCTCGAGCCAAGGTGTCTGCAAGGACGGAAGATGCGCCCCACTCTATTCCTTCAAAGAGGTTTGCACAAGGACTCCTGAGACCAATAAGATAGTAACCGCCATCTGTGGCCGGCCCAATGATGAGATCATTATCACGGAGTCTTTTCAGGGATTCTATTATGATGTCTTCTGATATATCAGGGCAATCTGATCCAATTATCACGACCCGTTGAAAGCCTTTATTAAAGGAAGATTCAAATGCTTGGTGCATTCGCGTTCCGATATCACCTTTTTTTTGAAGCAGGTAAGAGTGTTTTGACCCAAGCCAACTCCTCATCGAGTCCTCGGATCCGCCATCATACCATATTTCAAGTGAAAACATTGCCTTAGCGCAACCTTTTTCAGCCCGTGTGAGACAGTTTTCTGTCATTCTGCGTTGCAGATCAGCAGCACCTTCTGGTCCCAATAATGGAATAAGACGTGTTTTGGCCATGCCCGGTTTAGGATAGCGGGTGAATATAATAACCTGTTCTTGCGCTAGTTGTTTTTTCATAATTTTGTTATGAACAAACCTTTACTTATTACTTGCAAATTTTTTTTGGTTAAAACCAATAAATACATACTACTTAGACAGAAAGAAATGTCTCGCAATAATATCAAAAAAAGCAGAAGAAGAAAAAGCCCTGAATCATACAGGAAACGCTCATACCGTCAGATAGTTGATCCGGCAGGATTAGTTTCCTCTGTTGTCCGTGTAAAGGAAACTGACCTGCATATTTTTGCAACTCATGATGTCCGATCAGAAACAAAAGAATTAGTTTACCAATATCGCAATCAGCTTGAAAATTACATCGCCTTACACCCTGAATTCCTGTCCTCTCTTAACCCTCTGGCAATTGATCCCCTTGCACCTCCAATCATAAAGGCAATGCTAAAGGCAGGTCGGGTGGCTGAAGTTGGTCCCATGGCAGCAGTGGCAGGATCAGTAGCGGAGTTTGTTGGACGGGATTTACTGACTCAAGGCATTGATGAAATTATCATTGAAAACGGCGGTGACATATTTTTAAAGCGTAATGAGGAATGTATCATTTCCATATTTGCCGGCCTGTCTCAACTAAGCCAGCATATAGGGATCAAAGTTCCCCAAAGTTCTATGCCCATGGGTATCTGCACCTCGTCCGGCTCTGTTGGACATTCTTTGAGCTTCGGCAAGGCCGATTCCGTAACTGTGCTTTCAGCATCAACTCCAGTTGCTGACGCGGCAGCAACCCGCCTTGGCAATGAAATAAAAAATGCGAGAGATATAGATTCTGCCCTGAAGGTTGCTAAAACCATTTCCGGAATTATTGGCGTAGTAATAATCTGCGGAGAAAACTTGGGGGCATTAGGAGATATTGAGCTGGTTAAACTCAGTTAACATTTCTACTCACATCTCCATTAGGTTCAGGTGCCACAATCAGGTTGTAGGAACTCCCCAGCCGCCGAACAAGTTCCATAAAGTGATGAGGCATGGGCAACTCCCGATCTTTCAGGAGTATGCCCAGATCTTCTGCTCGTGACAATATGATTGAACCGTCGTTTCCTTCCTGGCTGTCACAAAGGAATTGCATTCTTAAGGCATCAGTCAAAGGTATCAACATATATTCTAAATTATGGGCAATACCCGCCAGCTCCTCTTCAATGCGCCTTTTATTTCTTTCGCTGAAGCTCTTAAAAGGTTCCTCTAAATTTGGTGTTCCAAAAAGGTCATTGAGAACAGCACCAGATAACATGCTCACATATTTTTTTTCCTGGTCAGGATATTTCTCACTTAACAAGCCAGAAAACTTTTTAAAAAAAATCATTTTTACCACATTTATTCCCTCTCTCATGGAGGGAATCAGCTTGTTCTCAACTTCCATGTATATTCTCCTATGATAACATGAAGTAAAATGTAACTTGATTCTTCCATCTTTTTATTGTTGATTTAAAAGCTTAGCAAGATATTGGTGAATTTATAAATATAATTTGTCAAAACTTCTCACGATCTGCCTCGGGGCCTTACATTTAGTTAAGTCGAACATTAAATGGGGAAAGCCCACTTTTTTGCACATTTTTTATATATCTTCAATTAATTAAAAGGAAATTGTAAAAAATATGGCTCATATTCAACCAGTAATATTGGCAGGTGGAACAGGATCGCGACTCTGGCCTTTATCCAGAGAGCTTTACCCAAAGCAGCTTTTGAACCTCACCGATGACTGCTCCCTTCTGCAAACAACCGTCAGAAGGGTAATGCAAATACCCGATGTTCGCACCCCGATAGTGGTGATCGGTGAAGAGCACCGTTTCCTTGTCCACAATCAGCTTAATGAGTTGTTTCCTAACGAGTCACCTGTCATCATCCTTGAACCTGTTGGCCGCAACACAGCACCTGCCATTACTGCTGCCGCCTTTTTTAATCTCAACAAACAGGGTGAAGATGATATTCTGTTAATACTGCCGGCCGACCATCTTATCCAGAACCAACAGGCATTTCAAGAAGCAGTTAATCAGGCCGTAGAGCTTGCCAAGTCCGGGCATCTTGTTACTTTCGGGATCCAGCCACACTCACCTGAAACCGGATATGGATATATTCAGGCAGGAGAAAGTCACAAAGTTCTCTCTTTTGTTGAAAAGCCGGACCTTGAAACAGCAAAAAGTTATCTATCCCAAGGCAATTACTACTGGAACAGCGGCATGTTTGCCTTCCGCGTCGCCTCTTTTTTGGAAGAAATGCAAATACATGCACCGGAAATCTATGATGCAATGCAGAAATCCGTCAGCAACGGCAGCAACGATGTCCACTTTTTCAGGCTCGATGAGACCAATATGGCGGCAAGCCCGGATGACTCCATCGATTATGCGCTAATGGAAAAATCTGATCAAGTGGCTGTTGTCCCTGCTGATATCGGCTGGGATGATATCGGCTCCTGGAAAGCAATGTGGGATGTATCCAGAAAAGACGAGGCGGGCAATGTACTTCAAGGCGATGTTATGCTGGAAGACGTCAAAGGCAGCCTGATACGGGCCGAACACGGGCTTGTTGCCGCAGTAGGCCTGCGTGACACCATGGTTGTTGAAACAGCAGATGCTGTACTTGTTGCACCATTATCTCGTTCCCAGGATGTGAAGAAGATTGTCTGCCGCCTCAAAAAAGACGAACGAAATGAGCATCTCCTGCACAGGACGGTGCACAGGCCATGGGGAAGTTATACCGTTCTCGAAGAACAACCGCGCTTCCAGATCAAGAGGCTCTCAGTTAATCCTGGTGTCAAACTTTCTCTTCAAATGCATTACCACAGATCTGAACACTGGATAGTCGTAAAGGGAACTGCCAAAGTTACCTGCGATGAGGAAGTTTTTCTGGTAAACGAAAACGAATCCACCTATATTTCTGCCGGCCAGAAGCACCGCCTTGAAAATCCGGGAACCATCCCGCTGGAAATCATCGAGGTGCAGAATGGCAGCTACCTTGGCGAAGATGATATCGTTCGATTTGATGATGATTTTGGCAGAGAGAAATAGCTCATAAACCTAAACTCTACTACACATAGATTTTTAAAATTTACTTCCCTGATGGAAGCTTGACGTTTTCGATTCAGATACAAGTAATTTCAAGCAAAGACCAGGAAATCTAGTAATTATCCCAAGTAAGTTTATCTGGACATGTAAAAAGTTGTACTCGAACAAAACGGCAAAAAACATTCCATTCACGGTAAGTTATTCAATGGGGCTCCATATCCGCGAAAGAAGCTTGTGAGCTATAGCAATCTATGCGAACACTCTTCTGACAAAGGAGATGACCCCATTCAATAACTTATACATCTACAGAGAGTTTATAATGGCATTAAAAGTCTCACTTGGCCTCATGGCCTGAGTTGCCTTTTCCCGATCAGGACGGAAATAACCACCAATATCGACAGGAATTCCCTGAGCTGCATTCAGCTCTTCAATAATCTTAATCTCGTTTTCTTCTAGCTCTCTCGCAACTGTAGCAAAACGTTCCAGAAATACGTTATCCTTACTCTGTGCAGCCAAAGCTTGTGCCCAGTAAAGAGCAAGATAAAAATGGCTCCCCCGGGTATCCAACTCATTTACCTTGCGGGAAGGCGACTTCCCGTTTTCCAGGAATTTTTCAATTGCCTGGTCGAGCGTTTCCGCATATAGCGCTGCTTTATCATTGTTAAAAGTACTGTTTATATGCTCGAATGATGGCACCAGCGCACAGAATTCTCCTAAGGAATCCCAGCGCAAATGCCCCTCTTTCAGAAACTGCTGGACGTGTTTGGGTGCCGACCCCCCTGCTCCAGTCTCAAACAATCCACCGCCGTTCATTAGCGGAACGATAGAGAGCATTTTAGCGCTGGTTCCCAGTTCAAGTATCGGGAAAAGATCAGTGAGATAATCGCGTAAAACATTACCTGTTACAGAAATAGTATCTTCACCTTTTCTGATTCTATTCAGAGAGAATCTCATGGCGTCAACAGGATGCATGATACGGATATCCAGCCCGGTCGTATCGTGATCCGGCAGGTATTTGTTAACTTTTTTAATAATTTCAGCGTCGTGTCCCCTGTTTTCATCCAGCCAGAAAACTGCTGGTGTTCCTGTGGCTTTTGCACGATTAACAGCCAATTTGACCCAATCCTGAATGGGAGCATCCTTTGTCTGGCAGCTTCTAAAGATATCTCCTTTTTCTACGGGTTGAGAAAGCAGGGCATTCCCGGAAGCGTCAACTACACGTATCTCCCCGTTGTCGGGCGCTTCGAAGGTCTTATCATGTGAGCCATACTCCTCGGCCTTTTGAGCCATGAGGCCAACATTTGATACACTTCCCATTGTTGCCGGATCAAAAGCTCCATGTTTCCTGCAATCTTCAACAACTTCCTGGTAAATAGTGGCATAGCACCTGTCCGGTACCATTGCTATGGTATCATGCAGTTTATCATCAGGTCCCCACATTCTGCCTCCGTCACGTATAAATACTGGCATGGACGCATCTACAATAACATTATTGGGAACATGCAGATTGGTGATACCTTTGCTGGAATCAACCATGGCAAGTTCGCAATTTGTCTTATAAACATCCTGAATGTCTGCTTCTATTTCTAACTTTTGGGCTTCCGGCAGATTCTGTATCTTTGCATACAGATCTCCAAGGCCATTGTTGACATTCACACCCAAACCATTGATGACAGCCGCATGCTTATCAAAAACATCTTTGTAGAAAACAGAAACACAATGACCAAACATGATCGGATCAGAAACCTTCATCATTGTTGCTTTGAGGTGCAGTGACAGCAAGAGTCCATCTTTCTTCGCAGACCTGATCTGATCTTCGTAGAATTTACGCAAAGCACCAACATTCATTACTGAAGCATCTAAAACTTCACCTTCAAGTAATGCTATCTTCTCTTTTAGAACAGTTCTATTTCTATCAACTGAAACAAATTCTATGTTCGCTTCGCATGCTTTTTTAATATTGGTGGATTTTTCACTACCGTAGAAATCCCTTTCAGACATTTGAGCTACACGGGATTTGGAATCTACCGGCCACTCTTTCATCAATCTGTGTGGATTTTTTTGCCCAAATCTTTTTACTGAAGAAGCAGCCCTTCTGTCCGAGTTGCCTTCCCTAAGCACTGGATTTACAGCACTTCCCAGGACCTTGGCAAACTTTTCATGAAGTTCTTTTTCGGCGTCTGTTTTTGGCTCTTCAGGGTAGTCTGGAATGGCATACCCTTTTTCCTGAAGCTCTTTAACCGCATCCTTTAACTGAGGAACTGACGCGCTGATATTAGGAAGCTTAATTATGTTGGTTTCCTTTAACAGTGAAAGCCTGCCTAATTCTGCAAGATAGTCAGGAACCCTCTGGTCTTCAGACAAATTTTCGGGAAAATTTGCGATAATCCTGCCAGAAAATGAAATATCCTTTTCCTCAAAGGTTATTCCTGATCCCTTTGTATATGCCTTAAGAATGGGAAGTAAAGAATATGTTGCCAGCGCAGGCGCTTCATCAATTTGAGTGTAAATTATTTTTTGAGTTGTCATATTTAGTCCTTATTATTTACCAGCATTTCTAAATCTTATATTATTAAAGTTTTTGATTTATTAAGAAATATGCCCCTTTATTAGTCGTCATTTAAGGGTGTAACCTCAATTACTAACACAAAAGGGGCAAGAAGTGAAAAAGTCATTAGCACATGATGCTTGGAAATGCAAACACCTTGGCTATTTATATAGGACTGCTTCAAGAAAAAATCAGTATAAGAATCTTTTTTTTAGGAGAGTTGTCCGGTATTAAAAGGAGATTTTTCCGAGATGGATGATATTAATGTTAAGGAAAAGATACAATTTCTCCTACTTGTCCCCCGGGACCCGGTATAGTCGCGTAATAAATAACCCCACGGAATGGGGAAGTATCAGGTTTATAAAGATATAAACATATGGTACTCAAACCTAATGCTTCCCACCCATCTGCTGTTTGTATTAATGGGACTGTGAGCCAGGGATTTACCGCTGGTGATGGTTCCTGTATCGTGTTCCATAAAGTCATACAGGAAGGCGTGTCAAAAGGTGAGCCAGGTAGACCGTTACCGGTCACATTAAGCGTTGTCGGTCCGACGACTACGGTAGTACCACTTGCACCACCAGCAAGCCATTTTGAACGCGTAATATTTACAGCACTGTTAAAAGAACCATATACACCCTGTGAAACAGAAGTATGACTTTCATCAGAAACGTTTAGAAATCTCGGAACAGAAACTATTGTAAGGATTCCCAATATTACAATAACAATGATAATTTCAATAAGTGTAAAACCATTATTATCCGTAAATTTATTACGCATTACAAATCTTCGTTTATATTGGAAAAAGAATGAATTAAGAAAATATTGCTGTCCAACCAACACTAATAAAGCAGGCTTAAATTGTACCTGCACCTGACTTCTCAATTAATCGTCTAATAATAGGTATTCAGATGAACTGTCAATAAAAACCAAGAAGAACAGCGAAATAACATACAAATCCCCACTGCGGCCCACAATAAAGTCCTACCTTTCTCTCACCTGTAATTTTTCCAGTGACTGGTACCTAAGTCCTTTTTTAGTGGCTCGAATACGACTGCGACCACCCTAATTCAAAGTCTTTTGTTTTTGAAAACTTGTATTATTCTTACAGATGGAAGCGTGGTCTTTATTACGCCTTCACCTTAATAATGTTCAAGCAGGAGAAATAGGGACCCACCTATCTCGAAATGCAAAAATTACGGCACAAGTCATGCAAAAAAACGTATTATTTTACGTCTTCTTTCTTCAACATATTGTTATTATGGATAAAATATCATCTTATCCTTTGATATATTTTACCGATTGAAACCTTATCCATTACCATAATTACGACTGCTCCAGATATTGCTTTAAATAAAAACCGGTATAAGAGCCTTTTATTTTGGCAACCTTTTCAGGCGTCCCCATAGCAACTATTTCACCGCCATCATCACCGCCTTCCGGTCCCATATCGATTATATAGTCAGCTGTCTTGATAACATCCAAATTGTGTTCGATAATGACTACGGTGTTGCCATTATCAACCAATCGCCCGAGAACATTGAGCAAGTGCTTTATATCAGCGGGATGCAGGCCTGTTGTTGGCTCATCAAGTATATATAAAGTCTTGCCGGTACTTCTTTTAGAAAGTTCTCTTGCAAGCTTTATTCTCTGCGCTTCACCACCGGAAAGCGTAACAGAAGACTGCCCCAGGGATAGATAAGACAAGCCAACGTCAAATAAGGTTTGCAGACGGTTTTTGATAGGCGGAATGTGAACAAAAAATTCAAGGGCCTCCTGTACGGTCATGGCAAGTATGTCGGCAACATTCTTGTCACGATACCTTATGTCAAGTGTTTCCCGGTTATAACGTTTACCGTGGCAATTATCGCAAGTAACATATATATCGGGCAGAAAATGCATGGCAATCTTTATGACCCCTTCACCTTCGCAGGCCTCACAACGCCCTCCTTTCACATTAAAACTGAACCGCCCAGGCTTATATCCTCTGGCTCTGGACTCCGGCAGGCGTGACAGCAGCTCTCGCACAGGGGTCAGAACCCCAGTATACGTGGCAGGGTTAGAGCGAGGTGTGCGGCCTATGGGGCTTTGGTCAATATCTATTACTTTGTCTACCAGGTCCATACCTGTAATGCTTTTAAAAGGGCCCAAAGCCTCCTTACGGCCATATTTGCCATGAATATATGCTGTGGCGCCCTTATAGAGTGTTTCGACGACCAGAGAGCTTTTTCCGGAACCTGATACACCTGTCACACAGGTCATCACCCCAAGCGGGAACTTGGCAGTTACGTTTTTTAGATTGTTCACGTCTGCCCTGTTAACAATGATCTTCGACTGGTCCCGTAAACGAACCGGTCTGCGTTTTTTAGGAATAGGAATCGAGGCACGACCCGAAAGATAAGCGCCAGTGAGCGAATATGGATCAACCAGAAGCCCTCTTACATCACCACTATAGACGATTTCACCTCCGTGATTACCTGCGCCAGGGCCCATGTCCAGAACATGATCGGCAGAAAGGATTGTATCTGAATCATGTTCAACTACAATTACAGTATTGCCCAAATCACGAAGACTGGAAAGAGTGTTGATCAGACGTTCATTGTCTCGCTGGTGCAGGCCTATTGACGGTTCATCCAAAATGTAGAGTACCCCGGCAAGCCTGGACCCTATCTGTGAAGCCAGCCGAATTCTCTGGGCCTCACCACCGGATAACGTACCGGCACGACGCTCCAACGACAGATAGCCGAGCCCAACATCAACAAGAAAGGAAAGGCGGTCTGAAATCTCTTTTAAAATACGCTCGGCGATCACCTGTTCTCTTTGATTGAATTTGATATTTGGAAACTCGTTGATCAACCTATTGATACTCATACATGTTAGTTGGTAAATGGACCATTTACCAACGCGAACAGCTAAGGCCTCACGCTTCAGACGCGCTCCGTTACAAGATGGGCATGGTTGTTCGTTCATAAACTGCTGAAGCTCTTCACGTACGGCCGCAGATGCTGTTTCTTGATAGCGTCTTGTCATTTGCGGCAATACACCTTCAAAGGTTGTTTTCGACTTCAAGCTCCTTTGATGGCGCTTATAATGAAAAAGTATCTCTTCTCTACCGCTACCATTGAGAATAACGGACTGAATTTTCTGCGCAAGTTTCTTAAAAGGCGTATTGATATCAAAATTGTAATGAGAAGCAAGGGCGGCAAGCAGTTGTCCAGAATAACTATAATTGGAGCGGTTTCCCCAGGGCGCAACAGCCCCCTGCCTTAGGCTTAAATCAGGGTCCGGAATAACGAGGTCTGTATCAAAAAACTGCTTAACACCGAGACCGCTGCATTCCGGACAGGCACCCTTGGGATTATTGAAAGAAAACAACTGAGTGGACAGATCAGGCAAACTTCTTCCACACTCTATACATGCCGATCGCTCACTGAACAGGACCTCGCTGTTATCGGCCGGGAAGTTAGCCAGCAGGAAGCCATTGGCTAGCTTCACAGCAGTAGCCACAGAGTCTGAAAGCCTTCTTGCTATGGATTTTTTTAAAACCAGACGATCGACAACGGCCTCGATAGTATGGCGCTTGTTTTTATGGAGCACAAATTCTTCGTCAAGAGAATGGATATTACCGTTTACCCTTACCCGAACATAGCCTTCTTTTCTGAGGTTGTTGAAAACCTCCCGGTGTTCACCCTTTTTACCATCAATGATAGGTGCCAGAAGGATCACTTTGGTGCCCTCCGGCATGTCAAGTAGTGAGTTCACCATGTCCTCGATACTCTGTGGACGGATTTCTCTACCACAGTCCGGACAGTATGGCCTACCGGCCCTGGCATAGAGAAGCCGCAAATGATCATAAATTTC
>CALZHP010000035.1 GCA_945787325.1 uncultured Desulfobulbaceae bacterium
CCTGGGATGAGGTGTCCTGGGAGGAAATGTCCTGGGAGGAAATGTCCTGGGAGAAAGTGTCTGCAGAAGAGGTGTCCTGGGAGGAAGTGTCTCAAAAAATAGTTTTGGATTTTTATCATGCTCCCACCTGTGGTTCCACACAATCACAGGAATATCACGATGTTCATTTGGCAAATGTGTTTTTTGAGCCTGTTTATCAATTTGTGTAAAATCAATACCAGGGTGGAGGACAATTGATTTTTTCAATATCGATTCAACTAGATTTCCCAGTTTCATATCCGGGGCATTTTTTAACAGACCATTTACCCCTTCCATAAATGTATTAAGATTGTATTGTGAGTTGAACGCGATTTGGTTTGAAGCGAGCGCAGTAGTATAATTCGTTAAAGCGAAGTGAAAATCCCTTTCATCATCCACCTGCATTGGATACACAAACTGGTTTTCGTGAAAATAAGTATATATTGCAACTTTTTGTGCCCATTCTGGAGCCAGAGAACGGAAAGCAGCAACATCTACAAAAGTTGAACAAAGAATCAAGTCAAACTTGCAATCGTTTGGATAACCATTCAATATTTCAGCAAAATATGGGGCAGAAATACGCATTCTCCACTTCCATTTACGGGCTGGAAGTGTCAGAAGTTCAAATTCATGAGGTAGATGTCTTATTAAACCTTCAATGAAAGCCTTATGAGAGCCTCCGAAATATGGTTCAAGAACGAGTATTTTCATAAAAGCTTGATTGTAACCCAACCTTGATATTTCATCAGAATCTATTAACCCTTTCGCTCAAGAATAAAATTCAGATAAGAGTCAACGCTCAGAAAAAATCCATCCGTCAGTAATACCGTTGTATAATTGTCCACAATGAGAGCCGGGCCTGTTATTTCATGTCCGAATTTCAACTTCTTTCTTTCATAGACTGGAATTCGCCTCAATCCCTCTTCAAAAAACATGTCCCTTTCCATTTCTACCACTGGCTTTTCTTTTGTCGAGATACTTATTGAGGGAAGTAATCCCTTTTCTCTTATAATATTGCAGGTACATTGGATCGAAATAAGCTCGAGGGGTGTGTCATCAAGTCTGTAGCCAAAAGCTGTTTCATGAGCAGCATGGAAGCTTTCTGTAAAGTCCTTGTCATAAGCGACACAAAGTTCGAATGATTGCCCGCTGTACCTCAGGTTGAGATACCTCTTAATTACTTCTTCACCAATATTTCTGCCGTATGTGATTGAATTAATTTCTTCCCTGCAATTCTTCTCAAGGATAAGGAAAGCACGGTCTAATGCCTTGATAGTGAGTTGAGGACCCCTTAGGAAAAGTGCCTGAAGCCTGTCAAAGCTGAGATCGGCAAACACCATGCCCTGTGCAGACAAAATGCCAGCCCGGGCTGGAACAACGATCCTTGGTATTCCAAGATCTTCTGCCAGTTCACAACAGTGAAGCCCCGATGCTCCACCAAATGAAAACAAAGAAAAATCCTTGGGATCATGCCCCCGCTCAAGAGATACTGCTCGAATAGCTTTACTCATGCTGGCATTTGTTATCTTAATAATACCTAACGCTACAGGAACCGGCTCCATTTTCAATTGCAATGCCATATTATTCATCAATTTTTCAACATGTTTAGTTTCAAGGGGCATTTCACCACCAAGAAACTTATCCGGTAATAATCTTCCGATAAATAGATTGGCATCGGTTACTGTGAGTTCCCTCCCCATCCCATAACATACCGGACCTGGGTCTGATCCGGCACTCTGTGGCCCAACTTGTAAAAGCCCACCTGCATCTATTCTGGCAAGTGAACCACCACCTGCGCCAACCGAATGAATATCAAAGACCTGAATCCTGACAGGGTATTCATCAATTCTGTAATCCCTGGTTAGAGTTGGGGACCCATCACACAGGGAAACATCTGTGGATGTCCCACCCATATCAAAAGTTATGATTTTTTTCTGGTCAATTTCTTCTGCAAGCTGCATCGCCCCATGTACACCTCCTGCCGGACCTGATAACAACATGTTTACAGCACGGTCCCCGATATTTTCAGCGGGAAGCACACCCCCGTTGGACTGTTGAATAAACAGGGGTCTTTTTTGTAATTCTTTTTTGAGTCTCATGATATAACTCGAGATTACAGGGGCAAGGTACGCATTGATAAGCGTTGTCGTCAGCCGTTCATATTCGCGGAATTCAGGAAGGATTTCAGATGAGAGTATTATTGGAATATTAAGGCTGGCCAGTTCCTTTTTTATTGCTCGTTCATGGCTGCTGTTGGCATACGAGTGAAGAAAACAGACCGCTACGGATTGCGCTTTCACTTGCCTGCAGAACGCACGCAGTCGCTTGCCAACTGTATTGCCGAGTGGTATCTGCACAGAACCGTCGTACCGTATACGTTCCTTCACGCCGACAACCATAGACCTTGGTATGATTTCTATTGGTTTTTCAACATTAAAATCATACAAGCGATTGCGGTTCTGCCGGCCGATGAAAAGAACATCTTCGAATCCATACGTTGTGACAAGTACGGTTCTTGCACCTTTTCGCTCTAAAAAAGCATTGATCCCAACGGTGCTGCCATGAAAAATTTCGAGATCATCCGGCAGTCTGTTATGGAAAAAATGTAGAAGACCTTTTAAAATCGCTCGTGCTGGATCGTCAGGGGTCGATGATATTTTATATATTTGTATACCTTCATCACCGTACAGTACAAAATCTGTAAAAGTGCCGCCGGTATCAATTCCAATCTTATGCATAAACAAATTCTCATTTGCTGATAACTTTCAAATACTTTAGAACGATTCCACAGCACTAACGGAACTTCTCAGGAACGGGCGTAATTCGCGGTACTTTACCTATAGGGCTTTCATCAACATGCATATAGCAGCCATAGCTGAACTCCAGCTTATCCCACGAAAGAACATCATGCGGGGCGCCGAGATTCATTACTTCACCATCCTTCATTATCATAATTCGATTGCCATACATTGCGGCAAGGTTCAGGTCATGTGAAACCATGATCACTGTTGTATCATGCTCCTCCCTGAAGCGTTCCATGAGATCCATTATTTTAAGCTGGTGGGAAGGATCCAGTGATGCTGTTGGTTCATCAAGCAGGATGATACGGGGCTGTTGGCAAATTGCCCTGGCTATTATCACTCTCTGCCGTTCACCGCCAGATAAAATTTCGAGACGCCGATCCGCAAGGTGAAGAATATCGGTAAACATCATGGCCTGTTCTGCAATTTCAATATCCGATTTACTTTCCATACCCATGAGACCAAGATGTGGCGAGCGTCCCATCAATACAGTATCTGCAACTGTAAAAGGGAAATCAACAGGAACATGCTGCGGGACAACAGCTATTTTTCTGGCAAGATTTTTTCTTTTAATCTGTGACTGTTTTACACCGAATATTTCAAGGTGACCTTCTTCATACTTTTCTACTCCTGCAACCACCTTGAGAAGGCTTGTTTTACCTGCACCGTTGGGTCCTATAATTACAAAAAAATCACCTGTTTTGACGCGAAATGAGATGTTCTTCAAAACGTATTTGGGCCCATAATAGTGATCTAGTTTTCTGACAACCAGCGCGTCACTCAACGTCGTCCCCTCCAAAGCAGAAAAATAAAAAGCGGCGCTCCGATTATAGCTGTAATTATACCTACCGGCATCTCTCCTTGCGAAGGTAATACCCGTGCCAAAATATCGCAAAAAACCATATAAGCGGCCCCCCCTAGAATACATGCAGGGACCAGCACTCGATGATCCGGACCGAAGACGAGCCTGTTAATATGTGGAATGACAAGACCGACAAAACCTACCAGACCGGCCTGGCCGACAATGACGCTCACCATAAATGATGATACTATAAGAAGTATTGTAAAGCTTAAACCTACATTTATCCCCATGGTTGATGCTGTTTCCCGGCCAAGGAGAAAAAGATTCATGGGGCGGGCCATGACAAAGATCAGAATAAAGCAGGGAATTACCACAGAAAGCAGAGGAATCTGCTCGCGTGTAAAAATAGAAAAATCACCCATCATCCAAAAAAGTATGCTGTGTATTTGCGTACTTTTTGTAATGGATATCAGGAACATGATAACAGCACTGCAAAACGCATTAATCATTACACCGGCCAGCAGCAGCGATTCACGATTCATTGCGTAACGTCCTGCGACACCAACCGCCAGTAAATATATACAGGCCAACACACACATACTGCCTGCAAATGCGGTCAAAAACACTCCTGGGAAAGCGGAGAGTCCAGTAATTATACCAATTATTGCACCAATGGCAGAACCGCCTGATACACCCAGAATATATGGTTCCGCCAGAGGGTTTCTTAGGAGTGCCTGAAAGACAAGTCCACCCAATGAAAGTGTTGCACCTACCACAGCGGCCAGAATGACACGCGGAAGACGTATCTGCCAGATTATTGTTGCGTTAACGGAGGTCTGGTCTCCTGCCCCTGATAATAATATTTCAATCGCTTCGTGGATATTCCAGCCAGAAGGTCCAAAAGAGATGCCAACAACTCCTGCTGCTACCAAAAGAAAACCAAGCAATAAAGATACAAGGGAAATCTTAGGCAATACTGAGGAAAAACTGGATTTCATTATCGCTCCTCTGGCGTTCTTATCGGAAACAGTTCTGGGTGGATAATCCTGACAAACTGTTCCAAACCATCAACCAGACGGGGTGTAGGCCGGTCAATCAAGTTGGCATCGACTACATAGACACGTCCATTTTTGACAGCGGGTATCTGCGGCCACTTATACCATCCTGATTTCAGGTCTTCAGGGCTGTGTCCTCCAGCCATGGAAGCGACGATCACAATTTCCGGTTTCAGAATCAGGAGCTCCTCCCAATTATAGCGCGGATAATCCTGTGCCCCAACCGCAAGATTAATACCGCCGGCCAGAGTTATTAATTCATGAATAAAAGTATTTTCACCAACTGAGATAATCGGTGCAGCATCTATTTGAAAAAAAACTCCGGGTTTATTTCGTTTCCCGTCAAGCAGTTCTACAACTGATCCAATTCTCAACCGCATATTTTTGACAATTGCTTCGCTCACCTGTTTTGCACCAAGCAGACTGCCATATCTTTGAACAACATCGATTATTCCTTCAAGATTCCTGGGATCAATTACATAAACAGGTATCCCAAATGACTCAAGCTTATTAACAGTATGCACCGGGTTGCCATCCTTGATACCCAGGCAGAGGTCCGGCTTTAATGCGACGATCTTTTCCAGGTCCAATTTAATATAGGATCCTACCCGGGGTAACTTTCTGGCCGCATCCGGATGATTACTAAACTGTGTTGCCCCAACCAGTCGCTTCTCCTCTCCAAGATCATAAATCATTTCCGTAATACTTGGCGCTAGTGAGATAACTCTTTGGGGATTATCAGGAACCTTGATTTTTCTGCCGGCCTGATCAATAACCCATTTGGACATACAAACTTCTGGAAGAATTGCCATCATAAGAAATATAAGGGCTGTTGAAAAAAAGGTTTTTACAGCAATCATATGCAGGTTTCTAGGTTCAGGAATAGATTTATGAAGCAATAGTAATATAAAACTTAAATTATAAATTTTTCTTTATGCATTATTTATTTAACAAAAAAGTTACCGGTACATTTACCCACATTGCAATTTTCGTAGTTCCCCTTCTGCCAGGTTTAAATATCCATTTTCGGACAGAATCTGTAGCAGCCCGATCAAGTATGGGATATCCACTGGAAGAAGCAACCCGAAGGTCTCTAACCATGCCATCATCTCCTACAAAAACTTCAAGTTGAACTGTACCCTGATAACCTCTCTTCCTGGCAAGCTTCGGGTATTTTGGTTTCGGTATCTGCTTATAAAGAGGTGTGGCCTTGATAATGGATTTGTCGTTACCGTACGCAGTATTCTGATTATTATCATCAAACTTTTCAGACTTACCAGAAATTTTATGTGAAGGAACCTGTTTTGAAGCACTATCCACTCTTGGCTCCATTTCAGTTGAAGCCTGTTGAGAAATCTCTTGTTGTTCAACTGGAGTTTCTGCCAGAGCTGATCCGGATGAAATAGCTTTTTTCTTTTGAGGTGCTTCGATTATTTTCTGCTCAGTTTCCGGTAACAGTCTTTTTTTTTCAGTAGGACTCTGTTCTTTATTATCTTCAATTAGGATCGGTTCAACTTCTTTTTCTGAAAGTACTGAGTTATCAGATTTATCTTGTAAATTACTGGCTTCCGGTTTCTGAAATGTCTGCAAGGTTATGCTAATACCGGGAGAGCTTGACATTATTGGGGGCTCTTCTGATAACCAGCCCGGATGAAGGGAAAATATTGTCCCATGAATTAACAGGGCTAATATTGCTGCAACTAAAAGCCTTTTCACCGTTTTTCCTGCACCGAAATCGGATCTGACTGTAGAGAGATCTTATTAAGACCAGCTTTTCTAATTGTATCCAAAACATTGAACAGCTGCTGATATGAAAGAGAACTGTCTGCAAAAAGAAGTACTCCCGGCTCTTTTCCCTCTCCAGTTTCTTCACTTGGAATTTTCTTTGACAGAGCATTACCAAATTCTTCCAGTGATATAAGCTCCTTGTCCAGATAAATGGTACCATCTGATTTGACAGTTACAGAAATAATTCGCTCCTGGTCAACCTCGGCCGTAGATGATTCTGGCAGAGAAACCGTCATTCCACGATGAACAGCCATTGACAGCATGGCATAGATGAAGAATACAAGAAGAAGAAAGACAATATCGATAAGAGGCAGCATCTCGATACGCGCTTTTTTTCTCAAAGACACTGCGCCGGAGTGAATCGAAACTTTCATATCGCCCCCCCCTTCTCTTTTTCACCTGGCTTGTCCAGTTTTTCAAAAACAATCTCAAGGCTGGTAGCATATTTTTCTATGGCTAAAGCTGCATTTTCTACCTTTGAGTTGAAATAGTTAAATGGAAAAACAGAAAGGATTGCTATGCCAAGTCCTGCGGCTGTCGTTATAAGCGCCTGCGCTATCCCCGAAGTGACAGCTTGTGGTTGTTCTATACCGGTTGAACCAAGCATTTCAAAAGATGTGATAATTCCAAGAACAGTTCCAAAAATACCAAGAAGAGGGGCAACCGTTATCATTGTATCCAGCACCCCCATATATTTTCTCATCCGGATTATCTCATCCGCAGCAGCAGATTCCATAGCTTTGGTTAACGAAAAATCACGATGGACCAGGCCAATTACCAACACTTTTATAACGTAATCTTTTGAACCTTGAACCTTGCTGCGAACAGAATCGAAATCTCCGCGTTGACACAACTCAAGAACTTCATCAAGCAGCTGCCGGTTCCTGTTTATTTCAACTCCAGCCCAGAAGAGCGCCCTTTCGATGATTACCGTCAGTACCAATAGCGAACATATCAAAAGCGGATACATGACAGGTCCGCCACTCCTGAATATCTCTATCATTGCTGCATCTCCAACCAAATAGCAAAATGAGCCAGCATAAGCCGGACCCCCTGATGATTATATTAAAACGCTAAATTCAAGCCCACCTTGAAATTCATGTCCGGTGAAGGATAAAAGGCTTGCTCCACTGGAAAACCACCAAGCACTCCATATTCGAAATATTCTTCATCTGTAATATTGTTAATATCAACATATACACTGTTGTCACCCCAAGAGTATTTTATTTTAGCATTTAGGACAAAGTGGCTCAGTTGCTTCGTAAAAGAATTGTCAAAATCACTCTCAAAAAACCTGCTGCCGATATAGTTACCATTGATTCCAGCTGACAATCCAGACTCAAATGTATATTTGCCTTCCAGGGTCGCTTTATGCTCCGGTACTGCCGGGACATCTTTGCCGACAAACTGCCCATCACGCACACCAGCTTCAGTATATGTGTAACTCGCTCCTAACTGCCAACTGGCTAGCTTTTTAAGAACAACAATCTCAAAACCTTCACGTCTGCTTTCACCATCAAGATTTGAATTCATAAATGTGCTGGCGTTATAGAATATTTCATTTTCAGTATCGATACGAAATATATTGAGATTACCTGTCAATGTATCTGTGAAGGCGTGTTTAATTCCTACTTCCCAATCTTTAGAAGTCTGGGGAACTAGAGAAATTATTGAATTGGTGAAAAAATCGAAAAGTTCATCGATTACCGGGTATCTGAAACTTTTTGAGTAGCTCGCATAGATCTGGGAGTTTCCGGAAAGTATGTAATTTATACCAAACGTATGCAACTCTTCATCCATGACAGCATTATTAAATTTGGATTTTGAGATGTTGGACAGATTGTATTCGGCCCGGTCGTGACGAAATCCCCCGGAAATCGTTAAATTTTCAAATGGAACAAATTCATCATGAATGTAAAACCCGTAGTTATCTTTGCTCATGTCAAAAGTGTCAGATGATGGAAAGCCAAAGAAAATTGAACTGTTGGTGATATCTTCTTCTGCTTCTGAGTAATCAAAGCCAGCGACTAAAGAGTTGTCCAGACCTATGATTTTCTCCTGAATTATCAACTCAGGTGAAAAAGCTATTGATTTTAATGTCGTTTCGGCATCAAATGTTCCTCCAGCAAAAGAAGCAAATGAAGTGAAATCGCGTTCTCTGTAAGATACATCTAAATTTAATTGACTGTCGTTCAGAAAATATATTTCAGATCCTGCTTCTATATAGTGATCTTTTGTGTTTGCGAAGTCCAAAGGATTAACTGTTTCGGTACGAGACAATCCATTAGCAAAGTCACTCACCTTCAGGGCTCCTGGCAAGTGAGCATTTTCTTTGTGATAACCTCCCTTTAATTTGAAAGCAATATTATCATTTACAAGATAGCCAAGATTTAAACCGAAATCGCCACCCTCAACCCCACTGTTATCTCGATATCCATTGGAATTCATGTAGCTTGCTGTTAATCCATAATCCAGCTTATCAGTTGTGCCCCCAGTAAATGCACTCGTATTGAGAGTTGCAAAGCTTGAAGCAGAAACGGAAGCGGTACTTACCTTTTTCTCTCCCCTCTTAGTTATAATATTTATCACTCCACCGGCAGCGTTATCACCATAAAGAACACTCCCTCTGCCCCCCCGCATGATCTCTATCTTCTCCACGCGTTCCAGTGGGATAACTGCCCAGTCCGTTCCACTCAAATCAGGCTGATTGATACGTCTGCCGTCTACCAATACCAGAGTGTTTGACTGAGCCGTCTCTCCAAAACTGCGAACATCAACCCTGTATTTGCGCTTATTGCCTGATAAGTCGTATACATGTAATCCAGGATGGCTTTTCAGAAGTTCGGGAATATTTATCGCCGTAGAATTATCTATATCGGCCTGGTCAATTACTGAAACATATGCTGGTATCGAAGTTATTTTTTCGTCATAACGTGTTCCAGTAACAACTATTTTATCCATCATGGGATAGTTATTAGTTACTGAATTGAATTCTTGGGATAAACTTATGTTTGGTAATAAAAGTACTGCTAGGAATGCAGTCATATATTTATGATTAGTCATTATTATTTCCTCTATTTAATTATTTGTTTAATTTTCTCATTGAAACCTGAAAAGCGTCCCAGTCTTTAATGGTGATAATTGTGTAGCTTGCTTGGATTTTTTCATTAAGAATCATATACCCTCCTTTCATTTGTGGAATACCGTTGAAAGTCCGGGCAAAAAAAATCCCCGGACCGTTTTAATAACGATCCGGGGATATCCCATTTTTATCCACAAGATCATAGCATACCGAATGTCCACGACGGCAAAGCCATTTATCTCAGGTAGGTCTTCTGACTCTCGGATCATCCTCCCAACGCGCCTTCCCATCTATAAAAAAAAGATAGTGGCATATAGCGAAAGTTGTCCCCGATTACAGCGGCGGGACCGTCTCCGATTTACACGGAGTTCCCTTTTACGCTCTATAACGAGCACCTGATAATGTTGATTTTAATAAAAAGAATTCTAAAGTCAACATTGGAATAATACGATAGAAATAATGTCATTATCAAAATTGTAATTTTTTATCGTAATAAATTAAAAAAAGTATGTAAAAATAAGGGATTTTGCTAAAGTCCGTTGAAATATATTTTCAATGCTATTAATTAACTCTTTATTTTCAACAAATTAAAGAGTTTCTCAGGGGGCAATAAAATGGCTGCAAAGCCGACATACGAAGAACTGCTGGAAAAAGTAAGGCAGTTTGAAGAAGAAGTTGAAAAAAGAAAACGTGCCGAGATTGCCTTAAGAGCAAGTGAAGCCCGACTTGTTGAAAGCCTCAAAGAAGATTACTTCCTTTATTCTATTGATTTGAGCGGATCTGTCACATATGTCAGCCCGACTGTCAAAAATGTTCTTGGTTATTCTCAAGATGATTTCATATCCCAATACCCAGAAATTTTAACTGACAATCCTGTTAACAAAATCATAAAACAATACATTGAATCCGGCTTCCAGAAAAAGGTACAATCTTCATATGAAGTTGAGCTGTTAAACATCGGAGGAAAAGTCCAGTGGCTTGAGACAACCGGAGTGCCTGTTTTTGATCCTAACAAAGCGATTGTCAGCGTAGAAATTATCGCACATGACATCACAGAAAGAAAGCTGGCCGAAGAGTCACTCGAAAAATATAAACATATTGTCTCTGCATCTCACGAACTGATGACTTTTGTTAATAGAGATTACATTTATCAGGCTGCAAATGATGCTTATCTTACTGCACATGGAAAAAAACTTAATGAATTGATCGGGCATCAAATGGCTGATGTACTTGGGCAGGAGCCGTTTAGTGAAATTGTAAAGGAGAAAATTGACCGAGCATTCTCAGGTGAGCAGGTAGATTTTGAAACATGGTTCGACTTTGCCGGAATTGGTCGAAAATACTTAGAGGTTTCTTATTACCCTTTTTTTGAACAGGAAGATTATATTTCAGGGGTTGTTATAAATTCCCGTGATATAACAGAGCGAAAAAAAACGGAAGATGGCCTACGCCAAGCACAGAAAATGGAAGCAATCGGAACCATGGCAGGAGGCATCGCCCATGATTTCAACAATATATTATCAGTTATTATTGGGTACGCAAAGTACACCCTATCTGAAGTTCAAGAGTATTCCGAGGCACAACACAACCTCGAAAACATTATAAAAGCTGGCAATCGAGCTGCCAATCTAGTCAACCAAATCCTGTCTTTCAGCAGACAATCAGAACTAGAACGTAAACCGAGAAAACTTCAGATATTAATCAGAGATTCCCTCAATCTTCTGAGGGAAACACTGCCATCAACTATAAAAATTATCAAACAAATCGACGATAATTGTGGGCCGGTTCTCGCTGATTCTACACAGATTAATCAAGTGATAATTAATCTGTGTACAAACGCACACCATGCCATGCGCAAATATGGAGGTGAACTTTTAATCAGCCTTAAAGAAGTTACTGTCTCTTCTGAGTTTACCGAAAAGCACACAGAACTAACTCCCGGCAAATATGCTGTCCTCTCTGTTAAGGATACCGGACATGGCATGAACGCAGAAATAATGAATCGTATATATGACCCTTATTTCACAACAAAAAAACTTGGAGAAGGAACTGGAATGGGTCTTGCCACTGTTCATGGCATTGTAAGAGGTCATGAAGGCATCATTACTGTAGAAAATAACCTTTCTGGATCCGGTACCACGTTTAAGGTCTATTTTCCTCTGATTGTTCACCAGAAAATTATCGAACCTAAAGAGATTGAGGGTTCAGTGCATCCTATTTCTTCTACTGGTAGTGTGCTTTTTGTCGATGATGAAGAAATGATTGTCAGGTTAAGCCGAAGAGTTCTCGAAAAATCAGGTTTTCAGGTTGAAGCATTTACTGACAGTGCAAAAGCATTAAAAGAATTTCAATCAGACCCGGACAAGTTTGATATAGTTGTAACCGACCAGACAATGCCAGGATTGACTGGTGTGGATCTGGCCCAATCCATCCTTGGCATACGTAAGAACATTCCAATAATTCTCTGCACTGGATTTAGTGAAAATGTTGACGAAAACCAGGCTAAGGAGGTGGGAATAAAAGAATTTGTCTTAAAACCAATAGCACCGAACGATCTTGCCAGAAAGATAAACGAAATTCTTCATAATAATGTGTATGGTTGATTTGAACTTCATTAAGTATCTATCCAATCACTCTGATACTTCCATAACCTGCCATGGTAAACCGTACACCATAAGCTTATCCATAAATGGTTGCGGGTCAAATTCCTCGATATTAAACACTCCTTTCCCTTGCCATACCCCTGTAACCATGAGCATGGCACCAATCATAGCTGGAACACCTGTTGTATATGAAATAGCCTGAGATTTAACCTCCCTGTAGCTTTCTTCGTGATCACAAACGTTATAGATAAATATTTTCCTCCTTTTTCCATCCTTTACGCCTTTAATAAGGCACCCTATACAGGTTTTCCCCTTGGTACTTGCTCCTAGAGATGATGGATCCGGCAGGACAGCTTTTAAAAATTTCAGCGGCACTATATGCTGACCTTTATAATTAATTGGAGCAATACCCGTCATACCAACATTTTCCAATACTCGCAGGTGTGTTAGATAGTTTTCCGAAAATGTCATCCAGAATCGAATTCTCTTGACGCCCTTGATATTTTTTGCAAGTGACTCTAATTCCTCGTGGTACATGAGATATGCTTTTTGGGGGCCGATAACTGGAAAGTCAAAGGTCATATGATCCGAAAGAGGCTCAGTTTCAACCCACTGACCATTCTCGTAAAACCGCCCTTTTGCTGTAACCTCACGTATATTGATCTCCGGATTGAAATTGGTGGCAAAGGGATGCCCATGATCTCCGGCATTGGCGTCAAGAATATCTATAGTATGTATCTCATCAAAATAATTTTTTTGAGCGTAGGCGCAGAATACATTTGTGACTCCGGGATCAAAACCACTGCCAAGCAAAGCCATGATTCCTTTGTCTTTGAAGCGGTCCTGGTAGTCCCACTGCCATTTGTAACAGAAGCGCGCCTCATCCGGTGGTTCATAATTTGCTGTATCCAGGTAATTCACTCCTGTTTCAAGACAGGCGTCCATTATTGAAAGGTCCTGATACGGTAATGCTGTATTTATTACTATGTCCGGACTTTCTAGCTTAATAAGCTCAACAACTTCATGAGTAATGTCAGCATCAACCGAGGCAATTTTTATTGGACTTCTCAACTGATCACGAATTTTCTCACATCGACTGATTGTTCTGCTGGCCAAACATATTTCTGAAAACACCTCGGGGACCTGCGCACACTTATGGGTGACCACACCCCCTACTCCACCGGCTCCAATGATTAATACTTTACTCATTTATCTCTTTGTTTTTCGTGTCGGTTGATCAAAAAAATAATATGTTCAGCTATATACCACTATAAATCAAGGTAGGTATACCCCTTTAAACCCCTTTCGTATTCATGCAAAAGACGCATGGCCTCATTTGGTTTCAGACGGTCTTCCTTAATTGCTTTGTCAAATTGAATTTTCATCTTGCGTGCAAGATCTTCGTCCGTGTATTGCACCAGCGCCAGTACTTTTTTCATGTTTGTTCCTTCAATGGTTTCCTCGATGTAGTAACCCGACTCTTCATCATCATCAAGGAAGACATGGGCCTCATTCACTCTGCCGAAGAGATTGTGCAGATCACCCATAATATCCTGGTATGCTCCAGTGAGAAAAATTCCAAGATAGTAAGGCTCTCCATTAAGATCATGTAAAGACAGTGTATCTACCCCCTCTTCATAAAGGTTGATAAATTTGGAGACCTTGCCATCAGAATCACAGGTTATATCTGCCAAAGTTCCCTTGCGTTTAGGTTCTTCATCAAGCCTGTGAAGCGGCATTATGGGAAATAACTGCCCAAAGCCCCAATGATCGAGCAAAGATTGAAAGACACTGAAGTTGCATAAGTACTGATCACTGTAATTACTTCCAAGTTCTATAATCTCATCGGGAACATATTCGGCACCATCATAACATTTTAATACCTTAACCCCTGTATGCCAGAATAGCTTTTCCACTTCCGCTTTAACTTCAAGATCAATCAACCCAAGCCCAAAGTGAGTCTGGGCTTCTTCCTTAAGATGAAGTGCATCATGATAAGCTTCCAGTGGGTTGTTAGGATTAACGTTAGTGTATGCATCCCAGGCATCTTCAACAAGCTTGTGGCTAATTGCCGGTTTTGTTGAATCTAAATTTCCCGATATTTTCTTTATATGGCCAAATGTTTCTATTACAAGTACTGAATGATGAGAAACGACCGCTCTGCCGCTTTCATTTATGACAATTGGATGACTGACTTTCTCCAAGTCACAAACATCCATAATATTATAAATGATATCACGGGCATATTCATTGAGCGAGTAGTTAACCGACGAGTGAAATGTGCTGCGACTGCCGTCATAATCAACACCAAGTCCCCCTCCCACATCAATATACTCTAATTCGTGACCTGTTTTTTTCAGTTTAGCGTAAAACATGGCTCCTTCACGAACTGCTTTTTTTATGGAAAGTATATCAGGGATCTGGGAACCGACATGAAAGTGAACAAGCTTCAGGCACTGAGCCATATCAGCTTCTTTGAGAATAGCAGACGCTTCCAGTATTTCACCGGTGCTAAGTCCAAATTTGGCGTTTTCTCCACCACTTTTGTCCCATTTGCCTTTGCCTTTGCTCATCAGGCGTATACGCAAACCCAGGAGAGGTTCTACCTGCATTTCCTGTGAGAGGGAAATGATGCTTTTTACCTCTTCAACTTTCTCAGCAACCAGAATTACCTTTTTTCCTAACTTTCTTCCCAGAAGTGCAGTTCGAATAAATTGTCTGTCTTTATATCCATTGCAGATGATAAGGCTTTCCGGGTCATCATGAAAGGCAAGTGCTGCGTGCAGTTCAGGTTTCGAACCCACCTCAAGACCATAATGAAATGGTTTTCCCGCATCGACAATTTCTTCGATGACTTCACGGAGCTGGTTCACTTTGATAGGATAGACTCCCCGGTAAATCGACTTATATTCCATTTCTTCAATTGCCAGAAGAAATGCCCTATTAATTCTTTCAACACGATAACGGAGAAGATCCTGAAAACGAATGAGCATAGGGAAATGAAGATCCTGCGTCAGGGCTTCTTTAATGACATCAATAATAGCAACAGTGCAACCTGCTTCTTTTAATGGAGAAACAACGACATGCCCCTTGTTATTAATGTCAAAATGCTTCAGACCCCACCGGGATATACCATACAACTCTCTGGCATCGTCAATTGTCCAGGATTCAGATTCTTTACTTTTCATCAGCAAGCTACCTGTTTATCCAAAAAGGATGTAAGCACCTTCATGTTTCATTATTATTTTATGAATCAAATATAATAATACATTCTTTTTGATAGTTATATAATTTTTCATCCTATAACGTATAAAGGATAACTGTTCGCTCAGACTTATGACTCCGGAAAGAAAAGTCGGAGAGTATAGATTAAGTTCTTCAGCACTTCAAGAAAATAACCGTAATCCTTTAAAATACAAATGATAATCAAGGCTTCTATACGTTATTTTTGATTAAAGATTTTACATTGAAGTATAGCAAACTAGATAAATCGTGATTAATAATTATATCTGAATCTAAAGATCTATGAATTTGTCAGAGGAGATGAGAGCTTTGTGAATTGAAACGAATAAAAAAAAGAGGAACAAATGATGAAGTCCACTTTCATTCCAGGAGTTTTGTTGATCGCTGTTGTTTTATCTTCATTGAGTTTTCCAGGAAGTGCTTCAGCAGATGAAGTTATCTTGTCAAATGGAGATCGCTTGACAGGAACTGTATCCAGTCTTAAAAACGGAGTTTTAACACTTGAAACATCGTATTCTGAACCTGTAAAAATTCAAGCGTCTTCAATTAGAAAAATACTCACTGACTCCTCCGTTGAAACGCATCTGTCCAGCGGAGAAATATTGAAAGGCAGAATAAGCACTAACGAGAGCGGGCAGATAACTCTGGCTCCCAGCTCAGGCCGACAGGCTTCACTAGTTGAATTAGATCAGATTATAGCAATCAATCCCCCGCCCATGCCCCCTGAAGAATGGCGGGGCTTTGTAAATATAGGTGGCACTCTTAATTCTGGAAATACTGACCGGTTGAGCGGTTCATTAGGTGTGGAAGCTGTTCGAAAAACAACCAAAGACCGGTTTACACTCCGTTTTCAGACAAACTATGCCGAAGAAGACAGTGCTCGCACCGTACAGAACACTTACGGAGCTCTAAAGTACGATTATTTTTTTGCACCAAAATTTTATGGATACCTTGGAGTTGAACTTCTTACCGACGAGTTCAAGGATCTCAACCTACGAACAATAATAGGCCCGGGTGTTGGTTACCAAATATGGGATGATGCTGTAAAAGCCCTTGCCCTAGAAGCAGGTGTTTCCTATTTTTCAGAAGATCTTGATGTAGGGGAGGATAAAGATTGGATAACAGCTAGGCTGGCAGCTAATTTTATGTATATGTTTTTTGATAAGATTATTTTTACAGATTACCTGGTTGTCTATCCCAACCTAGAACAGGGAGGTGAATACACGTTGCGCAATGAAGCCGCTATTACCTCACCGCTCAGTGAAAACTGGTCGATAAGATTTGCAAATATTTTTGAATACAACAGCAATCCAGCAATCAACGTCAAGAAAGATGATACGACTTGGATACTTGGGATACAGTACGGTTTTTAGATAATTCAATTTAAATAAAATTAGATGTGTACTCGTATATTTGGAGGTCTAAATCAACAATTATTTGAGATCGCAGTATGGGTTTTGCATAATATAACGCAAACTCAGACTGCATATGACTTCTTGAATTTTTTCAGATAATCATAAAAAACCAAATACGACTTTGGAAGAGAGCGTTTTTTGTGCTTTATCAGGTAAAAATTTCTATTCATTTTAAGCCCCTGTATCGGAATCTCATACAACAATCCACTCTTGATTTCATCACGGATAGCAAGCCTGGAAATTATAGAGTACCCCAAACCGGCTTTGACAGCCTCTTTCAGGGAACTCGTTGACCCCAGGGTTGCGACTATATTCATCTTAGCGATATCAATCCCCTTTCCCCCAAGAATTTTTTCCATAATTTTTCTTGTACCCGAACCAGCCTCTCTTAGCAAAATTGGGATCTCCGTAATTTTGTTAATACTTAACGTATTTTTTTGTTCTGATACGTCTGAAGAAACCAAAACAAGCTCATCTTCAATCCAGGGGATGTAATCCAGCTTTTCTGCAACCATCTTAGCGCCTACAATTCCGTACAACAAATCATGCCCAAGTACGAGATCGGTGATTTTCTTAGAGTCTCCAATGATGATTTCAAAAGATACACCGGGATACTCTTTCTTAAAATCAACTACTGAAAAAGGAACAAGATACGAACCGGGAATAGTGCTGGCTCCAATTAATATTTTTCCGCTTAGCTCTTTATCAGGCTTTATCATATCCTCCCGGAGTTTTTCGAAATCATCCAGCAACTGCATTGCTCTTGGATATAAATTATCAGCCTCAATTGTTGGAAAAATAGTTCTGCTCAATCTGTCAAAAAGCTTGAACCCAAGGTCTGCTTCAAGATTCTTGATATGTTCGCTGATTGTCGGCTGACTGATATGAACAAGTTCGGAGGCTTTGGTAAAGCTCCTGTGCTTGTACACCGTCACGAATATTTTAAGATGGTGGATATCCATTTCGATGCTTAAAATTGTTATGGAGATAAGATTTTGTCGGACCTTGAAAGAACATCAACAATTGTAAACATATTGGAAACAACTCCAACCGACAGTGAATCCTTAATATCAAAGAAGTTCAGACAAGTCCCGCAAGAAAGAATTTCGATGTCCATTCCTTCAAGTTCTTTCATAAGATCCAAAACGGCAGAACCTTCACATGCCAGTTTTACTCCTGAGTTTACAAGCATTATATGTGTAATTTGCCCAGCGAAATTGGTCAGGGTTTCCATATAGGCGCCCATGAGCACCTTCCCCAGTTCATCATCGCCCTTCCCCATAAGTTCCGAGTTTATGTATACTGTCAAAGATGTGCTCTGCAGTGAATTGTTGTTTGTTGAATTTTTTTTTCCCACTCGCATTTTCTCCCCTGTTTATTTATTCAACATCTATAGCTTCCTGCAATATTAAGCACTTGACGCAAAAAAGTTCCTACTATACCCTGTAATATTCATTGCTTTTGAGCTTTGAATAGAGCTCCGACTGTAAATTTTGACGTTCGAAAACCTGTAAGCCCATTGAATTCAACATCAATAAACCCAGTTTGCTCCATCAGGCTAATTTGATCCCGGACCGGGATCGTTCCACCTATTCATTGTGACCACGCTTCCACACTTCCCGACATTCCTGCAGGCAACTCATTTTCCAACATAACATCTGCAAACTGCAGCACCCCACCAGGCTTGAGGACTCTATATATCTCCTTAAAAAGCTCTTGTTTGCAAGGTGAAAGGTTTATTACTCCATTAGAAATAACAACGTCGAAAAAATTATCGTCGTAAGGAATATTTTCTGAATGAACATGTGTTACTTCATAGTTCTGCTTACATGTCTTTGAAAGATTTATCTTTGATGTTGCCACCATTTCTTCAGTCAGGTCTATTCCATAGACTCTACCCGATTCTCCTGTTAAGTGGCTCGCAACCATCATGTCAAATCCTGCCCCGGGGCCTATATCAAGTATGATTCTGCCGGGGCTCATATCCCCCATTGAGAAAGGATTCCCTACACCACAGAATGACTCAATAAATTCGGGAGGAGTATTGTTGATAAAATCGACATCATACCCCAGTGCTAAAGCCCCTTTTTTTCCTGTCGGGTATTCAAATTTTCCAGAAGCCGAAACGGAAACTTCCGAATATTTATTTCTTATCGCCTGTCGAATGTCACTGATATCCTGCGCAGAAAATTCTTTGTCTTCTCCTGTTGTTTGTCCATTTAGTTTTTCTCGACGACCGCCGGAGTTATCAGAAGGCGGTCACCCGCCAGGTTTCAAATTGCACTTTTCTAATTCTGACATATCAAACCTCTCCATTAATATAGTAATCCTTCCTGATTCATAAATTTTGCTGCAGGTCATTTATTCTTTGTTTTAATATAGCAAGAATTTTTTCTGACCTTATAATTCCCTTGTCATTTCCTTTCTGTTCATAATACATCTGGTTCAGCTCAGCTTTTTCAATGGCAATCCGTAAATGCCGAAGTTGTGCTTCATCACTCAGTACTTGTCATTTTTCAATAGCATCAATCGCATCTTTTTCTGTATTCATCAGAATACCTTTCAGGAAAACTTCTCATTTACCTTTGAAAATGTTCGGGTTTCAAAATAACTTTCAAGGTGTTATCTTAATAACATTATTTAATCCTCAGTTCAGAAATTTTCATTAATTAATATTTATGGAGAATCCATCATTTAACTTCCTGCAAAAAAATAAACGAGTGAATATTATCCTGTAATTAGAAGATCATGCATATAAGTAAATTTTGGATCGATTATGTTTGAAGAAATGATTAACGAACTTAATAAAAGTACTTTTATACCCCATGAAATGCTTCTGAAAAGATTTCAGGCAGCCGTTACTAAAAAAATTGGCATACTTAAGCAGCCAAGGTCCGTTAGAACTGGCGACGAAAAAATTAACCCGTCTTCAAAACACCTTTTATGGGCAGCTGTCCTGCTTGAAGATATTGATTGTTTTGAACTCGTTCGGGGTATTATTGGAACTGAACTTCAGGAAGATCATAAGGCTAAAGGTGAGAGTATTAGTCACCAGGAGTTTACATCTTTATTCAACAACAATCTGTTAGGACATTTGAAAGAATTGCTGGCCATTAATCCTGATGCGAATGTCAACCAAAACTTGTCAGAAAAGATTAATAAAGTTTACCCTGCTGCACAACTATAAATCTTTTAGGATATATTCATCCGCTGCCTGACAACCTCGAATATTACAACCGCGGTAGCAACAGATGCATTCAGAGAATCAAGCTTGCCTTCCATGGGTATTGATATAAGAAAATCACACTGACTTCGTATAAGAGGGCGCATTCCTTTTTCTTCGCTCCCAACAACAAGACAGGTTGGCAAAGAAAAATCAGCTTCATAAATCGTTTTATCGTCAGAACCGACAGCGCCGAAAATCCATATTCCCTCTTTTTTCAGACGTTTTAAAGCAGTGGCAAGGTTTGTAACTTTGCAGATGTTTATATTGGCTATAGTTCCCGCTGACGATTTAGCCACAATGCCACTTAACGGAGCAGACCTGTCTTTCGGTATTATGATCCCCTGAACTCCTCCTGCCACAGCAGATCTGATAATAGCACCCAGGTTGTATGGATCCTGAATCGAGTCCAAGGCAAGCAGTAATGGCCTTATGCCATCTTTATCTCTATGGTCAACTACAGAATCCAGCAGTTCATCAAGGCTAAGTGTCGCATACGCAGAAACTTTTGCCATTACTCCCTGGTGACGGAAATCATTTTGCCCACTATAGGATGGCAACCGCCCGACTTTTTCAAAAGAGCTTTCAAAGCGTATCTTGATAGACTCTGCCTTTGCAGCATCTATGATTTTTTGAAGCCTCCCAGAGGATTTTTTCAGAAAAATAATTTCACTTATGCGGCGAGGGTGTTTTTTCAGCAGCTCTGATACAGGGTGTATTCCCCAAATGATTTCAATATTGTCCTTCTCGGGTTGGTGGGATGTATCTGGAGTTTTGACGATGGTTTGTCGATTTGTTCCTGTTTTTTTACGGTTGGATTTACTCATTGCCTGTAATGGCACCCAATGAAAGGGGCTCACCAGAAGTTGACCTTCTGTTTCTACTTCTTTGAGACAGAATGATGGACTGAAGCATTTTTATAGCATCCTCAAGTTTATCGTTGACGATGACATAATCGTACATGTCTAGTTGAGCTATTTCTTTTCGAGCGTTTTCGAGTCGTATCTTTATGGTTTCTTCTGATTCAGTTCTTCTGCCGGTCAATCTTTTTTCCAATTCTTTCAAAGATGGCGCTGCAATAAATATGAAAAGACCTTTAACATGCCCGGACTCTTTTATCTGGCGGGCACCCTGAACATCGATATCCAGAAGAATATCCAACCCGGCATCAAGCTCTTTTTCTATTGCTTCCCTGCTGGTTCCATAATAATTTCCGTGCACCTCAGCCCAGTCCAGAAACGCATTATCCTCGCGCATTTTTTCGAACTCATTTTTTTCTACAAAATTGTAATCAACGCCATCTTTTTCACCATCGCGAGGATTTCTGGTTGTAGTCGAAATCGAAAAGGTAATCCCTTGTGTACGAGTTAAAATTTGTTTCAGTAGAGTTGTTTTACCTGCACCTGACGGAGCAGATATAACAAAAAGATTCCCACGGATCATGGTTCCTGACCGTCTTCCAAATGACGCTGATCAATATCCACAGGCATGAATCTTTGCGTCAGTGTTTCGCGCTGAACAGATGAAAGAATTACATGATTACTGTCTAAAATGATTATTGATCTAGTTCTACGTCCCTCAGTGACATCAATTAGTTTGTTTGCGCTCTTAGCCTCATCTTTTAATTTTTTCATAGGTGAAGAGTTCGGCTTGACAATGGCTAGAATACGGCGCGCAACCACCGTATTGCCAAAGCCGACATTGATCATTCTGTTATCCATTTATGTTTCTCCGTGATTAATGTTGACAACGGTCTGTTTACCTATGCTGCAGGAAGTACTCATATATTTACATACTATAATTTGTTTTACTATTCCAGGTTCTGAACTTGCTCCCGTATTTTTTCCAGTTCATTTTTTAAATCTACCACAAAGTGCGCAGTATCAGCATTATTGATTTTCGAACCAATCGTATTGATCTCTCTTAAAAATTCCTGCAGGAGAAAATCCAGTCTTCTTCCAGTTGGTTCAGAAAGTTCGAGAAAATCATGAAATTGATCAATATGGCTGTAAAGCCTGACCAGTTCTTCAGTTACATCAGTTTTATCTGCAATTATTGCTACTTCCTGCGCTAGTCGCACCGGATCAAGACCAACACCTTCTAGAAGGTTGTCAAGCCTGATTTTTAACGAATTTTCTCTTTCCTGCACCAAATCCGGTACACTTTTTTCTATATTCTCTACGGTTTTCCTGAATCTTTTGACGCGATCCAGTAAATCTCCCTTCAATGTTTTACCTTCAGTTACCCTCATGTCACGACAACTCATTATAGCCTTCAAAAGTGCCTTCTGTACTCCAGGCCATATTTCATCTACATCTATTGAATCCTCTTCTTCTTGCGTTGTAATTATATCCCTGTAAGATGTTATAAGTGATAAATCCGGTTCACCAGCAACAGAAAATTCTCCTTTTATTTTTTCAAGGCATTCGTAATATTCCCTGGCCAGCGGTATATTAACTTTTAATCGTGGTGACTCCAAAAGCTCACCAGTAACACTCAGATAAACATCTATGCGACCCCTCGAGTGATACTTTGAAACTTCTTTTTTTATTCGCTCTTCAAGCATCATATAATCACGCGGCATTTTAATGTTGATATCACAATACCTGTGATTGACAGTCCGTAATTCGAAAACCCATTTTATATTTGCATCACTAAACTCACCCCGGCCAAAACCGGTCATACTCAAAGGATCAGACATTTGTTATCCCCATTGAAATAATTAATGAATATAAAAACTGGCCCTGTACTCCTTACCTGTTTTATCATACCCTATAACCGATATACCCATGTTTGAAAACACAGTCTTTACTTTACTTTGACAGTTGCCTCCTTTAGGATATCCTAATATTATTATTAACCCCCAAGAACTACATTGACTTCTTACATTAAACCCATAATAGTATGTGGCCGTTTGTAGATAGTTTAACCCATATTTTTCCTTTGTGAAAAACTGTTACACAGAGTCATTTCAACGTTCCAGGATTATCATCACATGTCCAGTTGCCCGCAGTGTCATTCTGATAACAAATCAGTGAGCGACAAAAGAAAAGGCATTGCTATTGTCGGCAATATGAATGTCGGGAAATCTACTCTTTTCGCCCTGATAACTGATACTGAAGTTACAAGCTTCAACTTTCCCGGTACCACTGTTTCCGTTAAATCTGCACCTATTAAAGGAACAGATAATATCGCATATGATACCCCTGGAATTCTTTCTATTTTCTCGGCAAATGAAGATGAAATGGTCTCAAGAGATATCCTTTTGCCTGGAAAAACCAGTCGACAGGTGAATGGAACTCTCCTGGTTGCAGATGCTAAAAACATGAAACGTTCCATTGCAATAGCACTTCAGTACTCTGAATATAATGTTCCTATGCTATTAGATGTGAACATGATTGATGAAGCTTCTTCCAGGGGTATAACAATCGACCACGACAAGCTTTCGAAAATTCTTGGAATTAAAGTTTGCACTTCAATTGCCAGGGACGGAATTGGGATAAAAAAGATTGTCTCGTCACTAGATGACATGACTGTCCCCAAAAAACTCGTTCATTACCCTGACTGGGTTGAGCATTTTCTGGACATAGTTACCAGACTTCTGAAATCATCTGATGTCCCACCAAGAGTAATCGGACTGCTTCTACTTGCCGGCGATCAATCAATTGAAAAATATGTAAAAGATAACTTCAAGAAAGAACTCCTCTATGACCTTAAAGAACTGGCGGCAGATTACCGGCAGGACGACGCATCATCTTTTAGGCAGATGGTAGGCAATATATACAACATGAAAGCCGAGCAGATTGTAAACACTGTTCAAAAGGTCGAAATTCCAAAAAAGTCTGGATTTCTATTAAAACTCGGTGATCTCTGCACGCAACCTCAAACTGGCATCCCCATAGCCGCTCTAGTTCTTACCGCCATGTACTTTTTTGTTGGATCCTTCGGTGCCACTTATCTTGTTGACACGATTAACGGCACCCTCTTCGAGGGTTACCTGATACCATGGACTACAAAACTTGTTGACCCAATACCTTTACCTTTTATTCGAGATATGATTGTTGACCCTGATTTCGGTATACTTCCAACCGGAGTATTTCTCGCATTAGGTCTAGTTCTCCCGGTTTTATTCTGTTTCTATATCGCTTTTTCATTACTTGAAGATTCTGGTTACTTGCCTCGCTTATCCATTCTGTTAGACAAGGTTCTGAAGACTATGGGGCTGAACGGTAAGGGTGTGATTCCACTGGTAATGGGTTTCTCATGCGTTACCATGGCTATATTGACAACACGAATGCTCGACACTAAAAAAGAAAAAAATATTGCTTCCTTTCTACTACTCCTCGGTATGCCATGTGCACCTCTTATTGCTGTCATGCTTGTTATTCTCGAAAAGATGCCTGTAACTGCTCCTGTCACAGTATTCGGGCTAATTTTTCTGCAGGTTTTTCTGGCAGGTTATATTGCTAACAAGATTCTGCCTGGAAGACCAACCCCTTTGATCCTTGAGATTCCACCAATGAGAATGCCGCAACCTTTTCAGGTTGTAAAAAGGTCGGCGGTGAAAACATATTATTTCATGAAAGAAGCTGTACCTATCTTTATTTTTGCATCACTTTTGGTTTTCCTGTTTGAAAGAATTGGCGGCCTCGGCCTGCTTGAACAGATCGCAAAACCTGTTACAAGCGGCCTAATGGGTCTACCTGAAAACAGTGTCCAGGTTTTTATAAAAACTTTAATCAGAAGGGAAAGCGGGGCTGCAGAGCTTGAACATTTAAGGACATCTTACGACAATCTTCAGTTAGTCGTTAATCTTCTCGTCATGACATTTCTAACCCCTTGTTTGAATGCTATTATTGTTTTGTTTAAAGAACGGGGCGTAAAAGCATCTTCCTTTATTCTTGTATCAGTCCTAATATATGCAATCACTGTAGGAACAATCGTAAATCATATCTGCAAGTTTTTTGGTTTTACTTTTACATAATTTAACTGACTTCTATACGGTGAAAAAAATACCCTGTTTATTATAATATTTATAATAGGCCACCAACATAATTATTTAGGGAGGAAAAGACATGCTTGATGAAAAGCATGAAGAAATACTTGAAGCACTATGGTCTACCGGGGAGAGAAAAGAATATTCAATTCAGGCAATTAGCAAGAGATGCTCGGTTGATTTTACCGACTCTGATCTTTCTGATCTTGAAGATCAGGGTCTGATTAACAGAAAAGATGACAATATTGAGTTTACCGAGAAAGGAAAAAAAATTGCACAAATGTTAATCAGGCGCCATCGCTTGGCAGAAACACTTTTTTCAAGCATCCTAATGCTTAAACAGTCAGACATGGAAGAAATTGCTTGTAAGATCGAACACAGCCTGCTCCCGGAAGTTGAAGAATCGATCTGTACTTTGCTTGGTCATCCTGGAGTCTGCCCGGATGGTAAACCGATACCTAAAGGAAAATGTTGCAAAACAGGTCTTAAGGTAGTTGACAGTATGGTAGTAGGGCTTAATGAGCTCAATGCTGGAGAGCGCGGGAAAATTTCATACATAAAACCTGTTACCCATTCCAACTTTCATCAACTCATATCGTTTGGGCTCCATCCCGGTGTAATTGTTTCAGTGCACAGAAAAACTCCTACTTTGTGCATCAAGTTTGAAAACACGGAGCTGGCTATTGATGAAGAAGTTGCAAAAAGTATTTATGTATTAAAATTACAAAATGATATCTAACCTGCATATTTCATAACTGATTTTAATTTCACTATTTATAATTAATTGACAAGTTTTTAATATCTTTAAAAACAAAAATCCCTGCCGGACAGTATTCACTAAGTGCTAACTGTCAAACAGGGATTATAAATAAAGTAGAAATATTTTATTCAGTAATGATCAGCTGGCCTTACTTTCCTATTTTGCAAGGCGAGCTTCAAGAGCCGCTCTCACTGTATCGCTTATATCAATTTTATCATCCGAATACAGCAGACCGTTTGGTGACTCAAGTCCTTTTCTTGTGTTTTCAATGATAAGTGTAAACCCCTCCTTCTTGCCAACTTCTGCAAACACCATGTGTAGTTCTTTAAGAATTGGGGCCATTACTTTTTTCTCCAATTGCTGGAGTTCAAACTTTGCATCGTCGGATTTAAGTTGAAGTTCTCGAAGGTTTTTCTGATAATCTCTTTCTTTTTCCTGCCGTACTTCGTCACTCCATACTGAGCTTTTCTTTTCGATTTCTGATCGCAGTGCATCCAGCTTTTCCTGCTCTCCCTTAATTTTATTCTGAAAATCCTTTACTTTTGCTTCAATTGTCTTTTTAGCTTCTTTACCAGCGGAAGACTTTGTCAGCACATCCTGAATGCTTACCGTCGCAATTTTATAATTATTCTCAGCAGCATTAGCATCAATTACATTCCCCTGCAGGTAAAAAGTACAGATAATCACAGCAACAATCATAATATTGATAAATTTCATCAAAAACCTCCATAATCTTAATCTTAAAAATATAAACCGGGAAGAGGAACATTAAAATTCCCATCCCGGTTTATATCACGAACTTAATAATTATACAATCTGAAGCCACTATAGAAAAATTATTCTACAGGGTGACTTCTCACAAATTTATTTACAAATCACCTAGAAATCACAAAATCATCCCGTCGATTCTGAGACCATGATAATTCATCATGCCCATAATTAAGAGGTTTTTCCTCGCCATAGCTTGTGGTCAGAATCCGATTACCATCAATACCAAGATTTTCCAGATATTTTTTAGCATTTAATGCCCTGCGCTCTCCAAGAGCCATGTTGTACTCGTTTGTACCCCTTTCGTCACAGTTTCCTTCAATCTTAATCCTTGCCGATGCGTTTGATTTGAGATACTGAGCATTCTTTTCGATGCGTGGACGCTGATCACTTCTTATATTTGATTTGTCAAAATCAAAGTAAATCGGCAGCATTCCTCTTGAAGTTCTTGCTTCGTCAAAATCGTTAGCACCAGACATTAAGCTGGAATCAAGAGGTTCCTCTTTGGAGGCCATTCCTTCATCATAACCCTTATCTACTGGAGGTACGACTTGCTCAACCTGTTCTACAGGAGCCATTTCGCCGGTATCTGAGACTGTAGGTTTGCCACAACCATTGACAACAAATGACAAAGAAACCATTAATGTAGATGCTACCAAAAACCGTAATGTTTTTTCCATTTTTCCCCCCAATCTAAATCCTTTATTTTTGAAGAAAATATATGACACTTTTGTCGAAAAATATAATAGAATGAAAACCTAATAAATTCTATTACATGTAACCAGTAAAGCTACACTAATAGAAAACCCTATTTTAATTCAACGTTTTTTTCAGTTAGTTTAAATTATATTGTAAATTTTTGTTATTTTTTCTTTATAATGAAATAGTGCAACTAACAATTAAATCTTAACAATCACGCATTATACGCTTGCATGTGCTTCAATATATTATGAAAAATAATAATACTTCTCATATGGACAATGACCAGTTTCTTCGGTCTTTACTGTCATCAAATGATCTTGGAACTTTTTTTGGTGTTCCACAAAATATTCTCGATAATGTCTGGAGCGAATTAACTTCACCTTCAGGAAATTCAATTATTTACGTTTCTATGGAAATCGGGGCAGATACTGACGTATTCCATCCGGTTAAAGATAGATTACGACATAATAATATCACGGAAAGTTCTGATAATGATCTTGACAGTTTCGTAAAACGCTTTCTATCCGGCCCTGAGAAAATACCGAATTATGGAGGTGGGCTCGGCATACTCGCAGGTGACACATTGAAAAGTATGGCATCATGTAAAATTCCTGCTGTTGCTATATCTTTAATGTATAGGGAAGGCTATTTTTCTCAACTGGTTGATTCAAAGATAGGACAAATTGCCTGGGGGTCTCAGTGGGATCCAGAAAAAGTCCCGGGGCTTTACCTGATAAAAAATCCTCTTTATCCTGAAAAACCGTTGGTCATAGAAATACCATTTTTCGACAAGAATGAGCACTCTCTTTATGCCTACGCCCAGGTTTGGATCAAAATGGAAATTAATGAGGATCTTGACTATTTCATACCCGAGTTGCTTCTGGACTTCAGTGTTGAGTCATCACCAGAATGGATCAGAGAAGCTTCAAACCGCCTTTATGATAGCAGTTCAGAATTAATGAAGGCTACCCAACGTCGAATGTTGGGGGCTGGTGTTATGCCTGTAATGGATTTACTGGGTATCACTTCAAAAACCATCCATCTCAATGAGCAGCATGGAGTTGTAGCTGTTATGCACCTTATCGCAGAAGTTCTTCTGCAGGAACTTGGCCCTGATTATCAGACAATTGCAACTGACGATGACATATTAAATGCAGCAGAAACTGTATCTTCACGGGTTGTATATACCATTCACACACCTGTAAAGGCCGGACATGACAGGTTCAGTAAATCAATTTACGCCGGCATGAGCCATACAGTCTGCAGAAAAATTCTAAATATTCTTGCTAAGGATGAAGATCAGTCACATACCTATAACTTTACTGCTATGGCAATGCATGTTAATCGTGCTGTTAACAGTGTGAGTAGGCTCCATAGAGACGTAACTCAAAAACAGTTTCCACAGTTTTCTGAAAAAATTAGCGCTATTACAAACGGCGTCCACCACCTTACCTGGATCAGCGAAAACAAGGCTGAAGCATTCGATCATTTTGATGAACTGAAGAATTGGCGACATGATCCAGGTGTTTTCAAGAATGCTGAAAAACTACTGGGCAACAATAATTTCCGTGATTCTCTAGAACAGGCCTGGGCCAAAGATTCGAAAATCCTAATAGAATATATCAATAACATGCTAAACAGGCATCGTAGCGAGGCGTTAGAAA
>CALZHP010000036.1 GCA_945787325.1 uncultured Desulfobulbaceae bacterium
ATTTTAATGGAGACAGACTCAAAATTCCTGATGAAAGATGAGCAGCACAGCTCCCTGCCACAGCACCCAAGGCCGCCGACCATCTTGGTCTCATGTCGCACACCTATCTGGCGCATCTCAACCCTGGTCCTGAACTCCTGTACCAGGTCTTTAACTAGTTCGCGAAAGTCCACCCTGTTTTCTGCAGTGAAGTAAAAAATAATTTTACTACCGTTAAAAAAACGTTCCACATTAACGAGGGTCATGGCCAGTTTATGTTTTTCTATATGCCCCTCGCATATAGAAAAAGCTTTAGCCTCCATTTCGCCAAGTCTTTCATATTTAGTTATCTCATCCCTTGAGACCCTTCGCATGACAAAATGAGGTGACGTCTGCTTCATTTTGGCATCTTCCGGCCATTTCGGGGCCGATCCGACTATTCTGGCAGGTTCCGGTCCATGATCAGTCTGCACCATAACTATTTCGTTTTTCTTGAGATTCTGTATCCTTGATCCTGCGGTGAGTATCTGTTTTTCCGGACGGAACTGTATCCTGTAAAAGATGAGCTCTTTTTTGTCAGGCAAAGCTTTCTCTTTTTCAGAAGATTGTGGTTCATTTGTAGTGTTAGTCATCTATCCAACTCTTAACTGACGTAAAAGTAATGAGCTTTGCCGTCATTGAAGTAATATAATTTTAAAATGCTGATAAGTATAGTTATTGACTGTTTATGTTTTTCGATATTTTACAATGCTTGTGATAGCAAAATTATTACAATCTTATAAACAAATAATCATACCATCATATCATATTAAAGAAAAGGACTTCAAAGACTTGCGTGCGATTGCAATTCCTCAGAAGTTCTTTTTCTGCCTTCTCAATCAGTAACAGCTTATTAAAAAGCTCGGTGGAACTCCAGCGGCCCTTGGCCTCGGACAACGACCTTTCAACGTCACTGCTGACAATCATGGCCTCCGAACCTCCAGAAGTCAAGAGCATAAGGTCTCGGAGCCATACCTTCAGCAGACTGAGAAATTCAATCAGACCTTCCTTAAGCTGAGCGGTTCTATCAGCCATCTCCAGGATTATACCGACTGTTTCAGGATTTTCCTTTTCAAGTGAAACCAGCAGATCAACTACATCTTTTCTTAATGATAGGATTTCTTCCTCTGCAAGCATAAAAGCTCTGCCAAGACTACCCTCCGATATTCCAGCCAATGCCAAAGATTCTTTCCGGGACATTCCTTTTTCACGCATGAGAATATCGGCAACGCTGTCTACTGGAAGCGAATAGAAAGGAATTACTTGGCAGCGCGATATTATCGTGGGAAGCAGATCCCCAGCCTCGTCCGCTGTCAGTATTAAAATGTTATCTGCGGGGGGCTCCTCCAAGGTCTTAAGAAGGCTATTAGCCGCTTCTCTTCTCATTGTATGCACATCTTCAATTACAATAAAACGGTGTTCCGCTTCCAGTGGTGGAAAAGATAATGCCTGCTTCAACTCCCTTATCTGGTTAATTTTAATCATTGTACCATCGGGTTTAATATGAAGCATGTCGGGATGGTTTCCGGCATTAAATTTACGGCATGCCTTACATAATCCGCATGCATAATCATCGATAGGATTCAAACAGTTAAGTGAGGCTGCAAGAATTAAGGCTGTAGTTTTTTTGCCGACACCAGCAGGCCCACGAAAAAGATAGGCGTGACTCAGCTTGTTGCGTTTAACTGATCGTAATAATAGGTCTTTTGCCTTTTCCTGGCCAATCAGATTATCAAATGAAAGATGGGATGCTTGTGTCATTACAGTTAAAAGAGAGTTTGCTGGCGATTGTCTTCAGGAGGAATATCTGTGTTCGTGCTATGCTCAAGAGTTTTACTCCCTGCCAGCAGGAGAAAACGCTCCAGGTTTCTCTGGTATTCACTCCACTGGTATCCTGATTCATCAACATGTTCACTGAGACGCCCCATGTAATTCAACTTGGCATCCATATCATCAATAAAGTGAAGAACAAACGCTTCTGCCATCATTGGTAGAACTGGTGAGCCAAACTCATGTTTTCCATGGTGACTGAGAATGAGATGCTGGAGTCTGTATGATAGTTCCTCCGGAAAACCACTAATGTTATCCGCGTGGGACTGGACCATCTCTGCTCCTAGCACAAGGTGACCAACAAGCCGACCCTCATCGGTATAATCGAAAGGATAAGAATCAAATGAAAACTCCTTCACCTTGCCAACATCGTGCAACAGTGCCCCGGTAATAAGCAGGGAGCGGTCTATAACAGGATACATAGCAGCTACAGATCCCGCCAGACTTGTAACAGCCAATGTGTGTTCCAGCAGACCACCGTAATAGGCATGATGCATTGATTTGGCTGCCGGAGCATTCTGAAAGCTTTGGAAAAAATCCCCTTTAAAAATACTGAGGAGTAGTTCTTGTAAATCAGGATCATCGACAGACTTTGCCAGACTGATAAGTTCTTCAGCCATTGCTGGAATATTTTTTGTGGTGGATGGTAGAAAAAGAGAGATATCAATTTCATCATTGGGCACAGCATTTACCGAATCAACTTTCAGCTGCAAGGTCCCTTTGTATGTTTGAGCAGATCCCTTGAGTAGAACATAATTACCCTGTTGACATTCATTCATCCAACGGTCGGCATCATCCCAAAGACGCCCGCCTAGATCTCCGGTCCGATCCGTGACGGTCAGTATCAGGTAAGGTTTACCGTTTCTGGCTTCTGCACGACTCATCTCTTTGATCAGGAACAGGTCCTCTACAGACTGCCCGTCTTGTATGTCTTTGATAAATATTTTTTTATTATGTGTCATCAGTTGTCGCCACAGGCAAATGAATTTGAATTAATCAGAAATCGAGAGTTTTCTGCCAGCTTACTTTCAGGTCAGCCATTGGTTCACTGGCAATCGTATCCCCGGACAAACCGGTGAGTTTTAGTACCGGATCCGCAATAACCTCTCCCGCTTTCATACAATCTGTGCCGCGCATTATTTCTTCAAATTCGGCAGTTTTCTGCGGCTGAACAGTCACTATAAAACGGCTTTGTGATTCTGAAAAAAGTAACGTATCATCACGCTCAAAGTCTGTACTGTCCGAAACCGGCACTTTCCTTAAATCTACATCAATTCCCAATCCTCCTGCAAATCCTGTTTCTGCAAGCGCAACCCCAAGACCACCATCAGAACAGTCATGACATGAGGCAACCAGTTCACGCCTCATTGCCTGAGACATTGCTTTATATCTGGCATGAGCATCTTTCTCACGCACCTGCGGAACTGAATTGCCGATTGCACCATGCTGTGCGGCATACTCTGATGCACCAAGTTCCGGATATGTTTTGCCGACAACAAATACATGGTCACCGACATTTTTGGCATCCATGGTAACTGCTTTGCACACATCATCAATCTTGGCCACGGCGGAAAAAAGCAGTGTTGGTGGTATTGAAATTTTTATATCACCTACAAGGTAATCATTTTTCATGCTGTCTTTCCCGGAAATGCATGGTACCCCATAGGCTCGCGCATATCTTGCCAACGCCTGATTGGCCCGGACAAGTTGGGCCAGCTTATATGGCCCGTCCGGCGTCTTTTCAGAAAGTATGGGGTCACACCAGCAGAAATTATCAAGTCCTGCCATGATCTCTGGATTGGCTCCAACACACACTGCATTTCTTACCGCCTCATCAAACGCACATGCCACCATGTTATATGAATCGATGTCCGAATATCTTGGACATATCCCATGCGATATAACAAGGCCTTCAAATGAATCGAGAACCGGTCGTATTACTGCGGCATCACTGGGGCCGTCATTCGTAATTCCTGTAAGTGGCTTGACTACACTGCCCCCCTGTACTTCATGATCATACTGGCGCACCACATATTCCTTGCTGCATATGTTCAGGCGGGCGAGCAGGTTATGCAATTCCTGCCCGATGTCAGGTTTTTCAGGAAGCATCGGTTCTGCATGGGTTTTGGGCTCCCATTTTGCAACCATCTGCATTTTGGGCAGTCCTTCATGAACAAATGCCATGTCCATACAGGCAACAGTTTTACCATCATAAAGAACATGGAACTTACCGGAATCCTTAAAGTTGCCCAGCACCGTTGCCTCAACATCCATTTTTTCACAAAGTGCCATAAACCGGTCAAGTTTGTCAGGTGGTATGGCGAGCGTCATTCTCTCTTGAGCTTCGGAAATAAATATTTCCCATGGCTGCAGACCGGCATACTTGAGAGGAGCTCGCTCTAGGTGCAATTCAAATCCATTGGTGTCCTCACCCATCTCACCCACTGAAGATGATAATCCGCCTGCGCCGTTGTCGGTGATGCAATTGTACAAACCCTGATCCCTGGCTTTCAGCAGACAGTCAAACATCTTTTTTTGGGTAATCGGATCGCCAATCTGTACCGCAGTAGCAGGAGAATTTTCGTTCAGTTCTTCCGAAGAAAAGGTTGCACCATGAATACCATCTTTACCAATACGGCCGCCGGTCATGACTATATAATCACCGGGTTCTGCCTTTTTATCCTCGGATGGATGTCCATTTACTTCCGACGGCATAATGCCTACTGTACCGCAAAAAACGAGAGGTTTACCGGCATAGCGCTCATCAAACACCAGTGAGCCATTGACGGTGGGAATACCGCTCTTGTTGCCGCCGTGCTCCACCCCTTCACGCACACCCTCGAATATTCTCTTCGGGTGCAGAAGTCTGGCCGGTATCGGCTTGTCATAATAAGGAGATGCGAAGCAGAATACATTAGTATTGCAAATAAGCTTGGCACCCATTCCCGTACCAAAAGGATCACGGTTCACTCCTACGATTCCGGTCAGTGCTCCACCATAAGGGTCTAGAGCTGATGGGCTGTTGTGTGTTTCGACCTTGAAAACCACATTCCAATCCTTATTGAAACTGATTACACCGGCGTTATCTTTAAACACAGACAGGCACCAGTCATCGTCACCCATCTTTTCCCTGATATCTGCTGTAGGCTGCCTGATGTATGTATCAAACAGACTGGTTACCGTACTCCTCTCTCCTGACGTCACATCTTCATAATCAATTATTCCCGAAAATATTTTGTGCTTACAGTGTTCGGACCAAGTCTGAGCGAGCACTTCCAACTCTACGTCCGTTACTTTTTCACTAAGCCCAAGTTTCCCTCTCTCTTCCTGCACCTCCGGCCTGGCAAGATAGGAACGTATTAGCTTCATCTCATCAAGGGTGAGGGCGAGAACACCTTCTTTGCTGATGCGCATCAATTCCTCGTCTGAAACGTCTAGGTCAATCTCAGCAACCTGTCCCTTGTTTTCGCCAACCACTTTAGCGGCAAAAGGCTCGACCCCCCCTGCTACAGCAAATTCTTTGTGGTCCATTATGGTAAAGCGTTCAATGAGCTCATTCGCAAGAAGATTTTTTGCTATATTTTCGATATCTTCTTTTTTCAGCGGGCCGGAAATGAGATACTGGACAGAGGTATATACTGCTTCACCTCTCGTAAGTTTACGGCCAATCAGCAATTCAAGGGATTGTGCAGCTGTCCGCCCTTCATTATCAGTTACCCCAGGCCGGAAACCCACCTCAATAAGCCAGTCAAAACCAAGTTTCCAATCCATGGCCAGAGGACCAAGTGAATAATCCTGAGTAACCGGGTCGCTATAAGGTCCACTTGCAGTCTGCAAAACCTGTTCTTCGGTAATATCCGCATCAACTGTAAAAACCTTGACTGTTCGAACAGACTCAACTGGAAGTTTCAGATCAGTATTAATTCTTTTCTTGGTGATTTCCCCAAACGAGTCTATAAAAGTCGGTTTCAGTCCGACCTGGATGCGAGCCAACATAATTTTTTCCTTTCAACACGTTGTGCCCGCAAATATATTGCGGACTGTTAATCATTATATGAAACAGGCCATAAACAGCAGAGCAAAAACAGGACAAATAATTATACAGATAAGTACAGAGAATAAATACATACCTGCCAATCATTTTGTCAAGAAAACCACAACAGATTGTCCTTCATTTTCAGGGGATAATATACCAGATAATTATTTTTGGAAATGAAGAATTTCGACTCAATATCTGATTGTGTTCAAGAGGAATAATCAGGAAAGGAAATACCGCAGAAAATATTGCTCAATAAGCACGCCAGAAGCTTTCATGAGCATAAAAGCGGGCGATGTTATCAGTGCAGAAATTTTTGAACACCAACGCCCAATAAATTAAAAAAAATTCAACCAGAATCAGAACTAAAAAAACTTCTTTTTATATCTCAAAGGTAAGTTGAAATCGGGGTCTCAAATCTTCAATTAACCAGACTAAAATTCCAACTGGTATCGTTTAATCTTCTTATGAAGCCCCTGCCTTGTTATTCCCAACAACTCCGCAGCCTTCAACCTATTGCCGCTCGTTTCCTTCAAGGCCCTTCGAATAAGTCTTATTTCAAGAGATTTAACCTGCTCTGGGATGGAAAAACCCTTCGGCTCATTGGATAAAGACTCAATGGGCGTATTCTCCAGCAAGCCTCGCGAACATTTGTCCGGCAGAATGGTTTTTCCATCGGGTGTAAGCGCCACAAGCCGTTCTACCTCGCTACGAAGCTGTCGTACATTTCCCGGCCAGCTGTAATCTTCGAAAAGATTCAATACAGCTGGAGAAAACCCAGACACTTTTTTCTTGAATTTTCTAGAAGTTTCCTCAAGAAAAGCTATTGCCAACGGAACAATATCCTCTTTTCTATCACGCAATGGAGGAAGTTGAATTTCAACAGAAAATAGCCTGAAGAAAAGGTCTTCACGGAACCTTTTCTTATCCAGCTCAGTTTTCAGGTCTTTATTTGTCGCGCTTATAATACGTAAATCATAGCTCATTAATTTATTGCTACCGAGTCTGCTTCCTTCCCCTTCCTGAATTGCGCGCAGAAATTTAGGCTGAATCGCTATCGGCATATCGGCAATTTCGTCCAGCAAAAGTGTGCCGCCATCTGCTTCTTCAAATCGGCCCTTACGGCTCTGGTCAGCACCAGTAAAAGCCCCTTTCTCATAACCGAAAAATTCACTTTCCATGAGGTGCTCCGGTATTGAGGCACAGTTGATAGCGACAAACGGCTTTTCTCTCCTCTCACTCGCTTCATGAATCATCCTGGCAATAAGCTCCTTACCTGAACCATTCTCGCCAAGTATCAAAACATTAACAGGTGTGGCACTTACCAGGCGGACCAGGTCAAGAACATCCTGCATTGCCTGGCTTTCAGCTATAAACATGGTATCCTGGAAAAATCCTTTATCAAACCGCTCTACTTCCCTGTTCAGCTGGTTTGATATTCTCAGAACTTCTTTATTCAGTATGATACTTTCAAGTGACTTTGACAGGTAAACAGCTATTTCTTCCAACAGGGCAAGATCTTTTTCTGAAAATGTTTTTTGAGTTTTTTTATTAATGACCTGAACTGCACCGCTCACACCTGTTGTTGTAACGCTTTTAATGGGCGCACATATCATGTTCCTGGATACGAAATCTGTTTCTATGGCTACCTGCGAGTGAAAACCAGACCGTTTGTCGAGGTCGTTTTCGATAACACCTTTACCAGTGGACATAACCTTACCGACTATACTTTTGTCACGCGGTGGCTTTATCATTTTGTCTTCAAGACCAGTCCCGAACATAGAACTGATCTTGTCGGTACCTATATCACTGAGGTAAATTGTGCACCGCTCAGCTTCCATTATTTTCGGCAGGACTTTTACATAAAACCGTAGAAAATCCTGATAGTTATCATGCGTCCAGGACCTGTCCAGCTGGTCCATTCGCATTTTAAGACCAGTGAGCCTGTTTCTGTCGACTAACATCTCAGTATCGTTGTGTTTTTTGGCCATTCTTGGAAATCCGGTTTACTTTTATGACAACATTGTCTACATTCTCATGTTTATAAACACAATTATAAGGTTTTTTTAGAAAATGTCAACAACGTTTACGAGATATGCGCTATGGTTATTTCTGACACTTTTTGTCGCTACAGGGGGAATGTGCTTTTTTGTTGTTATTTCAATGTGTTATTTTAACTTTAATTAATTGGTGGATAAAAATGGTGACAAATATTGTTACCCAACTGCTTGATTTTCAAAATAATAAACAACACTTAAAAGTATTTTTTTCAACCATAGCATACGATGCGAGCAACACCGAAAAAAGGCGATTACTTGGCATGAAAAATGCAATAATTTAAATGATTATAACGTTTACAATGCCCTGATTTCATTCTCTATGTCATAGCATGTCTTGCTGCTTAAAAAGAATGAATAGTTGTAAGCATTTGTTATGTTTGCATAAAATGAAAAAGATCCTTCCTGAAAAATAATTTATTAAATTAGAAAAATTATTATCCTAAAAAAGGTTTGGCTTTATGAAGATGAACTCAAAAGGCTACACTTTAGTAGAGCTCCTTGTTGTCATGGTGATAGTTGGCATTCTTGCCTCGCAAGCTGTTTTTATGCTCACCTCGTCGAAGGGCAAAGTTAAAGCTGCCACATTCAATATGAGAAGTGATTTTAACCTGGCCCGATCTGAGGCTGTTGACAGATGTCGTAATGTATTGATCCAATTTGTTGAGTCCGGAACTGCAGATGATGATGCTTTTGTATTTGGTAGTGATGGTTACAGAATTTGTCTCGATGATGATGCAGACTCCAACTGTGACACAGCCGATACAATGCTTAAGGATGTCTCGTTTGGTGATGTGCAGTTTTATGATACGGATTTAGGTGGTGCGGGCGGACCAAACGTGGAGCTTGACAATGCTACCGCTCTCGTTCCTGGTAATGGCGTTTCATTCACTGCAAACAGGTTTGAAATGCAGCCCTCCGGCACAAGCAACAAGGCTGGCACTGTGTATTTGTATGTGTCTGAGCCTGTCGGTTCAGCCCAGGGTACTGCTACAGGCATGAGAGCAAAACCTTTTGCTGTGGCTGTTGCACGTGCTGCCACCGGCCGGGTTCGCTTGGCACGCTGGCGAATTAACGATTGGGGCACCAGATGATGATATGTGATTATCTAAAAAGATCTGCAAGGTTGGAAAAAGAAAATCCAACCGGTTCTCCGCAGGTCGAAGGATTTGCCCAGGACTGGTTAAGTTGCCAGCAATCCTGATTCAGCATGGTAGTATTGTTACCGTTGATTTGTGCTGTAAATGTCGTGGTAGTGCCAACAGTAGTGAAGGTATAGAACTGAGTATCTGCAGAATCAAAACTTAATAAGGAGCTGAAACCGGTCGTTGCCATTGAGGCGGCATATTCATCGTTTATAGCGTAATACTTTTCCTGGGTGGTCTTTATATCCAGTAGTTTTTTGACCCCATTGGCCTGCCGGGTACGCAAAACATGGTTGAAATAAGCCGGAACAGCAACAGCAGATAGAACACCAATGATAACGACAACGATCATCAGTTCAATGAGTGTAAATCCTTTTGAGGAAGAAGACGATAATCTCATGGCTGCCACCTATTCTGTTGAAGTTTACATGGGGAATCAGTCAGTTACTGGGATAGTAGTATATCACCATTGGAATTTGAAAGCATTAAATAATTGTCCGGTGAAAATATGAAATTGCAATTTCTAAGCCAAAACAATAAGGGATTTACCCTGGTGGAACTGATGGTTTCCCTGGTTATATCCGGCATTGCCGTCATAGGCATATACCAGGGATTTACTTCCATTACAAATACCAATGAAGTTCATGAGCAGGTAATCGAAATGCATCAGAACCTGAGGGTCGGATTGCAGCTGATGACAAGGGAACTGCGCATGGCAGGTTATGACCCCAGGTATCTGGCCGGTGCAGGTTTCTTGCCTACAAGTAATTCTACACAGGCAGATTTTACCATGGATCTGGATGGAGATGGCTTTATTGAAACTACAGTTTCATACAGGTACGATAATATAAATAACGAATTGGACAGGATTGAGACTATAACTGGCAATGCACCAGTAAACACTTCTGTGATCCAGAACGTCGATGCACTGAACTTCGTTTATTTGGACAGCCTCGGTGTTGTTACTAATAATCCTGCACTCATCAGTTCCGTCCAGGTGTCCTTAGTGGAACGGACCTCAGACAGTGATTTCACCTACACGAATAATGAACAGTATTTCAATTTGCAGGGGCCACCAGCTATTTTTACAGCCAGCGATAATTTTCATCGTCGGCTGTTAACTACCGAAGTTAAATGCCGCAATATGGGTCTAAAATGAGGATTTCTGCAATGCAAACAGAAAAAGGTTTTACAATTATCGAGGTCTTGCTTGGAGTGTCTATTTTTTCCATCGGCTTATTGGGAATTACAGCACTATTAATATCTTCAGTGAAAGCAAGCTCCTTCTCCGGCCAGCTAACAGAAGCCAGTGTTCTTGCTTCGAATAAAATTGAAGAATTGCAGAACTTGACCTATGGCCACGCCCAGCTCCTGGACACCGATGGAGATGCAGATGCCGGCCTTAACGACAATTGTAACATTACGATTGACGGAGCATGCCCAGGCCCAGCAGCAGACACTTCACCTGCAGATTTTTGCGACGGCTGTGCCACTGCAACCGACGGCGTCGGTAAAAACGATATTTTTCGAGTGTATTGGAACAATAGTGTTAATTCTCCTGTGCCAAACAGTACTACCATAAAAGTCATTGTAGAATGGCGGGAAAAAAATAACACCACTGGACTCGTAACAGTACAACGGATGAATCTTACCGGAGTCAAGATTAATGAACCCAACTAATACAAGAAATCTGCTGATGCGCTTCATCTGTAACGAGAATGGGTCGGTAATGAATGTTGCCCTTTTAATTTTACTGTTGCTTTCCCTTATCGTTTTCGCAAGCAGGCAGGCAAGTACAGTGGATGTAAAGATCTCTTCAAACAAAAAAAATTATGAACGGAATTTTTATATTGCCGAAGCTCTGGGTTCACAGGCTGTTCGCATACTGGAAAACGTCAGGGTCAACGACGAAGAGGATCTTAAAGACGACACAAGGGCCGGCTGGCCTGCAGGCCTGGTCCGGCAGGTAAACCTTGCTGATGGTATTAGTATAACAGAGGCTGACTGGACCAGGGCCCCTGCACCCGAAATTTCGGTAACTGATAACTGGCCTAATGTCGTAGGCTGGGTGGGAGGAGGCAAGACAGGAACCGCCCGTTATCTGGCGGTTGATGAAGGTGTAGTCGAAGGGGGATCCCTGTCCGTCGCCGGCAGCAGGACATACAGGTATAACGTGCGGGGACGGGCACAGAGCGATAATGGTGACGTTGAAATTTCATTGGGCTATAAAATCAGATTTTAGCGCCAAGACAGATAAAACGGCCATAGAAAAACACCAAATGGCCAGCAGCTTAAATGAACTAAATGTTTAAGGGCTATAATAAATTCAGCCAGGTGTTTTACCTTTTCTATGAACAAACGGGGTGTATAATCATGACAGAACAACATAGAGTTCCTGGAGAAAGCATTACGTGGGCAGGCATACCAAAGGCGATTTTCCTATTTCTCGTTATGACTTTCGCACTAATGAGTTTTGGGCCTTCGGCATCCTGGGCGGCAACAGAGATTATAGTCGATAATGATACTCCAAGCTCAGGCTTTACAAGATCCAGCAACTGGAGCACATCCGCTGGAACTAATCCTTATGACAGCTCATCCCTTTATGCCACTGCAGCCAACGAATGGGCAAAGTGGACTCCAACACTGCCAGAGGACGGAACTTATGATGTATATGTCTGGTATACCTATTATGCCTCCGGGTCCAATTTAAGAGACCGCGAAGCACCCTATACAATAGTTCACAAGAATGGTTCTAGTGTTGTAAATGTAAATCAACAGCAAAATGCCAGCACCTGGGTCCTTCTTGGCTCCTATTGCTTTGACACCGGCACAACGGGCAGTGTTACAGTTACCCGCTATAACGGCGGAAACCACGAAACCAGCACCAATGCCGACGCGGTGAAATTTGTTCTGAAGGAAACCTCCGCCCTGAATATATCCGATGAACCTTTGGATGCTCAAATGTTGGCCGCCCCGCCCAACATTATGTTTGTTCTGGATGACTCTGGAAGTATGGACTGGGAATATATGACTACTGAATCCGATGGTAAGTTCAGGATTGGAAGTACCAGTTACGAATATGTTTTCAGCAATCCCGGTGATAATGTTTACAGTACTTCTTCCAGTAATGGAACAATTTTAAGTGGCAATAATCGCCGATACTATTTGTCGCAAACATCTGGCTTCAACAAGATGTATTACAATCCCAAAGTAGAATATACCCCTTGGCCGGGAATGTCTAATGCTGATCCGGATAATCCGAGATCACATCCGGGTAGAACCGGTAACACTTTTAACATGAGTAATAACTACCTTACAATTACCAATTCCAACGAGGTAATTGTAGATAATAGGGATGCAGGTTATTCATGGACCGGCAATAATTTTCAAAGAGAATCCAGTGCTTCAAACGAGTGGAATAATAGTTCGTATTACTCCAGGGATACAGGGGACAGGGCAACCTGGTCTCCTAACCTGGCACCAGGTAATTATTTTGTTTATGCCTGGTGGACCAGAGCAGGTACCCGTGATAGCGCTGCGGAATACAGGATAAATTATGATGCCGGCGGTAGTAGCACTCTACTGAAAATTATTAATCAACAGAACAACTACAGTCAATGGCGGCTGCTGCATCCCACGGATTTATTCTTTGACGGCAGCGGTAATGTAACTGTAACCAGGTCCGGAAACGGTACCAGTACCAGTGCCGATGCTGTAAGATTTGTCCCTGCAGCAGGCGGTGGAAATGTTGATATCATTAATGCCCATTATTATACCTGGGATGACACAGACGGTGATAATGAGATTGATAGCGGAGAAAGTGTCTATCTGGTCAATCTTGATGGCGCCATAGAATATTACCTGATCGACAACTCCGATGGCGACAACCGGGCTGAGCCAGGTGAACTGACCCTTGTTCCTGCGGCTTCCGTTCCAAACAGTGTCAAAAAAGACTGGGATGGTCTCGACAGGGTCTATGCCAAAGAACGTCAGAATTTTGCCAACTGGTATTCTTATTACAGAAGGCGTGAACTGACTGCCACCGCAGCTGTGGCAAATGTTATCAATAGCATGCAGGGAGTAAATATTGGTATTCGCAGCATCAACGGTAAAATTGTCCAGCCTGCTGTGCCTGTTAAAGTGGGCACCGAAGACCGGACTACCGATCTGTTGAACACACTTTACGCTTATAATGTTACAGCCCAGGGAACCCCTTTGCGAACCGGCCTCCAGAAAGTCGGGCAATATTTTCATAAGGACGACAACAATAGCGGAGGTATAGGTGCATCACCTATAGCGATCGCATCTGATGGTGGTGAATGCCAGCAGAACTTTGCTATCGTTATGACTGATGGATATTACAACGGCTCCAGCCCAAGCACCGGCAATGTTGATGGTGATGACGGCGCCCCCTATGCAGACACATACTCCAGCACCCTGGCAGACGTTGCCATGTATTATTACGAAAACGACCTTGCAGGTGCTTTGGACGACCTAGTACCGGCAACGCTTGAGGATTCGGCCATTCACCAGCACATGGTAACCTTCGGTATTTCATTTGGTGTCTTCGGTACACTGAATCCGGATGATTACCCGGCAGAAAACGACTACAAGAATGGATCTGGCAGCTATCCGAACTGGCCCAGCCCAACTTCCGGAAATCAACAGAAAATTGATGATCTCTGGCATGCTTCGGTGAACGGTCATGGCACATTTATCAGTGCCGCCGATCCTCAGGAACTGGTAAGCTCACTGTTAGGTGTTATGCAGAACATCCAGGCGCGTTCCGGTTCTGCTGCAGCTATATCAGTTAATGGTGATGAGCTTTATGAATCGGTCGGCTCTGATATCCTTCTGTTCCAGACAAGTTATAACACCGATGGCTGGTGGGGAGACCTGGTTGCTTATGGCATCAATTATTGGACCGGGGAGGTCATTACCTCTCCCATAAGATGGTCTGCTGCAGATGAGCTTGAAAATTTCCTGGGTGTATCAGGAGCAGGTAATCGGCTAGTTGTTACTTTCGATAGAATTACCGGCAGCGGTATTCCCTTTCGGTATAGCAGCCTTAATGCTCTTCAGCAAACACAGCTGCATATTAACCCCACAACAGCGGACTTGATTTTAAATTATATTCGCGGTGAGGATGCCAACGAAATGCAGTATGTCGGAAGCGGCGGATTCAGGAACCGCACTAAAAAGCTGGGGGACTTCGTAAATTCTTCTGCCGTCTACAACCAAGGTTATTTATATGTAGGCAATAATGACGGCATGCTGCATGTTATCGACTCCGAGTACGGAACCGAGGTATTTTCTTATGTTCCCAGTTTTGCGTTTGATAACTTAAGCGAACTTGCAGATCCAAATTATTCCCATAAATACTTCGTTGACCAGACACCTTTTGTTGTTCGAATGGATGAAGATGATTCGTCGTCGGGAACCAAAACATATCTGGTCGGCGGCCTTGGCAAAGGCGGAAAAGGGTATTTTGGTATTGATGTAACATCCCTTACCGATGGATCATTCGTCCATGCTGAAACAGATGTTGCATCCATGATCAAATGGGAATATCCATCCATTCAGGTATATAATTCCACCTATTCTTTTGTTCAGGGCGCCAGTGGTGCCAACGATGAAATACATGACAGCAGTGCAAACTTTGTAAATGCCGGTTTCATCAACGGCTCCATGATAACCGTATCTGGCAGTGGAGGCAATGACGGTACATACGAAGTCCTGGGAGTTTCTGCCGGTGTGCTGCAAGTTGCCAACGGCAGTCTGACAACAGAGGCAGCAGGCAGCATGATAACCATAGTCGGCGACGACCCGGACATGGGTTATAGTTTCAGTAAACCTCTTATCGTTAAAACCTATGCAACTTCTATAAATAACGGCGCAGAAACTGAAAGCCATGTGGTAATATTCGGTAATGGTTATCAGAGTAAAAACGGTAATGCTGTATTATATTTTGTTAATCCTGAAACAGGTGCTGTTATCAAAAAAATAGACACCAAAGTCGGCCCTGAAAACGGGCTATCCAGCACAACACCCATTGATTCGGATTTTGACTTCAGGGCTGACTATGTTTACGCTGGTGACCTTTACGGCAACATGTGGAAGTTTGATATGACCAGCTCAGACCCAGCTGATTGGCAGGTTGCTTATTGCGACAATGCCGACTCGGTAAACCATTGCAGTGATGCAGTTCCTGCTGCTGTTCCCAAGCCGATGTTCAGGGCCCAGACAGTAACTGATGCCTGCGGCAATATCAGCTTTCAACCGATAACGGCAAAGCCAGACATCATGCTTGCCTGTGACAAAAAAGATGGCTACATGGTGATATTCGGCACTGGCCGCTACCTTGATGCCCTTGATCTTTTGGATGATTCCAAGCAGACTATTTATGGTATCTGGGATTACGGTGATGATAGTGATGACAGTGAATACCTGGGTGACTTTACACCGGGATCCTCACCATCACTTTCTAATCAGCCAACTGAAGTGCAACTCCTGGAGCAAACCCAGATATTTGGTGGCACCAATGTTGTTGCTGAATTCAGCATCATACCTGACGCACCAAATTCATCGGATGTAGATTTTAATGATGCTTCTATTGGGACTATTACCCAATGGGAGTGGGACTTTGATGGTGACGGTACTGTTGACAGTAATTTCCAGAATCCTACTCCATTCACTTATGCAGAAGGTAATTATACTGCCTCATTAACCGTTGAAAGAGCTACGCCACTTCCGTTCGTTTCAAACACCAAAGAGGCCAATGTTTCAGTAAAACAGCCATGGCATGCAGGGATCGCTTCTGAACTTGACGGGCCTGTTGCTCTTGAGGACAATGAAGTAGTTGCGAACTTCACCGGCAGCTGGACGGGAGATCCCGCCAACGCCACCGTAAACTTCACAGATTCCTCACTCTCAACGGCTGGTTTTTCGGCATGGTACTGGGATTTTGGCGATGGTAATTTCAGCTCGGTTCAACATCCTTCTCATACTTATACAGTAACGGGTACATACGATGTTTCGCTCACAGTTACACATTCTGATGGCACTACTCAACACACAAGGACCAATACTTCCTATGTTACAGTGTCACAACAGTGGGAAGTAGATGTTGAATATATTGAGGGAGATGTCAGCACCCAGTGGCTCAGGGTCATAAGTAAAAATGAAACCGAAGACTGGACTGTTGAGGATGCTACAGCCGGTGAGGACCCGGATCCTGGAACAGCCGGAATTGGCAGCGATAATTTTGATAATGACAGAAACGGCCTTGTTGACGATGATGATGAGGATGAAGACGATAACACGATAAAGTTTGAAGCGGAGGCAGAATCTAACGGCATCACCCACGCCGGCTGGTACTTTGACCTGCCGGACACCAGGGAGAGAGTCATCACCGATACAATTATCAGAGATGGCCGGGCCATTGTTATTTCATTCGTTCCCCAGGCTTCACGGTGCAGCACTGGCGGCTACTCAATTCTTCATGAGTTTGATGCCTGTTCAGGCGGCCGAACCGATGAATCTATCTTTGATATAAACTTTGATAATTTTGTAGATGATAATGATAAAATTGAAGTCGACGAATCTGGAACGGTCAATGAAGTAGCCCCGACAGGTATACGGTTTGATTCGAGGCTGCAGATTCCGGCCATTTTACGATTTGAGCTACCTCCTCCACCTACTGACCCAAGCGACCCGGATTACTGCGCAGTATGTGACCCTAATAATCCGGCTTACGACCCGACCCACCCGGATTATGATCCTCGTAAAGATCCCAATTCTGGATTTCCGCGAGAACCTATCGAGATTAAATATCTCAGCCGGTCAGATCGAAATATTGATCTGCAAAGGGAAAAATCAGAGCAGAGAGGAAAGTTTTACTGGAGAGAAGTTACACCATAACATTGGTTTACAGCATATTATAAACCCAGGAGGTAAAACCTTATGACGAAGATAATTAAGGTATTAACAGGATTTGTTGTATTTGTTCTCATCGGGTCGGCGCCAACTGTCCTATTGGCCGAGAACCAAGAGTTGAGCGATTTACAGGAATACGGAGTAATTGACCGTATTGCTAATAATGAAATCGTTATTGACGACAGCCTTTATACCATACCTTCGGGGGCATTGTGCTACTCTGAAGTTGAATTGCTGATGAACTGCGGCTCTTTCACTGTCGGAGATAATGTTGCATTCAAACTTCAGCCCGGTGAGACTGGTAAAATTGCAATACTAAAAAAACATAATCCTGAAGCGGTAACAGAATAATCAGATTAATTCACAAGCCGATGATGCCGGGCAGAACCGTCATCATCGGCTTGCCTTTTGTGGCCTTTTATTATATTAAATGCAAGTCTTGAAAATACATCACCATCAAATCGTATTGAACCCTTTCAATCTTAACACTCTTCACTCCATGTTCTTGATCTGTAAGCTTTGAACAATAATTGGTTGGGATAAAAAAAGTATCGAACAAAACATGCCATGCAAATATTAAATGACGAACCATATTTGTTGGGACTTCTTGAGAAGAAAAAACTGATTTCCCCGGAACAACGGAAGGTTATTTCTCTTAAGAAAGAACAACAGCGCTCAATGCTGCGGAAAAGAAGGGGTGGGCAACGGGCAACAGATGATCACAATCAGTTTGATACTCCAATCGACTTATTAGATGTTATTGTTTCCTTACATTTTGAAATTCCGGGAAAAAATGGAACTTATTTAACAGAAGAGCTCATAATGCGGGCGATGGCAAATGACCGCAAATTACCTTTCAAAAAGCTGGACCCCCTGGAATTAGATCTCGAAATCGTCACTAAGACTATTCCCAAGTCCTTTGCCCTTAATAATCTTCTGCTGCCGTTTTCCATAACGAATGGCATCGTTGAAGTTTCTATTTGCGATCCTGGCAATCAGGCTGCTCTGGAAGAGCTTGAGCGGGTTAATCAGATTAAGGTCAAACCGTATATCAGCACCAGATCTGATATTCGCCGCATGTTGGCAGAATTTTTCGGTTTTCAGAAATCAATCTCTGCCGCTGAAACACATATGGCAGGTCCAGGTGTAGACCTTGGCAACCTGGAGCAATATGTAAAAATTTCATCTTCCAAGGAAATTGCCTCTTCTGATCAGCATATCAAAGGCGCAGTCGATCACCTGTTCAGTTATGCATTCGAACAACGTGCCAGTGATATTCATATTGAGCCCAAACGAGACAAAAGTATGATCCGTCTACGCATTGATGGCGTTCTTCATACTATCTATAACTTGCCAAGGGTTGTGCATCCGGCAATCGCGTCTCGAATAAAAACACTGTCACGCCTTGATATCGCCGAAAAACGCAGGCCTCAGGACGGTCGGATCAAGGTGGACAACGCAGGCAAGGAATCTGAAATCCGTGTATCTACAGTGCCTGTCGCCTTTGGCGAAAAAATAGTAATGAGGATACTTGATTCCGATATTATTTTTCAGGACCTTACCAGTATCGGTTTTTCCGAAAATGACCTTGCTACCTACGAAAGTTTCATAAACGCTCCACATGGAATTATTCTTGTCACTGGCCCAACAGGCAGCGGTAAATCAACGACCTTATATTCAACTCTCAAGGCAATCTCTACTCCTGAGAAAAATATCGTCACCGTTGAAGACCCTGTAGAAATGGTCCATGACGATTTCAACCAGATCGCGGTTCAACCTCAGGTTGACGTAACCTTTTCAACTATTTTACGTAATATATTACGCCAGGATCCGGATATCATCATGATCGGTGAGATACGTGACCTGGAAACCGCGTCACATGCAATCCAGGCCGCAATGACAGGCCACCTTGTCCTTTCAACATTGCATACAAATGACGCCGTATCATCCATTACCAGGCTTCAGGACCTAGGTGTACAGCCATTCCTGATCAGTTCTACTCTTCTTGGTGCCATGGCACAACGTCTTGTGCGAACAATATGCCCACATTGTACAGAAAGCTTTTCAATGGCCACCGATGACCTCCGTAACCTGCAACTTCCTGTAATTGATGAAGGAAATATTGAGCTGCAACGCGGCAAGGGCTGTCGTCATTGCCGCGGCACCGGTTATCTCGGCCGTTGTGGTATTTTTGAAATATTCCCACTGTCAGACGACCTAAAAAAAATGGTCACAGCTCTTGAGTCCGGTACTGAATTACGCAAACAATCCAGAAGGGAAGGCATGCAAACCCTGAAAGAAGATGACTGGCAGAAGGTAAAAGATGGGATCACAACTTACCAGGAGGCCCTTCGAGTAACAGGTTCAGATTAATAAAATAGTTGAATTTTTGTAAAAATTTCCGTATAAGCTTTCCCATAAATAAAGGCCCTTGCTATTCAACAGCAAGGGCCTTATTTTGTTGCTACATTTGTCGACATAGGAAAAACACGGTAGACATCAATACGTTGATTGAACCAACAACTACCGCATAAATCAGAGGATAATCCGTGGCAATACGGGTCGTTTGCACAAACAAAAAAGCGCGCCATGATTACCATATCGAGTCTACATTCGAGGTGGGCATGGTACTTACCGGCCCCGAAGTTAAATCCTTACGGGCCGGAAAGGCAAACCTGCGTGACGGTTATGCTGCAATAGAAAAAAATGAAGTGTGGCTGCATAATGTGCATATTTCTTCATATTCACATGCCACCCATAACCCATCCGACCCAATGCGGGTGAGGAAACTGTTGCTGCACCGGCGCGAGATCCGTAAATTACTTGGAAAAGTAAAAGAGAAAGGATTTGCTTTAATACCTCTGAAGATATATTTTATAGAAAGCGGCAAGGTAAAACTTGAATTGGCACTTGCCCGAGGTAAAAGGCTGTATGACAAACGTGCAGCAATTAAGAAAAAGGACACTGACCGAGAGCTTGAACGTACAATGAGTAAATACAAGTAATGAGGAACGTCGCCTATTACTGTATTTAATTTGTTGTATTTTTTTCAATATTCATTCTTCACTCTTCATTACTCAATTTTCATTTCACAAAGAGGGGGGGCGAAACGGATTCGACGGGGATATATAAGCTTAAAGTAGCATGCCGAGTTTCTGTCTACTCGTAAAACAGATGGAAAACTTATAATCGCTGACGATTATAATCACGCTGTAGCAGCTTAGATCTGCTCAGCCGTTCCACTGATCTGGCCCACAAGATCAGGTTAGGGGCGTCGACTCTGTGGGATAGTTTCTGGTTTGCGCCTGCCTTATCAGAAGCGAAACTTTAGCAGGATAGCGCCGTACGATCGCTGTTCCGGGTGAGACTGCGGGGCGAATCTTTAAATCGGAACTAAGCATGTAGAAACTTAAGGGGAGTATTTCCGGACGCGGGTTCGACTCCCGCCGCCTCCACCATTCGACTCGGAGAACAAACATTCTCCACGCTCATGGCTGTCCATTATCAATCTTATCGAACCGGAGAAATAAGTTCTCCAGTCCTTGAGGATAATGGTGTCCTGGGTGCACAAATTCCCGCTTCCTAAATTTTTTTTCTTTATTTTTTTAATATATTATTGAATGTGGCAACAAGACATGTTGGCCAGGAAATGATAGGGTTTGGTTGAGGCTACAAGCCCGTTAAATCCAGATTCTGAAGCTGAAAATATCGATCAAATGCTTTGTTAGAAAGATTCTCTGAAATATATCGAATTTGTTCGGGCGTACCATCCTTTTCAATAGCCACCGCTGATGAATGTTTTGTTCCCCCATAGAGGTCAACACCCTCTATCCCAAGGTTTGCACAAGCTTTTTTCCACCACTTATAGAGATATCGCGGACCGAATTGAGACCCTTCCTTCGCACCGCTGATTCCTTTAGGGTGTCTGAAAAAATATTGCTCCGGGTTACCTGGTTGAAGTATTTTTAGAATATTAATATCCTCATCAAGCAAGTGAACTTTTTTTACCTCTCTAAGCTTGGATCCAGGCACAGAAACAATCCCTTCAAGCAAGTCTATATCTTTTTCTTTAATAGAAATAAGTTCTCCCGGCCGTATTGTGACATAGGTGCAAAGCCATTTGATGCCAAGCCAGATTTTCGGATTAATTTCATGGGATATACTTTGAATTTCGAAAAGTATTTCTAACTGGATTTGCTTGTCGATGGTGCGGCGCCAGCCGAGTTTGAAAGTAACTTCAGGGAAGTCCGGTAACTGGTCAGGACTTATAATTTCTTTTCGGGCAAGCCAGGACCAGAAAGAATGAAGACAAGACTTCATATTAGCGCGAGTCTTGCCCGAAACTTTTTGGTTATTAAGAAATGTTTCGATATCTTCTCTTCCAACAGACTGGACTTCTCTGCCCCCCCAGACCATCCTTGCTTTTTTCATATAATTTCGGAGGTTAGCGTATGATTTCTTTCTCAGTTCTTTCTGCTTCAACCGCAACCACCGCTCAACGAGAGTGGAAAAATCCCGGTTATCACTCTGTTGATAGTCGCTGGGTTCATAAATTCCTCTGTCCGATTCATATCGCAAAACATCTAAGAATTGTTGCGCATCAGCAAAGGTTTTAAATCTTCTGGATGTCTCACGGCCGAATTTTACGCGAAACCGCTTCGTTGCCTCTTGATCTGGATGGACGGGACAGAAAAGTCCCTGACGGGTTTCATCATACCCAAAAGAAGAATTACAAGTGAAACATTTCTGATCAGAATAGATTCCACCGCGCATAATTTATAACCCAGTTTTAATGAGTTAAGACTATATACTCATATGTATTCGGAGAAGTCAACAACCATCATTGGTGGGCAAACATGTTTATCCCGCTGAAACTCTTGTTATTCAAGAGCAAAGCGTGATACTTATTCTTTATGAAATTCAATCAGGAACTGATACCCGCTACCTTAATTAAGAGGTACAAGCGCTTTCTCGCTGATGTTGAGTTGCCCGATGCAAAACAGATCACCGTACACTGTCCCAATTCTGGCAGCATGTTGGGCTGCAGCACACCTGGCAGCAATGTTATGCTTTCCAGATCCGACAACCCAAAACGAAAATATGCACACACCCTGGAAATGGTTCAAGAAGGCGGTGTCTGGATAGGTGTAAACACCTCGCGAACCAACCACCTTGTGCGGGAAGCATTAGAGAATGGGGTAGTCAAAGAAGTTGGCATTCCTCAATTTATTAAGGCCGAAATAAAAACCTCGCCCAAAAGCCGTCTTGACTTCCTGATTGAACAAAACGGACAGAAAACATATATCGAGGCAAAAAACTGCTCACTTGCTGAAAACCGAATAGCCATGTTCCCCGATGCCGTTACTGTCCGGGGCACTAAACACCTGCATGAACTTCTTTCCCTTCACACTGCAGGCAATAAAGCTGCTGTCTTATTTTGCATACAGCGACAAGACGCAGACAGCTTTTCACCCGCTTCTCACATTGACCCCATTTACTCTGAAACGCTTAAATCCGTTTATAAACAAGGGGTAAAAGTTCTCGCCTACCAAGCATCGGTTAAACGGGACGGCATAACTATCATTAAGAAACTGCCGGTTAGCTTATAAGGTCTACCTTGATATTGCCTCAAACTACGGCCTTGTGTATGATGAAGCACCATGGAGAATATTAGCCATAAACCAAAAGCCGTCGTTCTTTTAAGCGGCGGGCTGGATTCAACTACAGTTCTGGCCATAGCCAACGATGCAGGGTATGATTGCTATTGCTTGAGCTTCCAATACGGCCAGCGCCAATCTGTCGAGCTCGAAAAAGCACGTTCGAATGCCCAAAGTTATGGTGCCCAAAAACACCTCGTCCTTAATGTAGACATGGACAAAATTGGTGGCTCTGCCCTCACCTCAGATATTGAAGTTCCTAAGGACCGTTCTCCCGATGAAATGGAGTCTTCCATTCCTGTCACTTATGTGCCAGGGAGAAACACAATCTTTCTATCATATGCCATGGCCTGGGCTGAAGTAATCGGTGCAGAAAATATCTTTATTGGTGTTAATGCCCTTGATTATAGCGGCTACCCTGACTGCAGACCGGAATATCTCAAGGCGTTTGAACATATGGCAAACCTTGCCACAAAAACAGGAACTGAACAGAACAAGACTTTTACTATCCATGCCCCCCTCCTTCATCTTTCAAAAAAGGAAATAATTGAAAAGGGTGTTTCACTTGGTGTTGATTATGGATCGACCCACAGCTGTTATGATCCGGACAGTAAAGGTGTTGCGTGTGGGAAATGCGATGCCTGCCTCTTGCGCCTGAAGGGTTTTTCCGAAGCAGGGCTCAGTGATCCGATTACTTATCAAAAAAAGGATTAGAATGGGCACTCCTGAAAAAGCATTAAAGGACCTCGGGCATCTTTTTATGGTTGGTTTGCCTGGATTAATTCTGGATGAATCAACAAAACGGCTAATTCAAGATTTCCACATTAACAATTTTATCTACTTCAAGCGCAATGTTAAAGATAAACAGCAATTGCGCAGACTTTCATCTGATCTGAATAAAGCTTGCAGTGATGAAGGCCTTCCTCCCCCGTTGATTTCTATAGATCAGGAAGGGGGCACGGTTGTCCGGCTTCCCCCACCATTCACACAATTTCAGGATGCAAGAATTTACGCTGAAGCTGAAAAGCCGGAAGATGAACTCGAATCTTTTGCAATTACCTGCGTACGGGAATTGGCTGAAATTGGAGTAAACATGAACCTGGCTCCTGTGTTGGATGTGAGTGAGAAGGGTTGCGATAAATTTATGGAAAGACGCTCCCTTGGGGATGACCCTGAACGCGCTTCCAAACTGGGCAGATTGATAATCGAGAAAATGCAGAGCAACAGACTGGCTGCTTGTGCCAAACATTTTCCGGGCCTGGGATCCGCCACAGTTGATCCTCATCTGCAACTGCCATTTGTCAACCGTTCTTATGAAGACCTTCTCTCTATCGATATCCCTCCTTTCGAGGCTGCAATTAATGCCGGTGTAGCAGCGATAATGACTTCACACACTATCTATAAGGATATTGATCCGAAATATCCTGCAACACTATCCGACAAGATCCTCACTGATCTGCTGAGGAAAAGATTGCATTATGATGGCTTAATAATAACTGATGACCTGGAAATGGGGGCTATTGAAAATGAGATGCTGGTTGAGGAAGCTGCTCTTAAATCTTTTCAGGCCGGAGCAGATATTTTGTTAATCTGTCACGATCATGAAAAGGTTATAAAATCTTACAACACTTTATCAAAAGCTTATCAGGAAGGTTCTCTACTGGAAAGTCGTTTGGAGGAAAGCCTGGAGCGTTTGCATGCAGTCCAGAAGGAGTATTCTACAGACTGCTGAAGGTTATATCCCCTCCAACAATCGTAAGTACAGCCATGCCCTTAAGTTGCCTGCCAAGGAAAGGTGAATTTTTGCTCTTGGAAACAACTTTGTCGATAGTATATTGAAACTCCTTTTCGGGATTAATTACTGTAATATCCGCAATACTGCCCTCTGATATAGAACCGCCATCCACTTTTAAAATTTTGGCTGGATTGACGGAAAGCAGCTCAACCATTTTTGCTTCGTCAAAGACTCCTTCTCTGACAAGATTCAGTGTAAGCGGCACCGCCGTCTCCAAACCAATGATTCCATTAGCTGCAACATCGAATTCCACCTCTTTTTCCAACGTGGAGTGTGGTGCATGGTCGGTAGCAATTACATCTAAGGTGCCATCGGCAAGGGCTTCTTTAATAGAAGCAACATCCTCTTCGGTTCGAAGCGGCGGGTTCATCTTTGCATTTGTGTTATACCCTTCGACTGCTTTCTCTGTAAGGCTAAAGTAATGCGGCGCAGTTTCTGCTGTAACAGGGCTTCCTTTTTCCTTGGCGCTACGTATCAGGTTTATAGATTCACGTGTACTGGCATGGGCAATGTGAACTGGTCGCCCGGTATATTCAGCAAGTTTAATGTCCCGATACACCATAATTTCTTCAGCTGCGGAAGGTATTCCTTTCAAGCCGAGCTTCGTAGACAAAGCACCTTCATTCATAACACCTGTTCGGCTCAGGTACATGTCTTCAGAATGGCAGATCACCGGTAGATCAAAGTTTCCGGAATACTCCAAGGCGCGCCGCATGAGCTGGCTATCTGACACAGGGCGGCCGTCATCCGAAATGGCTACGATGCCGGCACTCTTCATATCACCTATTTCGGCAAGAGCTTCACCTTTCCCACTTTTACTTATTGTCCCTACAGGATAAACACGGGCATATGCACCATGCGATTTTTCAAGAATCATCCTGGTAACTACACTGCAATCATTTACAGGATCTGTGTTTGGCATACAAGCGACTGCTGTAAAACCACCAGCAGAAGCAGCTCGGGTACCGGAAAGAATCGTTTCTTTATATTCTTCTCCCGGCTCGCGAAGATGAACATGCATATCTATGAGGCCAGGTACTACCCAGCACCCCGCAACATCTATCTGCTGGGCATTGGCATTGCCAGACAATTTTCCAGGCTCTGTTACGGAGACAATTTTGCCATTTTCTATCAGGACATCTGCCGCCATATCAATCCCATTAGCAGGATCAATAATCCTCCCGTTTTTCAACAGTATTCCCTGGGTTGCTGCCATGTTGTTTCCCCGGTTAATAAATATCAAATGCCATACGAAAAATTACTTTTCACAATTCAAATGTTATTGATAACTTTCTGTCAACTGTTACCTATGACAAGATAAAGTAGTGCCATTCTCACCGCCACACCATTTGCAACCTGGTCAAGAATAACAGATCGAGCACCATCAGCTATTTCCGGTGTTAACTCAACACCACGATTTATAGGGCCAGGATGCATGACCATTGCATCAGGCTTGGCAAGTTCAAACATGTTTTCTGTAATTCCAAAATGAGATGCATACTCCCTGAAAGATGGAATGAGTGGGTCTTTCTGTCTCTCTTTCTGGATTCTAAGGGGCATAACAACGTCAGCATCACTAATTGCTTCCTGCATGGAATCGCAAACTTTGGCTCCCAGCTTATCAATTCCAACCGGCATAAAGGTTGCCGGACCACTCACAGAAACATGTGCGCCCATCTTTGAAAAACCAATGATGTTAGAATGGGCAACACGGCTGTGGCCGATGTCTCCAATAATAGAGACTTTCAACCCCTCAATTTTACCTTTCTTTTCTTTAACTGTCATCAAGTCGAGCAACCCCTGACTGGGATGCTCATGGGTGCCGTCACCCGCATTAATGATAGATGTATAGATATGGTCAGTCAGAAGAGTTGGTGCACCTGAACTGGAGTGGCGGATAATGATAACATCCGGGTTCATTGCTTGAAGGTTTTTTGCTGTATCAACAAGAGTTTCACCCTTCACAGCACTGCTTGTTGATGCTGAGATATTGAAAGTATCCGCACTCATTCGCTTTGCAGCAATTTCAAACGAAAGCCTGGTACGAGTACTTGGCTCAAAAAATAGGTTGATTATGGTTTTACCGCGAAGAGTGGGGACCTTTTTTATTGAACGTGAAGATATTTCTTTGAAAGATTCTGCAGTATGTAAAATATATTCAATATCATCATAGGAAAGCTGGGCGATGCCGAGAATATGTTTATGGTCAAATTTGTACTCGGTTTTCATGACAAACCCTAAAAAGATTGAACAAAAGCTCTCGCATTATTGTGGTTCTAATGCTAAAAGAAGTCTATCCTTCATACAAGTTATTACCAAATTAACATGCATATTCAACTAAATGTTTTTCAGTGAATAATTGACCCAATCCTTTTCCAGCGCACAGAAAAGTCTTCTGAGTTCCACGACCAGTACATAATTATCGCCTTACCTCTCACAGCTTTCAAGTCTACAAACTTCCAAAAACGGCTGTCATAACTGTTGTCCCTGTTGTCACCCATAACAAACAGGGAATTTTCGGGAATCTTAACAGGACCGAAGTTGTCGCGAGGCTGCCCTCCAGCTGGTAAAATATTCGAATCGAGATGAACGCCATGCAGGTCTTCAAATGGCTTGCCATTCACGAAGACCTTTTTGTCTACTATTTTTACCTCATCACCTTCAATGGCGATAACCCTTTTTATATAATCCTGCTTGGGGTTTTTGGGATATTTAAAAACAACAACATCATTCCGTCCTGGTTTTTTTATAGGAACCAAAGTTGATCCGGTAAAAGGATTTTTTATACCGTAGATAAACTTATTTACAAGTATGTGATCCCCAATCAGCAGGGTGGGAATCATTGAACCGGATGGGATTTTAAATGCCTGAATAATAAAAGTTCGAATGAAGAGTGCGAGTAATAGAGCAATAACTATTGCTTCAACATACTCACGTACTATCGATTTTTGTTTAGCTTCCTCTGGCAAGCGAGTAACTCCCGGGTAGTAGAATTGGTTATAAACGTACAACGCGATGCAGGGTGTAATTAATCTATAATTAAGTAAAAAACAAGATTGATTACCTGCTTAAAGAAATATTTATCATGCCTGATGCAATCAATATTTAGTACATTTTTGCGGAAGAATTATGCCATTTTGAGTCTGAAACTAGATTTTACTATATAAAACGGACTGTTGTGGAGATTTATCTTGACAATCCCTAAATAATATGTCCTCTAAGCGGGTAGAAATAAAAATAAAGAAATAGTTGCAGTAAACATGGCCGTTTTGCTATCTTGGAGCAGCGGTTAAATCCGGGCATAAAAATATATAGGATATTGCCCTCAGCCTCTACAAAAGTTTACTTACGGTGACTCATGGCTGGTTTCAGTCTGCCGGACATCAAAATTCCTAAGTTTAATTTCCCATTCAGCAAAAAACCACAGTTGGCTGTAGGTCTTGATATTGGTTCCCATTCTGTCAAGGTTTGCCAGATAACCCAGACTGATAGAGATTATGTTGTTATGAGTCTTGGCAGTGTAGTTCTGCCTGCTGGAGCTGTAGAAGACGGCATGCTTCAAGAGCCTGAAATTGTTGATG
>CALZHP010000037.1 GCA_945787325.1 uncultured Desulfobulbaceae bacterium
AAACATTTTTGATGAATGCGGTGCACTTTAACCGCTTCGTATGGCAGAACTTGTGCGTTCGAACAATGCCGATATCGGAATTGCCCTGGACGGGGATGGCGACCGCCTCATTGTTGCTGATGAAAAAGGTAATATTGTTGACGGCGACCATATAATGGCAATATGTGCAGAAGATATGATGGCAAGAAAAAAGCTGAAGAAGAAAACTCTGGTTTCAACAGTAATGAGTAATCTTGGCCTTGAAGTAGCAATGCGCAACATGGGAGGGAAAATGGTGCGCACTCAGGTAGGTGACCGTTATGTTGTCGAGAAGATGCGACAGAAAGGTTATAACTTCGGCGGTGAACAATCCGGACACCTTATTTTTCTGGATCATAACAGTACCGGTGATGGAATTCTGGCTGCACTGCAGCTCCTCGTTTCAATGGTCAAAAAAGAAAAACCCTTATCTGAGTTGACCCAAATAATGCAGCCGTATCCGCAAGTTCTCAAAAATGTTCGGACTTCTAAGAAAATGGCTGTCGATAAGATCCCTGGATTTCCTGAAAAAGTTGCTGTTATGGAGAAAAAACTTAATGATAGCGGACGAATTCTGGTGCGCCCATCCGGAACTGAGCCGGTGATACGGGTGATGGTAGAAGGTGAAGACGAAAAAACTATTAACACGATGGCCGATGAACTTTGCGAGGTGATCTGTAAGGCAGACAGAAACTAGCTCACTGGGGACTGACCTTGGGTCTGTCCCCCTTGGTCCATCAGCAGTTATCAAAGCAATGTTAGTATAAACAAAGCAAAGGGGTCACCCATTAAAAGGCCCCTTGTCAAGGAATAAACTCCCCCGTTCAAGGAAAAATTGATCTTTTCCCTTACAAGGGTCAACGTTTGTTTCTTCCCCCTTGCCTGCGATTATCCGCTTCTTTCCGCACCCGTTATTTCTTCGGTAGAGTGTCAGCAATATCTATCGCTGCACCAGTCACCCATCAGGATCAAGGTCATTTGAACTTGAGGAGCAATTCAAATTGAATAATTAAGAATGAATAGTAAAGAATCGTGAGGCGATTAGAGTGGGGGGTGAATAATGATTGTGCCGTCCTGAGCAAAAACTAATTCTTAGTTTTGAGTTTTTAATTTTGAATGAAAATACAGGTATCAGGGGTCGGATACCAGGAGACGGGAAGATGAAATGAAATTATTAGTTTTGTTTTTATTAATGGCCGACATCAAGATCATGCGGCTTTTTTTATCTTGATGTCAACTTTAATTCCAACTCGTGAAAGCATATTGATCAGCATGTCAATTGTGAAACGATCAATTTTCCCACGCACAAGATCACTAATTCGCGGCTGACTAACGCCAAATATGGCAGCTGCATCCTTTTGAATGAGCCCGTTTTCCTTAATGTACTTTTCGACCCTGATCATGAGCTGACTTTTTATTTTCAAGCTTTCTGCCATAGAAGAATCATCATAAAGAGCATCCCACACGTTATCATATTTTTCAGCCATGATTAACCTCCTTGAATTTCCTTATAACGCTTGCGGGCAATTTCAATGTCCTTTGCTTGTGTTTTCTGTGTTTTTTTCTGAAAGGCGTGCAAGACATGGATGGCTTTCTTGAACCGAGCCACATATATAATCCTGTACTGCTCTTTCGAGTAAATGCGAATTTCACGAACTCCCTGACCTATATTACGCATTGCTTTCCAGTCTGACGGATCAAGCCCATGCTGAACGCGCATTAGTTGGTGCCCCGCCTCCTTCTTGGCTTGTTCGGGGAATTTCTTTATTTCTTTTCTGGAAGTTCCGTGAAACTCAATATGTTTCATAGTATTATATATAATATTTTATATATTTGATCAAGCGAATACAACCTGTAATCACAATGAATGTGGGACAGGTGCATTATTGCAATATAAAAACGATTTTAACCAGCAAGCAGGTTCAATACTAGCCTGATCATCAGATCTTTATGGAAACTGAGGACGGTCATGATTTCATGCGTTTCTCAGTGTGTTCAACTTGTAATTTTGTTCACGCACAAGGGGCTGCATGTCAGCAATCCCTTGTGCAGTTGAATTTAACTGTTGTCGCAAAAATCTACGATTTCCCAGCTGCAACCTCCATCGCTTTTTTAAACGCATCGGCGGATCGTTCAATAACATCATCTTCAACACAGAACGCCAGGCGGAAATAACCTGGTGCTCCAAACCCGCGGCCCGGCACTGCCAGAATCTTCTGTTCCTGCAGGATATTTACGAATTCAACATCATCCTCTAGCGGCGATTTGGGGAATACGTAAAACGCACCTTTTGGAGGCATAAATTCAATACCGGCGTCGGTCAAAACCTTGCAGAACATCTCTCTGCGGCGAACATATATGTTATTATCGACAGACACACCCTGCAGTTTGCCCACAACACGCTGCATCAACGCTGGAGCGTTGACAAATCCGAGAATACGGTTGGCAAGTGTAAGGGCATCGAGCAGCTCCTTCTTGTCTGCAATTTCGGGATGCACTGCTATGTAGCCTATCCGTTCGCCTGGAAGTGAGAGATCTTTCGAGTAGGAAGACACAACTATGCTGTTCTGATAGGCCTGAAATATGCTTGGCACCTCGCAATCATCGAATATGATTTTCCGGTAAGGCTCATCGGATAAAAGATAGATAGTAGTACCGTTCTTCTCTCCCGCCTCCATAAGCAGTTTTCCCAACCCTGCAAGTGACTCCGCCGAATATACCTGACCGGTGGGATTGTTGGGACTGTTGATAAGAACAGCTTTTGTCTTTTCGGAAATGGCTTCTTCTAATGCGGCAAGATCAATATCAAAATCACTGGTTGTCGGTACTATTTTTGCCACACCGCCATGGTTATCTATATAGAAATTATATTCCACGAAAAAGGGGGCCAGAATAATGACCTCGTCACCTGGATCAAGCAGGGACTTCATGACAACATTGATTCCACCTGCGGCGCCACAAGTCATAAGCATTTCATTTAGTGAAAGTTCCACACCCTGTTCTGAGGAAATTTGTGCAGCTAAAGCTTCACGTACGAAAGGATAGCCACCGTTAGGCATATAGGCGTGCGCTCCAGGCTTTTCATCAGCAATCACCTCTTTTATAGCTTCGTTAAATTCTGCTGGAGGAGACAGGTCCGGATTGCCAAGGCTGAAATCGAACACATTCTCTGCGCCATATTTTGCTTTAAGTTTGGCACCTTCTTCAAACATTTTACGTATCCAGGAGGAACGTTCTGCAAAAACGTTCATCTTCTTTGAAATAGCCATTGGGTATACTCCTTCCTTTATATGTTTTTTCCAGTCATGAGAACTTAACCATTTAACAGTGTGGCTAAGTAGATAAGCGTAGACTTCGAAAATTTTGATATACATGAAGCAGTGATTTTTCTGGGCCGAAAGCATACACAAAGTATTCAGAGGTTCAGAAAAATTGCTGCGACGCAGTAGATTGGAGTTTTTACGACGCCATCATGTGAACTTTTTCTTCAAAAACTCATACGCCACATTCAGTTCTTTCATTTTCTCTTCAGCAACCTTTTTGAACTCCTCGCCCAGGTGGCCAACTTTGTCGGGATGGTATTTCATACTCAACTTGCGGTATGCGGACTTCACTTCATCAAAACTTGCTCCCGTGCTGAGCCCCAGTGTTTCATAGTAACGATTTTCATCTACCCGCCCCGGTGCTGCAGCCCCTTTGAAACCGTACCTGTACTTTGCTTCTATGGCCCGCAATTCATAAGCGGTAATTTCAAGGAACTCACCAATATTTCTGACCATCTGCAGTTCAGCATCTGTCACATGATCATTGGTATAGAGAACTTGATACACCAACTCCATGAGAATAAGCCTGGGCTCATAGGCAAAGTTCTCTTTGAACTCCTGAAGGAAGCTGTCCAGGTTGACTGTTGACTGGAGTGCACCTTTGATAAGATCTTTTACCCAGAAAAGCTGGTTTTGAGAATACCTGAGATTGTTCTGGAAAAACTGGTTTATGGCATTTGTTTCTTCCCTGGTGACTTTGCCGTCTATCTGGGCTATCTTGATGAGGATGTTGACCAGGAGGAAAACAAACCTGTTGTGTGCCTCTGTCTGAGACTTTTCATATTCACTTATTTTTTTCTTAACAAAATATGTAAATCCCCAGAATGCTGCTATTCCCGCAAATACCAGGAACAACGCCCCGAAAAGAAGCATGCCCAGAAAATTAAATAGGGCCGGTGCACCTCCGAAGAGGAATATTCCAAGAATTATAAGTAGCAGGCAGCCGCCGCAGCCTGGTTGATCATGTCGTCTGTATTCCATATGACGTTACTGTTCCAAAGATTGAGTTCCAGCATTTTCTGCAAAAAGGGCATCAACGAACTGTTGAGGTTCAAAGTCCCGCAGGTCTTCCATCTGCTCACCAATACCTATAAACCGAATCGGAATATTAAATTCACGGCTTATATTTACTACTATCCCGCCTTTTGCAGTCCCATCAAGCTTGGTGAGAGCAAGCCCCGTAACTCCGACAGCCTCATTGAATAACTTTGCCTGAGAGATGCTGTTTTGTCCGGTAGTTGCATCCAGGACAAGCAGGATTTCGTGGGGAGCGTTTTCCAGTTTTTTGCCGATTACTCTTTTTATTTTTTTAAGCTCTTCCATCAGGTTGACTTTTGTATGCAATCGCCCTGCTGTATCGACAATGATTACGTCGAAATTTTGAGGCCCGGCATACTCAACCGCGTCAAATACAACAGACGACGGGTCTGCCCCAGCCTGCTGCGAAAACACATCAACGTTATTCCTCTGCCCCCATATCTTCAACTGTTCGACAGCGGCAGCCCTGAAAGTATCTGCTGCAACAAGCAATACACTAAGTCCTGACTTCACAAATTTATGTGCTACCTTACCGATAGTCGTTGTTTTACCGACACCGTTTACGCCAACCACCATAACCAGAAAAGGACCGGTTTCAGGCATTACCATCTTTTCCGGCCGGGCGTGTCCTGTAAGGTATGAAGTTATGTTCTCTTTTAGCATCTGTTTCAACACCTGGGGATCGCTTAATTCATTTCTATTTACCTGTTCCCGAACTTTCTCGAGAAGTTCCAGTGTTGTTGTCACACCCAGGTCGGCGGTTATCAGTATTTCCTCAAGATCATCCAGCAGTTCTGGATCAATAGTTTTTTTACCAAGAAACAGATTATCAATTCGAGATACAAAAGAGTGCCTGGTTTTGGCAAGCCGCTCTTTCAGACGACTGAATAGTCCGGTACCATTCGTTTCCTCTTCTGGAGATTCAACCTGCTGTTGCACGGTTTCTTGCTCAATAGTGTCAGCTAGCTGCTCGACCTTTTCTTCCGCTGGGGCTTCATCTGGTACGAAACCCGTTTCTTCGACAACGTCCTCAGGAATTTCCTGTGTCGATTCCTCAGGGGCCAGCTCATCTTTTTCTTCAACAGTTATTTCATCAGGCTTGGCCTGTTTCTTTTTAAACCAGCTCAGCATGTTAACTCCAAATAAAAATTATGTTTGTGCAATGCGAATATCTTTTGATAAGCAACCACCTGTACAGACAAGGAAAAAGTAGAATTAATATAATTTGGTTGTCATAGAGAACCCAGCCAGGTCAACCCGGCAATTATTATAAAAATTGATTCCAGATAGAATTCCAACTTGGGCCCCTGGCTTATGCTTCCAGTCTGATAGGCATATGTAATAAATCCAAGATAGAAAACACCTGGTAATAACCAAAACCCGAACGGAGCCATAGCTCCTATTAGAGGCATTACTAACAGGCTGATAATAAGTACTCCCATTATTGCGTAAAGTATTTTCAGAGTTTTTTCTTCACCAATACATACCGGCAATGTCTCTTTTCCAACTATCCGGTCACCCTGTACTTCAAATACATCAAACAACGCATTCCGCACGTAAACCAGCATCATCACAATAATAAGGACATTCAAGGTCTTCAAACCAGGTTGGTAATCAATCTCCCAGGCTGGAATCAGTACTGTTACAAACGCCCATGCGATTGCGACAAAAAATGTTTTTGAGCCCGGTATTTCCTTCAGCATTCTTATCCTGGTGATTGGTAATAGGTAGCGGGGTATGAAACGGACACTGTATATTATTCCAAAGAAACTCATTCCGGAAAGAAGAAAAAATGGCCGCTTCCCGAGACCATACGCCAAGGTAATTGCAACAGGAAGGGAGATCGCCGATACTGTAAAAAGTGACCACCTGTAGCGTTTGTAAAACTCCACCTGGATAAAATCACTATATTTTTTTGATCTCTGGTCAGTAAATCGATTTAAATTATGCATTGCAAAAAGATAGCAAAAAGCAATAAAAAAGTGAGAGGTCTGGGGTTGAATTTCCTGCAAAAGGCCACTTGCGTACGCCAGCACCCCTCCCCCAAGAGCAACATAAATATTTGTTACAAGTAGAAACCTGAGCACTTTATACAAAAAGGGTGATAGAACTCCCTCACCCTGACCCGGAATGGATTCCAGAAAGCGTATGACTCTGTTTATCATCCAGGTCGGAGTTGATGCACCTGCTGTAACCCCTACACGATCATATTTCGACAATATCTCTGCATTGAGATCTTCTTCCGTTTCAACCTTATATACCGGACAACCCATCGATTCGGCTATTTCACCAAGTCTCTGGGTGTTGGCACTGTTTTTACCACCAACAACAACCATTGCCTGGACCTTCTCGCACAGGTTACGCACTTCATCCTGGCGTTTATGGGTTGCATCACAGATAGTATTGAAAACCTTGCCGCCCGGATACCATTCAAGAATCATATCACTCAATTGTTCAAAGGCATTTTCATCCTGGGTAGTCTGGCTGACAATAATATATGGTGTAGAAGGTTGTATCCTGGCAACGTCATCCTCGTTACTGACTACAATGCCCAGTTCACCAGCATATCCCATGAGCCCTTCGACCTCCGCATGGTTCCTGTCACCGATAATTATCGTTGAATACCCTTGCTTCTTATATTTTTTGATAATTACCTGGACCTTTACGACGTGGGGGCAAGTAGCATCCTGGACCTTGGCTCCGGAGGCCAGCAGCTTCATTTTATGGGATGGTGGCACCCCGTGCGCCCTGATAATTACTGTGCCGGCTTCCTGATCTGGTATATCTTTGAGAATTTTCACTCCACGGTCTTCAAGAAGATCAAGTACCTGGGGGTTATGTATTAACGGCCCGAATGTTGAAACACCAACATCGTCTGTGCGAATCGTATCAAGGGTCGTTTCAACTGCCCGCCGGACACCCATACAGAATCCCGCATTTTTTGCCAGAAAAACTTTCATAAAATAACGCTAAATCATAAAGGATATAAATAGGAACAAGTGCCTCGCATTTTGAACGAACTATAAACCTCCCCTTATAAACTAATTCCGGTAAAATTGAAACAGAGAGGTTTTTAAGTTTCAGATAATTACAGATTGACTCTATCCATATAAAATAATTAGTGTATTATAAAGATGTAATTTTTCAGTTAAACAAAACAGCTTTTTTATGTCAGAGGCAATAATCTTAACCACTGGGTTAATCAATTACCATCCACTAAAATAACAAAACGGAGGAGTATGCAATGCACGATAAAAAAGAATTATGCGACAAAATAATCTCTCTGTACCCGGAAATAGGTGAATGCGGCATAGATATTGATGTAGATTTTGATTCTGATAAGAATGTCTGGACTGTAGATCTAAAAAAAGACAATCACGAGCTGAAGCACTACTTGGAAATTCCAGACGCCGATGATTGTCTGGAAGGAAAGCAATGCGTGTCGCTGGGCCTTGAAATCGCACAGCTCAAAAAGAACATAACAGGTAAGGGATACTGAAATAATTTCAGAATTATAATCTTTCAGCAATCCGTTCCTTTTCCAGGGACGGATTGCTTTTTTTACAATTATTCCTGCTCTGCAATAACTTTTTTTCACTAAATTCTTCCCTAAATAGAAGAATAAATCTGTTAATAACTAAGACATTAATATTAACTGCATCTAATCAGAAGCCGTCGGCTTCTTTATTTATTCAGGCAACGAAACTATTTAAAAAATTGCTCTCCGAAAATTATTGTATGACAGGGGCTTGAGTGATACGTTTTTTTTTTGTAGTTTGTCCAAAACAATTTGATTTATTATCGAATTCCAGCTTTTTCTTCAAGGTTCTTAGTATGAACCTGCTCAAGGGGATTTAATAGTATGAATATGAGGCCCATCAAAGAAAAATACCGAAAGAAAAAACTAGGACAATGCCTTATTGACGCCGGATTTATAGATGAAGAGACTTTGTCTAAAGCACTTGAGGAGCAAAAAAGAACTAAGAAGAAACTTGGACAGATCCTCACAGAAATGGGCGGCACAGATGATGTTGAGATCGCCAAGGCTCTTTCCAGCCAGTTGAATATTCCTTTTATACGCTTGGTAGGTTTAAAGATTCCCAAGGATATAGTTTCTTTGGTACCACCGGAACTTGCTGAGAATTACCTGCTCATACCTGTGGAGCAATCTGGGAAAACTCTGCAGGTCGCCATGATCAACCCTCTTGATTATTATGCTATTGACGATCTCCGTTTTGCCACCCAACTGCAGATAGAAGCGGCAGTTGCCCCCGCTGCGGAACTCCTCGAATCAATAAGACAACATTACCCGAAAGTTGACCTTGATACACTGTTTAAAGGGACAAGCTTTGAGAGCTCCCTTGAAGTAGTCGAAAAAGAGAGTGAGGAAACTGATGAAGATAGTGACGTCCGGGACTTGATCGGGCTGACCGAACGCGCGCCAATAATTACTTTTGTAAACGCCATTATTGCCGATGCTATCAAGGTTAACGCCAGTGATATTCATATTGAGCCTAGGCAAAACGCTCTTGTAATACGCTTCAGGGTAGATGGTATCATGCGGGAGATAATGAAAGCAGACAGACATATTCATGCTGCTGTAATAGCGAGGATAAAAGTAATATCCAAAATGGATATCTCTATCCGAAGAAAACCCCAGGATGGGCGCACAAGTGTCAGATACGACAAGAAAAAATTCGATTTAAGGATATCAAGCATTCCAACATCCTATGGTGAAAAAATCACCATACGTATTCTGGACCCCCTAAGCGCGATTCATCGTTTAGAAGACCTCGGGATCGTTGGTAACAATATCCAAACAATTCAAAAATCAATAGCGAAACCTGAAGGAGTGGTCCTTCTGACTGGTCCCACCGGAAGTGGTAAATCAACCACGATTTACGCATGTCTGAACGAATTGAATACTCCTTCTGTCAATATCATAACGGTTGAAGACCCTGTGGAGTTTGAATTGCCTGGTATTAACCAGGTACAGATTGACCCGAAAGCCGGTATTACTTTCGCCAGCGGACTCCGCTCCATATTGCGACAGGATCCGGACATCATCATGGTTGGGGAGATACGTGATAAGGAAACTGCCAGCATAGCATTCCATGCCGGCCAGACAGGACATATGGTTTTTTCAACATTGCATACAATTGATGCGCCTTCCTCAATAACCAGACTTGTAGACATGGGGATCGAGCCCTTCATAATTTCCGCAAGCCTTGTTTGCATTGCCGGTCAAAGACTGGCACGTAGGATATGCCCTTCCTGTAAAACTAAAGATGCTATGACGCCTCAGATAATTGAACGCTTCTGCTCGATGATAGATATTGATGATGATGCATCCTTCTGGAGAGGAGAAGGCTGTGAGGCATGTCAATTCACTGGATATTCCGGTAGACTGGGCATGTATGAAGTTCTAGGCATGTCTCCCGCCTTAAAAGAACTAGTCGCTACACGTCAATCTGCCATTGCCCTGAAAAAAGCAGCTGAAAAAGAAGGATTTAAGGAGCTGGCTTTTGACGGCTTGAACAAGGCTCTTGATGGCTTGACCACCATAGAAGAAGTGTTACGTGTAGCTCCACCCGAGGAAAGCTTTCCACCACAAATTGATGGTGTAGAATCAGATATAAATGATGTTGAATCCTTTTTGATTGACGATGGAGTAGACATAACTGAAAAGAAAAAACACAATATCTCTGTCTCTACAGTTACTCCAAAAAAAATATTGGTGGTCGACGACAATCCTCTTTTACTCCGTGTCCTCTCTCATCTGCTTGAATCAGAAAACTTCCGTGTCATCACAGCCCTTGATGGACCGGAAGCTTTGAAAATTATTCACAAGGAAATGCCAGACCTGATCATACTCGACATAATAATGCCTGAAATGGACGGTATGGAAGTTATGAGTAAAATCAAGTCCAACCTCAACACCAGGTTTATACCGGTTATAATTCTGACATCTAAAACGGATATTGACGATGAGGTACAAGGCCTTGAAGCAGGTGCGGATTACTATCTTACGAAACCGGTAAGTTCTAAGAAGCTCCTTGCCTGGGTTAAAAAGCTGCTTGATGAATTTGTTGATTAAGTTGTTTTCAGGATATTTTTGTTAAATTCCTATCCATATTTGATTTTAAATTTAACAACCACCAGTCCAGTTTTCCATATGATATGTTAGACCTTCTTCGTGTCCATAACTACATAAAAAATCTTTTCGTACTAACCGGTATACTTTTTATCCCATTTTCTCTGCTCAATGAGGTCAAATGGAATCTTTTCTTTGCATTTATTTCCTTCTGTTTGGCGAGTAGTGCCGTTTACATTTTTAATGACCTGCAAGATATTGAAGAAGACAGGCACCACCCGCAGAAATGCAACCGCCCCCTTCCCTCAGGAGCAATATCTATTAAAAACGCCTGGTCTCTTTTTATTGTTCTTCTTTTAGCAACAATTATTTCCGGCATAATTGCAGGAATGAAGGTAATTATCATTATTGGTATCTACTTCTTATTTAGTTTTGTATACACGTTGAGGCTGAAACATGTTGTTGTAATCGATGTGTTTTTTTTGGCATCCGGATATGTTTTGCGGGTTCTCGCAGGCACAGCGGGAGTTGGCATCCCTCCTTCACACTGGCTTCTCCTCTGCACCCTGGCCATATCACTTTTTCTTGGTTTCGGCAAAAGGCGTCATGAGCTTTCCCTCCTTGATGAAGGAGCAACGAAACACCGTAAAGTATTGGAAGATTACAGTATTAAATATCTCGACATGATGATGATGGTGACCGTAACTGCTTCTCTGGTATTTTATTCTCTTTACACAATATCACCGGAGACTGTCGCCAGGCACCAATCATCAAATCTGGTATACACCGTCCCATTTGTGGTATATGGTCTTTTCCGCTACATGTACCTGATATACATCAGAAAAGGAGGGGGAAACCCGACCTTGGAAATATTGACTGACCGTGCAATTCAGATTGACGTAGCCTTGTGGGCCCTTTGTGTCCTATTAATTACCGGATATTCGTGATGCCAGGTTGCAAAAAGGAAAAAATTACAGGATGGGGGCGTTTCCCTGTTTCCTTATGTGAGACGTATCGGCCTGAGAAAATATCGGACCTTACGGAACTGTCCTCACAAAACGGCGCTGTCACCGCCAGGGGTTCGGGCCGGAGTTATGGGGATGCAGCTCTATGTTCAGAAAGTGCCCTCATTAAATTTGAGAGGCTAAACCGGTTTCGCAGTTTTGATGTTGAAACTGGAATACTGACCACAGAAGCGGGAACAACTCTTCAAGAAATACTTCAATTCTGCGTTCCTGGCGGCTGGTTCCTGCCGGTAACACCCGGTACACGTTACTGTACTGTTGGAGGCTGTTTCGCCTGCGACGTGCATGGCAAAAATCACCATACCGACGGATCATTTTCGCACCACGTCCATCAGATAGAACTTCTAACTGCGGACAATAACCTCATAACCTGCTCAAGAGAAGAGAACTCTGATATATTTTGTGCTACTGCAGGTGGTATGGGGCTTACCGGACTCATTCTTTCAGTCACTTTGCAGCTTGTCCCAATCGAAACAGCTTTTATCGTCCAGCATTCACAGCGCGTGTCCGGACTGGACCACAGCATGGAAATCCTGAAAAAAACCGAAAATGAAAACAACTGTTCGGTGGCATGGATAGATTGTCTTGCCAAAGGCAAAGATCTGGGACGCGGTATCGTATATCTGGGTAACAGCGCCAAAAGAATGGACCTGTCACCGGGGCAGGCCAGAAACCCTCTTTTCCTTCCAAGACCTAAATATTATACCATTCCGTTCAGTTGTCCGGGATGGTTATTAAACAGAGCCTCAATACGAGCCTTCAATTCTTTGTATTACAAACGGCACCCTGAAGGGGAGCAGGTCAAAAAGATCATTGACTATAATAAGTTCTATTATCCTCTCGACACCCTGCATCACTGGAATAGAATGTACGGTAGAAAAGGCTTTGTCCAATATCAATGCGTATTTCCTGATGAAACCAGCAAAGATGGACTTCGCGAAATTCTAGAGTGTACGTCAGCCGCTGGTGCCGGGTCATTCCTTGGTGTCCTGAAAAGGTTCGGCGCCTTAGGTGACGGAATGCTCTCCTTTCCAATGCCAGGTTTTACTCTTGCTCTTGATTTTGCCGTTACGAAGAAAATCCTCCCTTTCCTTGATCAACTCGATAAAGTTGTTATGAAGTGGGGCGGCAGAGTTTATCTGGCGAAGGATGCCAGACTTTCAGCAGAAACATTCCGGGCAATGCATCCCAATGTGGAAGAATGGCTCGCTATAAAAAAACAAGTCGATCCCAATAACCACTTCACCTCCGCCCTGGGAAGGAGGTTGGGGCTGTCATGAATAAGGGGGCAATAATATTTGGTGCCACTTCATCCATAGGAAAAGCTTTGTGCGACCAGCTTGCCGCAGAAGGTTATGACCTTTTTTTGGCAGGTCGAGACCGGGATGATCTTGATATAATGGCTACAGACCTTTTCATACGACACAACATAAAGGTTGTAACAGCAAAATTTGACGCTGATAAGCCCCAAGAGTTGCCTAAGTTTGTACACAACTCGATAGCACATCTTGAAGATTGCAGTATTGCTATGCTCTGCTTGGGGTCGCTCGGCAAGCAGGAGGATGGGGAAACACGTTTTGAAGAAGCAGCTGTTACTATTAATAGAAACTTTACAGCTGCAGCAGCCATCCTTATGGAAACTGCTAATGCCTTTATAGAGAAAAAATCAGGAACAATTGTCGCCCTGTCATCTGTTGCCGGTGACAGGGGGCGTCAGAGCAATTATATTTACGGGGCAGCCAAGGGTGGGTTGAACGTTTACCTGCAGGGGCTTCGCAACAGACTTGCATCCCATAATGTCCATGTAATAACAGTCAAACCGGGTTTTATAGATACTGCAATGACCTATGGGCTTCCCGGTATGTTCATGGTCGCAGAACCTAGAGCTGTCGCCAAGTCAATCATTGAAGCTATCAACCGACGCAGGAATATTGTTTATGTACCCTGGTTCTGGAAGTGGATCATGCTTGCTATCAAGCTAATTCCGGAAGGTCTGTTCAAGAAATTACGGCTGTGATACTCTTTCTTCCACCTCTTTAAGCCTGTTCAATGAATATTTCGTGCGATCCTGTCCAGGTCCCGTGCTAAGAAGATATCGTCGGTCAGCTTCCAGAAACTGTTTATAATACTGAATCGCTGTCTGAGGTGGGAAAAATGGTCCATCGTATATACGTGCCAGATTGTAATACGGCAGTGGATAGTCAGGAGCAACTTTCTGGGCCTGGGTCATGGCACCGATAGCACCGGCAATATCTCCTGTTGAATTTTTTACCCTGCCGATATCTACCCATGCATCAGGGTAAGCAGGATCCACCCTTACAGCTTTTTCCAGCCATGGTAATGCCTCTCGCGGTTTATTTTTTTCAAGCAGTACCCTACCCACAGTAAAATAAGCCTGCCCCTGATATTCAGGCCGTTCAAAAACATTATCCTGACCCAACAGATTTACATTGGCTGCAAAAAGCATAAGGACAAAAACTGATACCAATATCAAACCTCTTACTATTTTCCTGTCGATAAATATTTGCCATAATCCTGTAATGCCAATGGCGGCAAAAACAGCCAGCACAGGAACAAGCACTACCCTGTAACGGGAAGTAACAAAAAACAGAATGAGACCCATGGACAGCGAAGCAAGAAAGACAAGCAACAGTCCCTGCCCCGGTTTCCGTTCTGCAAATGTGCAAAATATTCCTATCAATGCCAGAGGAAGAAGAAGGCCGTAAGGAAATTTCATCACTCTGTTTTTAAATATCAATCCATCCAGTAGGGTTGAATATTGTTTAAAAAAATAAAGATCAGTGTTGCGCATGAGTTCATGGCCATAAATCAGGTGATAGAGTTTCAGTAGCTGTCCCCTTAAATATGCCCCTGGTTTTGTGCTGATATAATCTGCGGACATTTTGAAAAAAAGCCTCGAATCACCTACTTCACGACTTTTTTCACTGCCGAAACGACGTTCCGGTTCTGTAACAATTTTTTCCCAGTGGTAACCTGGTCTGACTGCTACAGTATCCTGCCAATTTTCGTTATTACCGAGAAAATAATTTATACCGCCATTTGTGGAGATAAGAACCATTTCTCCTTTACTAATATTGGTTGCTGTTACCGGAAGAACAGGCAAAATGACCCCGGCCATAAAAAGAATGACCACTGGTAATATCTGCCTAATTTTGTTTAGAGACGACACAAACATGACGACAACTGTCGAAACAGCAAACAACCCAACTATCGGCCAAGTAATGATTGATACCCCTAGAGAGAGACCACTGCAGAAGTAAAAAAACCTGCTTTTAGTTTCAAAAGCTTTTAGTAGCAGTAGTATTGAGACCAAGCTCCAGAAAATTATGAGAACAGGGGGCAGTAGGTCAAGGTCAAAATAAATGAGCGGCCCGTATACACTGCAAATCAACCCGGCCAGCAACCCGGTTTTACCCATCGCGACCTTATTACCTATAAGGCACACAAAAGCACAACTTGCTGAACCGATGACAGACTGGACTATACGAACAGTTGTATAGGACTCACCAAATACCTTGTAAATTGCTGCCAGGAAATACGGGTAGGCTGGCGGTTGGAAAAAAGCTGTATTTTCCTGCCACTGTCCCAGCCTGGCCAAACTCTTGGCCAATACATCATATCGCATGGCATCAACAACCGGACTATCATAGATGGGACTCGATTCCCTAAATTGGAAAAGAACTATTAATCGCACGATTAGTGCGGCACAAAAAACCGCTGCAGGAGCATACCTTTCAATAGCTTTCATGCCAGTATATGAAGTGCTGTCTTTTTCCATAACGTATTAATATTATCTAACTTACTTCACTGGCGATCAGCATCAGTTCCGAATCTCTGTCGCCCTATTGAACACTATTTTGTGAATAAACAGGTTAAAGGTTTTTAAACGTTTATGATCTGTGGCAGAATATTTTCTTATTGTTATCCCACGAAATCCAGCAAGAACAGCACTGTTGTCCACCCCAGACACCAGGACAACACTTTTTGCACCCGCAGAATACAATTTAACAAGCAATTTCGACAACTTGTCATACGAATAATACGTATAAAAAGGCACTTTCGAATAGAGTTCGGCGTTATCTTCCGGAACCCACCAGGTATCCGTAATAATCACCTCCGGATTCATCTCCTCAATTCTGGATATATTTTCTTTGGATACCATTTTTTTTTCAACCAGAACAGAAATCCCATATCCCTGAATACAAATCCCCGAAATAATCAACAATGTAAATAACATTGTGAAAATATTTCTGAAATTTTCACTTCCCAGCTTTTCTCTCAAAGTTTCAAATCCCATTACCGAGAGGATAGCAAGGACCGGAATGATTGTAAGCGTGTAACGAGGTCCCCATTGCAGCCCTCCTCTCGAAGGAAGTCCAACGCAGAAACCGGCCAGGGACATCATGCCCACCACAAAGAGAAACCACAAAAAACTGGTTTTCCCTGTTGCGTCTTTTTTCTTTGGTGCGATAAAGGCAAAGGGTAAAATAGGCAGGACAGCGAATAAGCCAAGCATATTCAATGATGAGATAATCGGGTCTTTAAGAAAAAACAGGTGGGTAAAAACAACTATGCTCGTAACAAGCACACAACTGAACCAGAAAAGAAGCATCGTGCTATGCCTGGAAGTCCAGGCCTTAAGACGACTCCAATAAAGTACAGGCAAGAACCCAACAATAAAAAAGGGTATACTGATTTTAAGGTTTGTTACATAGGATAGTATTAGATATGAAAAAACGTCCCAACGTTTCAGTAGATTAGCTGTAACGCCTGATTCATTCGCAGAGGAAAATATCTGTTTTATCTGTACCTGAAACCCGGTTAAGGAACCATAGAGATAATTGTTAGCCAGGACGAATGGCAGGAGACCTCCTAGGACCCCTGCAGCAAAAAAAAATGAACGGGCCCGTAGCTGCCTGTGAGCAACCAGCCCCACAAAAATCGCGCATATTACTATATACAATTCACCTCTTAAGGAAGTACCAGCGCTAAGCGCCATACCCGCAGCTGCAAGCGTCCAACCTCCTCCAGATACTTTTTTGCTGGCTTTATATATTAGAAAAATTGCCGACATACATAGGCTCATTGCCAGAGTATGTTCCCAGAAAGTCAGGCTGTAAAAAAAAATCGGGCTGCCGAAAGCTATGGTAAATACCACTAGCAAAAGAGGCCGTCTGCCCAACAAATCATTGCAGATAACGCATGTAAAATAAATAGTGAGGAGCGAACAAAGGACGGGGAGTATATAAAGACCGGCATGTCCTAAAGTTTTATAGAAAGGTACGCTCAACAGGGGAAAATATATCGGGACAACCGGAAGAAGACGGCCGTTAATATTTCGAGCATGTCCCGGATAAAAAGGAGCAAATTCAAATGAACCTTCAGGTTCCAGGGAAAACTTTTCATCATATGATATTTCTGGATCAAACCAACCGTTTTGGATCAGCGATTTTACCTGAACAATTTTTTCGCCGCCATCATTTGACCAGAAAACATCATGGGGGAGTTGTGCCTGAATCGTTGCATATGCCAGGGCAGTCAGCAAAAGCAATATAAAAACCAGGTACCTGTCCGATTGCATTATTGCCCTGTTTTACACCTGAATGTTGCAGACATCTTCAGTCATTTTTTTTCTTCTTCTGTTGTTCCAGGGTAAGCTCCAATGCCTCCCTGATTCCTTGAATATAATGAAAATTGATACCTTCCTTCACGTTGTCGGGCAGTTCAATTACATCTTTTTCGTTAAGGTGCGGTAAGACCACAGAGGTGATCCCTGCTCTGACAGCAGCCAGTACCTTTTCCTTGATACCCCCCACCGGCAGCACATCTCCCCGTAAAGTTATTTCACCGGTCATTGCCATATCCTTGCGTACGGGAAGGCCTGTAAACAGCGAGGTTAAGGAGACTACCATGGCAACACCGGCAGAAGGACCATCTTTGGGAATAGCCCCTTCAGGTATATGAACATGAATATCTGTATTGCTGAACATCTTATCATTTATATCCAGCTCTTTGGAGTGGGAACGTATAAATGTCAGTGCCGCAGTCGCTGATTCTTTCATGACATCTCCCAGCTTTCCAGTTAATGTCAAGTTGCCTCTGCCCTCCATTTTTGCAGACTCAATAAAAATGAGCACACCACCCACCGGTGTCCAGGCGAGCCCGGTTGCCAGGCCGGGACCCCACGACCGTGTCTTGGTTTCGGGAAAAAAACGAATAGGGCCGAGAAATCTCTGCAGGTCGTCGGGTTTCACCACAAAGAGTTTCCTGATTCCTGACACTATATCCGTTGCGACTCCGCGACAGATGGCCGCCAGCTCCCGTTCCAGATTTCTCACTCCTGCCTCCCTGGTGTAAGAGCGTATGATGACCCGGACTGCGTCATCTTCAATTTCGATATCGTCCCCGGTAAGTGCGTGCGCTTCTAACTGTTTGCCAATCAAGTGCCTTTTGGCAATCATTAGTTTCTCTTCTTCTGTATATCCAGGCAATTCCACAACTTCCATACGGTCACGTAATGGTCCGGGAATACTATCAAGCATGTTGGCTGTGGTAATGAACATAACCTTGGATAGATCAAAGGCTATTTCCAGATAATGATCAGCAAAGGTCGAATTCTGTTCAGGATCCAGGACCTCGAGCAGAGCCGAAGACGGGTCACCCCGGAAATCCATGCCCAGCTTGTCTATTTCATCCAGCATGAACAGCGGATTATTGGACCCGGCCTTGCGAAGACTCTGGATAATCCGGCCGGGCAATGCTCCTATGTATGTACGGCGGTGCCCCCTGATTTCAGCTTCATCCCGGACTCCGCCAAGAGATATTCTGATGAATTTCCGGCCCATTGTCCTGGCAATTGATTGACCAAGGGAAGTTTTACCCACACCCGGAGGGCCTACAAAGCATAGTATAGGGCCGTGCATATCCTGCTTTAATTTGCGGACCGCCAGAAACTCAATTATACGTTTCTTTATTTTTTCCAGGCCGTAATGGTCCTCATCCATGTTCTTTCTGGCTTCTTCTATATCCAGAGAATCGACCGTGGAATCCTCCCAGGGCAGATCTAGAATCCAGTCGAGATAATTTCTGGATACAGTATGTTCCGGGGATGACGGGTTAATGCGGGACAGGCGGTCCAGTTCTTTTTCAGCCACCTTGCGGACCTCGTCATTAAGCGTCTTTTCAGCAAGTTTTTGCCTCAACTCCTCAATTTCAACATCGCTGTCTTCACCTTCTCCCAGCTCTTTACGTATAGCCTTCATCTGTTGGCGCAGGTAAAACTCACGTTGCCCCTTGTCAAGGTCTTTTTTCACGGACTTTTGAATATTTTTACTCATCTCAACAGTTTCCATACGATTGTTGAGATCCTCGGTCACCCTTCGTAAAAGCGTCTTGAGATCATCAATTTCAAGCAGTTCCTGTTCATTATCGATCGCGAGGTTTAGCTGGGAAGCAATCAGGTAGCCGATAAAGGAGGGTTCCGTAAGCTCCATCAGAGTCATATATAACTCAGGCGGTAATTGGGACAGCTCAGCAAGTTTTTTAAACTGGTTTCGCAGATTCAACACTAGTGCTTCGATCTCTTTATCGCTCTCTTTGACCGGTTTTATCTCTTCAACTTTTGCTTTCAGGTAGGGTTCTTCGGAGGTATATTCTATGATCCTGATTTTCTTGGGAGCACTCATTAGGACCTGGTAATATCCTTCCATGGATTTGACTATTTTATGTATATATCCAACCACCCCAATAGAATAGAGATAGGTGGTATCCAGGTCCGATGTTTTATTCTCCTCAACCTTTTTATGGGAGACAATTACCACTAGCCTGTCTTTCAGGAGAGCGTCATCAATAAGCTGTTTGGATGATTGACTGGAAACCTGCAGCGGGAACCCCATACCTGGGAAGAAAACAAAGTCGTGCAGTGGGAGAACAGGGAGCTCTTCGGGTATTTCCAATTCTTTGAGATTTATGCTGGTTTCCTTTTTTTCAGGAGTATCGTCTGCCATCTTTATTCCTCATTTAATTTTTAAAATTACCAGCCTGAAATCAGAAAACTTCTTTGGGTATTTTAACTTCAAGTATTCCATTCTTGAAGGATACTTCAGTGGCTGAAACATCAATCTGCACGGGGAATGAAACTGTGCGCTTGAAAGCACCAAGTTCTATTTCGAGCTGGTGAACTTTACAGATCTTGTTCCTGCCCGGCAACTGACGTATACCGGATACCGTTATACTGTTTTGCTCGGCAATAACTGTAAGTTTTTCCGGATCAATACCCGCCGTATCCATATATACATAAATTTCTTTATCAGTTTCATAAACATCTACAGCTGGCAACCAATCACTTCCGGAATGTCTGGGAAGCATACGCGAGGTAGACATACTTCGCAGCATGCGGCCCATCTGTCTTTCCATTTCTTTAAACTCTTTAATAAAACGCCAATCAAAATCATCCATTACTTTACCTCTGTCCCATTTGCCTCATTTAAGCTTCCCACTTAGCGTAGCCACCCTGGCCCCTAACTTAAAACCATCAGATGCTGCCGTGGCGTCTGGTGCGCCAACGCACCCTACACCATAGTGACCTGAAGCATCCATAGGGTCGCCAACAATTATCATTCCATATATCAACATGATCTGGATTATAGAAATAATTGTCGTCTCTTTTCCGCCGGTTGGATGTCCCCCGGTGGCAAATGCAGCACCGATTTTATTCTCCATTTTTCTGCGGACTCCAACAAAGTCATCAAAAACCCTTTTTAGTTCGGTGGCAAGAACTCCAAAATATACTGGGGAGCCGGCGATAATACCAGCCGAATTGGTAAAATCTTCTTTCGAAACCTCGTCGGTATTTTTGAGAACTGCTGTAACACCTGCGGATTCAACTCCTTTGGCAATCTCCTCAGCAAGCTTTTTTGTGTTGCCTCCCTTGGAGTAGTAGAGAACAAGTATCTGCATTTATATCACCTCGTTACATCTATTTGATAAATATCAGTAAAGAAAGTTCTTAAAGATATAGCCCGTACTTCATCGGCCATTAGAATTGATAAGCAATACTACTCTTTTATTAATTAATATATTTTTGAGTGTTTACCTGAAGTTTTTTCCTATCCATTCCATGCTTATTGATTACTCAATCTCAATTTATTACTGGAACCACCCAGTTAAATCAAGCCAAAACAATTATATGAGTCAACTGAACCCTGGTATTAGGCGACATCCCATACAGTAAATAAAATGCTTTACAAAATTCCCTGCTGATCCATTTTCCTGATTTTGCCTTTTAAAACAACTGTCATTACTGTATATAGTAAAACCTTTTCAATATCACACAACTAAATGATGTATTTCGGGAGGACATGTTCATGTCAACATCGTGCAAGAAAAGCGCTACATGCCCCAGCAAGAGTGACGCATGCAGCGATAAAAATGAGAAATCATGCACATCAGCACAGGCGACAATTGCTCAGCAGGACACTTCTATAAAGTCCGCACTTGGCAAAATAAATAAAAAAATTCTAGTCATGAGCGGCAAGGGCGGTGTCGGGAAAAGCACCGTAGCAACCAACCTGGCCCTGGGCCTTGCCAACAGGGGCTATAAAGTAGGTCTTATGGACGTGGACCTGCACGGCCCCGACATTTGCAGAATGCTGAATCTTACAGGCTCACTTGATGGTAGCAAGGTAATAGATGGGCGTGTGCCACCAATGGTATATAGCGACAATCTTAAGGTTATCTCCCTTGAATACATGATGCAGAACAGGGACGAAGCCATTATATGGCGGGGCCCACTCAAGATGCAGGCTATTCGCCAGTTTGTGGGAGAAATTGACTGGGGTGAACTTGACTATCTCGTTATTGATGCCCCTCCGGGCACCGGTGATGAGCCCCTCTCCGTTGCCCAAACCATCAAAGACGTCAATGCTCTAATCGTGACAACTCCGCAGAATCTTGCCCTGGCCGACGTCCGGAAATCAATCAACTTCTGCAAACAGGTCAACATAAAAGTATTAGGAATCGTGGAAAACATGAGTGGTCTAATCTGCCCACACTGCGACGAGAAGGTGGACCTTTTCAAAACAGGTGGCGGCAAACAGATCGCACTTGAATTCACCTTGCCCTTTCTCGGAAGCGTGCCACTTGATCCCAACGTTGTTCTCGGCGGTGACGAAGGCAGACCGTATCTTGCATCGAATGCAGACAGCCAAGCAACCAAGGCTTTCGCTGAGGTGGTAAATAATGTGGAAGAGAGCCTTCCGGTCAACAAGGCAAGCCTGGATACTGTTGGCTGCGGATGCGCTGGCGGAGATTGCTCTCCTACAAATTGTGACTGTTAACCTATCAATATAAACGGGATTTACGAATGATAATAAAACAACTGACTGTTGGCATGATGGGCGTCTGCTGTTACGTGGTTAAATGTGAAGAAACAGGGAAAGGCATTGTAATTGATCCTGGAGGCGATGAAGAAAAAATACTGACAACGCTTGAAGAAGAAAAAATATCTCTGCAATTCATTGTCAATACTCATGGCCACCCGGACCATGTCTGTGGCAATAAGGTGATCCAGAATACGACTGGTGCCAAAATTGTCATGCATGAAGAAGATGTAAAATTCTTTGAACGCCCTGAAATAGATCAGTTTTTCTCACAACTCGGTCTGCCTGGTTCACCACCAGTTGATATGCCAGTCAAGGATGGCGATATCCTGGCTGTCGGCAATCTCAATTTTAAAATCATTCATACTCCGGGCCACACTCCTGGGGGTATGTGCCTTTACAGTAAACCAAATCTCTTCAGCGGAGACACCCTGTTTGCAGGAGGAGTTGGCCGTACAGATTTTCCTGGCGGCGATACGAAACAGTTCCTTGCTGCCATCAAAGATCGACTTCTGATCCTGCCCGAAGACACAATTGTCTGGCCCGGGCACGGCTACGGTGGTAGCAGATCCACCATCGGGGAAGAAAAAAGAAGCAACCCATTCCTGACCGGGAGCTGGTAAAGCATGCGTGAGATAATTCTGGGAACAGCGGGCCATGTCGATCACGGTAAAACCAGTCTGATACGCGCCCTTACCGGAATTGAAACCGATCGCCTGAAAGAGGAAAAAGCTCGCGGTATTACTATCGAACTCGGTTTCGCCTTTATCGATCTGCCGTGCGGACACCGACTCGGTATTGTTGATGTGCCTGGCCATGAGAAATTTGTCAAAAACATGGTGGCCGGTGCCGCCGGTATGGACCTCGTTGCCTTTATTATTGCTGCGGACGAAGGGATCATGCCACAAACCACCGAACATTTTGAAATCTGCCGGCTGCTCGGCATAAAGAGAGGCCTGATAGTAATTACAAAAAAAGACATGGTGGAACCGGACTGGCTCGAAATGGTCCAAGAGGAAGTACGGGAATTTTTTACCGGCAGTTTCCTGGAGGATGCCCCCTTGCTCACCGTTTCTTCCACAACCGGGGAAGGCATTGAAGAAGTTAAAACTGTCCTTGACAAACTGGTATCTGAAACAGATTTCACAGAGGCACACGGTCCCTTCCGCCTGCCAATCGACCGTATCTTTAGTATGAAAGGTTTTGGTGCTGTCGTAACAGGCACCTCAATTTCAGGTCGAATCAAGGTGGGTGACGATATTGTCATTTACCCAAGTGGCATCAATGCCAAGATACGCGGTATACAGGTTCATTCCAGCAGCGCGCAGGAGGTTGAGGCGGGACATAGAACCGCCATTAACATCCAGGGTGTTGATAAAGAGATTATATCGCGCGGTAATGTTCTTGCTACACCAGGATGTCTGCAGCCTTCGTACCTGTTAGACGCTGAATTCTTTTATAACTCTTCCAATGAAAAACTGTTGAAAAACAGGACCAGGGTACGCGTCCATCTCGGCACTGCTGAGATTATGGGTCGCATAGTCCTCCTGCGTGATGAAGAACTCACACCAGGTACACACACAATTGTGCAGCTACTGCTTGAAGAACCTGTAGGCGTCTGGCCCGGAGACCGTTACGTAGTAAGAAGTTACTCTCCAGTCACCACTATCGGCGGCGGCGGTATACTGAACGGCTCCCCTAGAAAAAGAAGACGCTTCAGAAAGGAAAACGAGGAAATTTTTCATACATACAGCACAGACAATAGTGAAGACCTCGTTCTCCTATTTATTAAGGAAAACAGTTTAACCGGACTCACATTTGATAAGCTTGCTGTCAAGATGGGTATTTTTGGCAACCGCCTGAAGAAAATCCTCAACGGGCCGCTTTCGTCCCGCAAAATATTGGTAATAGATTCCGATAAACAACGGATGGTGGAGGCAGTCAAATACAGCGAACTGACCAGTAAGATGCTTGATACGCTTGCTGCATTTCACAAAAACAATCCTCTGAAACCGGGTCTTGCCATGGAAGAGCTGCGCTCTAGCCTTTACAGGGGTATTGACACAAAGCTTTTTCAATTTGCCCTTAATGATCTCATCAAACAGAAGCAGATCATTCAGGAACAGGCCCTGGTGAGACTTGCTGGTCATGAGGTCGCACTTCAGGCCGACGAGAAGGCGCTGCGACATGACATTGAAAGTTTTTATATGAATGCCGGTCTTGCCACACCCACCACAAAAGAACTCCTGTCAAAGTTTTCCAAAGTGCCCGAAAAACGTATTCGGGAAATGCTTGCCGTGCTTGTTCAAGACAAAGTGATCATAAAGATTAACGAAAATCTCTACTTCCACGCATCACCGTTAAAAGAAGTGCAGGGAAAAATTGTTGACTTCATCACCAAAAACGGTGAGCTTGATGCCCAGGGCTTCAAAAGCATGACCGGACTATCCAGAAAATTTTCCATTCCCCTGCTCGAGTATTTCGATAAGATGAAAGTGACAATGCGAGTTGGCGACAAAAGGATTCTCAGGAAAAAAGTGTAAATTATAAAAAGACGCGTAAATATTATATAGGTAAAGGAGATCAAACAATCGGCAAACTAGTTGGCAACACCGCCGGCCTTAAAACGAAGCAACTCAAAAAACTGGAACGACTTGCCACTCGACGGGTATCCCCCGAAGAGGTTATCCCACCTGAAATGGCCAGGGCCCTGTGCGATATATCGTTTGATACCGGCCGACAAGTCGGCGTCATCATAGAACGTTCCGGACAGGTTGTCTACGTGATTGTCGGAGACCCCAAGAAGATATTGATCCCCGCCCTTTCAGGTATAAGGACTGCTAAAGGCCGCCTTAAAGGCGTTCGGTGCATCCACACTCATCTGGCGGGCGAAGATATTACCAATGACGATCTCATGGACCTGGTTTTTCTGAGGCTTGACTTGATGGCCATTATCAAGATGCGAGAAGACGGCTTGCCGGAACAACTTTACGCTGCCCATCTCGTTCCGAGCCCAGTCAAAGGGAAAAGTTGGGCCTTTCTTCCTCCGCAAGTCCCAACCCGGCAAACACTTTCCTTCCCTGAATTGATAACTTCTCTGGAAGAAGAGTTCGCACGCACCCGGCCGGTTAAAAAAATCGACAGAAACCGGGACAGGGCAATTCTGATAAGCGTTACTACCGCATTCAAACAAAAAGACAGGGAGGCAGTAAAAGAGTCTATGGATGAGCTGGTGGAATTGGCCCTTTCTGATGACATCATGGTACTTGATACAGTTCTTCAACGCCGTAAACAGATCAATCCCAAATGGCTCATGGGAAAAGGTAAGCTGGCAGAAATCATGCTTACTGCATTGCAGCAGAACGCAAACCTGCTAATCTTCGACCAGGAACTCAATCCCTCCCAGATACGCTCCATAACAGATCATACAGACTTGCGTGTCATTGACCGCACCCAGCTGATACTGGATATTTTCGCCCGTCGGGCGTTAAGCCGCGAAGGAAAACTGCAGATAGAAATGGCACAGCTCAAATATATGTTGCCTCGCCTCTCCACCAGGGACGACGCCCTCTCCCGCCTCACTGGAGGCATCGGCGCCAGGGGGCCCGGTGAAACACGCCTGGAGATCGACAGGCGTCGCATCAACGACCGGATAACCAAGTTGGCTAAAAGTCTCAAGGCTGTTGGCAGGGAAAGACACCAGCGCCGTGCCCGTAGACGTAAAAAAGACGTACCGGTAATTTCGCTTGTCGGGTATACCAATGCCGGCAAGTCGACCCTGCTCAACACGCTTACCAACAGCAATATCATTGCCGAGGATAAACTTTTCGCAACGCTTGACCCGACAAGCCGCCGGCTTCGTTTTCCGTCTGATATCGAGGTTATAATCACCGACACAGTGGGTTTCATCAGAAACCTGCCAGCAGAACTGCTTCAATCATTCAAGGCTACATTGGAAGAACTTTATGAAGCAGACTTGCTTGTGCACGTTATCGATATCAGCAATCCAAGATTTGCGGACCAGGTTAAGGTAGTGGAAAATCTTTTAAGAGAGCTGGAACTCGACATGATCCCAAGCATTCGAGTTCTCAATAAAGTAGACCTCGTCGATCCGGAATACGTTGAAGAGATGGTTAAGGAATATAATGCTGTTTCCCTCAGCGCTCTCGATACCAGTACCTTTGGGGCGTTTCTGGAAAAAGCGCAGGGTATGCTTCCTCAAAACTTTGTTTCAGCAAGCGGCAACAGCATACAAGCACACGACTTTTGATCAAGGCAACTGATCTCCAGGTACCATATTAGATTAGACTGAAATGAAACTAGATTTTTTTGGGCTGCATAACACCTATTGCGAAGACTTTACAATGATCTCTTGTCGAAGTTCACTCATCTCTTTTTCCATGTTGCGTAGTACCTCGCTGTCTGTTTCCGGATCCCTTTGGGCTTCACCATAGTCAAACATCAGAACATGCATCTTTCTGCGCAATTCTGTTGTATCATTCAGAAACTTCTCGCGCTGTTCAGCGCTGTACCCATCTCCACCCGAATAAGCGCCGCAGCCGCCCCAACCGGAACGATAACCGCCAAAACCCATCATACCGGGGCCCATACCGTAGCCGCGCTTCATCATACCCGGATGCATACCGTAGTTCATCATACCCGGCCCCATACCATAACTGTGCATCATCATACCGGGCCCCATGCCATAACCTCCCATCATACCAGGGCCCATACCATAACCATAACCTCTCATCATGCCAGGTTCCATGCCATAACCCCTCATTCTTCGACGCTTCCGGTAGGGCTTGTTTTTCCAACCCTTCGAAGCAGACTCACTCTCATCCTGCTGCTCGATTTTCTCTATCACTTGCGGCCCGGGCATTCCCTCCTGCCCCTTATACACCTGGTCGTCATCCGTCTGAGCATTGCCAGAAACGGCAACAAGCAGGACAGTCATTGCCAGAATAGCTCCCGTGGCATAAACACCTTTTTTCATGTCAATATCTCCGAAGTTCTTACAAGTTTGTATCAGAATACCACCCTAAGTGAACTGTTTCAGCACCTTGATAGCTTCTTCAAATTCTTCCCTGCTCAGTTCTCCTTTCGCGAAACGTCTCTTAAGTATCTCCTCCGCTGATTGGTCATATTCTTTTTCACTTGTCACCCCGCCGCCAGTAATCATTTTAATGATAAAGAAAATGCCAACTATCACCAGGGCCCAGAAAACAATCATGAATATAATGCCAAAACCGGCCCCCATACCGTATTCACCCCAACCCCAATGCATTATTAAAGTACTCCTTATATTGGCAGAAATTCATAAAGATACCAAGAGCATTTTCCATACTTACACTATTTGCATTCCGCATCTGGAAGTCATCAAAAAAATACAAACGACCGAATAAATTAAAATAATATGATTTTATTGCCGAATATGTTTTACAAATTGATTTTATAGTGGACTTACAATTCTAGTTCATGTTACGGAATATACGGCAACATATTGTTTATGCATTCTTTTTGAAGTGTTATCTGGGAATTATTCCTACAACGGAAAGTGGTAATTGAGGACAGGGCCTATCGGGGCTAAACTTTTTTATATGTGGGGGCATGTGAATTAGAGG
>CALZHP010000038.1 GCA_945787325.1 uncultured Desulfobulbaceae bacterium
GGACGGTAGAGGTTATCTCAAGAACAAAGGCAATAATGAGTGTGATATGGTTGACCGTACTTGTAGTCTTGGCGGGCACAGGTCAACCGTTTGCTTTTGCAAAAGTAACAAATGAAATGAATGAAGACGACTCTGCTGTATTGCTGCCTGTTTTGATCGACAATGAAATAGAAAACCAATTTATCCGCGAAAAAATACATTTTATAGAAAAGACGGGTAAGGATAAGACTTTTACAATCATACAAGATAAATCTGCGGTAACTGAGAAGAGTAAAAGCAATATTTCCGAAGTAATAAAAGTATCGAATGTTGCTGTTCCCTTAAAGAATCTCACAGTTGGGTATCAGGGACCTGTCAAAGCAGATCCGTTTGCAGAATTTCCTGTCGTTCACGCATCTTCCACAGAAGCTATGGAAAGTTTAACCAATGCAGGCTCTGTGGAAATGTTACAAAGTTCGCCTGAAAAAACCTTGTTACATGAAAAGAACGTATTGAACAATTTAGAAGTAACAATGGCATTGAGTGCCGTTGATCCCCTTCTAAAACTCATAGTTGGACACCATACCCCCGTTAAATCTGATCCTTTTGCAGAGGTTCCTGTCGAACATGCTTCTTACATGTCCGGTGGAGAACATATAATCAAAAGTGGGGCTCCAGAAACATCACATAATGAATTCAAGAAAACCACAGCGAATGAGAAAGTCGTAAAGGAGCATATCAAAGTACAATTACTGCCGAGTAAAGACTTATTGTCAGAACTTTCAGTTGAGAAACAAGTCCCAGTCAAATTCGGTCCGTTTGCAGCGATTCCTGCCGAGCACGTTTCTGACATTTCAGACACAGACACCATAATTAAAGGTGTTGGTCAGAAAATGTTATCAAAATCAATTGATAAAATTACTGAGCACAAGAAAATCTCAAAAGAGAATATCGTTGTAAAAACTAAGCCTAATGGCGGCAATATTAAGCCATTTCTTTTAACTGGGCAGAATGGATCCATTAAATCGGATCCATTTGTTGAGGTACCTATCATTCACGCGTCTGCAGAAAGCGCTTTGGAAAATCTGACTCAAGCAGGTGCAGCGGAAATGCTAGAGAGCTCATCTGGGAAATCCTTATTGTATGAAAAGAATGTGTTGAACAATTTCGAAGTGGCAATGGTATCGAATGACGATTATCTGCTGGTTGAGCTCATAGCAGAGCACCAAGGATTAACGGAAAATGATCCGTTAGCAGATGTCCCTATTGTGCATGCGACAACAAATAAAGATGTGAAACGTTCGATTAATGATGGTCTTGCAGATGACAAGACTTATAAAAAGTATGCATCATTTCAGGTGCCCCGGGGGGCGCGCCAAGGTACAGGGCCAAGCAAGCAAAAGGCTCGTACTAAAGCTTTACCTTCAGTATTAAAATACCAGTTTGCTTATGGAAGTGACACGGAATTTACTTATCTAAAAAATCAGGACCTCAATAGCAAAGTCCGTGACGACTCCATTATTGCAGCGCCTAACTTCTTCGGATTCATAACTTACCGCCCGAAGTCCTGGTTAGAAACAACCATTGAGCTGACTCTTGAGCGTTTGATAGATTTGCAGGAAGAGGATCGAATTACGCTTCCTGACGGTAAATTTCAGTTTGCAGAAAAAAAACGCTTTTCACTGATTGTTGACCAAGCTTATGCGACTTTCAAGAATTTCGGCCCCTTCGATTTTACCATTGGTCGACGGAATTTCGAAGACCAGCGTCTTTGGTTGTATGATGCAGCTCTGGATGGTTTCATTGTCAATCTCAAGTTAGGCGATGTTCATACTGAAGCGAGTGTGTCACGAGAGAATTTTTTTGACGGCGAGCTGCTCTTTAATAATCCATTGGGCAAAATCAATAACTACATATTGTATACTGAGTACCGAGGGATCGAAGACTCTAAATTGGCTGCTTACGCGATAAAACGTTTTGATACGTCAGGTCCGGAAGGTAGTCCACTACATATGGGGGTACGCGGGTATGGGCGGCCCACAGACAGATTCAACTATTGGGTAGAATTTGCTTTAGCACGAGGGAAGGACGACAAGGAGCGAGATTTGCAAGGTTACGGATTCGATTTCGGCGGAACGTATCGATTCCCGGATCTTCCCCTGCAGCCGAGTCTCACCCTGCGTTATGGTTTTGGATCAGGCGATCGCAATCCTGATGACAATGTCAATCATGAGTTCCGTCAAACGGGGCTGCAATCCAATGAAGGGAGATTTGGTGGAGTCACCCAATTCAAAACATATGGTGAGATGTTCGATCCTGAACTGAGCAATCTCAGAATTTTAACGGCAGGTGTTGGTTTAAGACCAGCAGGAAACGCCTTTGTTGACCTTGTCTATAATCATTACGAGTTAGACAAAATGATTAGCGGTGAACTTTTTAGCACGGGGCTTACGGCCTTATTAAACAAGAACGAAGCATTCGCAAGCAAAGATGTCGGGAGCGAGATTGATCTCATTCTTGGTTTTCGAAACCTGTTCGGTTTCCGGAGGTTTGGATTTGAACTACGAGTGGGCTGGTTCTTCCCCGGTAAAGCGTATCAAGCTCCTGGGGGTGATAGTGCCGTTAGCGTTCTTGCAGTGTTTATTTTATAAGTTAGTATAAACGTAGTTGATATAGTAATCGTTGATACTATTAAAACTAAATGTAAGTATTAGGAACTTATTGCAAATTAACCGCGATGAAAAAAAATGAAAATAGTGCAAACTAAAACCCTATTAGGAGGGCTATACATGATCTCGCGAATATCTTTATACCTCGTAACTGCATTGGTGGTCTTCATATTTACAACGGTATCGGCACAAGGTATGGGAAAGAGCCCATCTTGGCAAGAGGCATTCGACATTGAAAGTTGTAATCTATTGACTACAGGTAAAAATCCATACTTTATTCTGGAGCCAGGTTTTCAGCTTATTTTAGAAGGGGACGATACGAAGCTCCAGATTACAATTCTCGATGAAACCAAAACAGTCGATGGGATCGTCACTCGCATTCTTGAAGAAAAAGAGTGGATAGATGGACAACTGTACGAAATATCAAGAAATTATTTTGCCATGTGTGAGCAAACAAAAGACATCTTTTATTTTGGTGAAGATGTGGATTTCTATGAAGGTGAAAAAGTGGTCAAGCATGATGGTTCCTGGCTCGCTGGTGTGAATGACAACAAGGCAGGTCTGATAATGCCTGGGACACCTAAGGTGGGAATGAGATATTACCAGGAGATCGCTCCCGAAGTGGCGATGGATCGTGGGGAGATTGTCAGTATCGATGAGACATGTGAGACACCAGCTGGTACTTTCTCCAAATGCCTCAAAGTTAAGGAAGGTTCGGCCATCAAACTACTTGAAACAGAATATAAGTATTATGCTCCTGATATCGGTATGGTTGCAGACGAAGACTTGCGGCTGATTAAACACGGCTTTATTACTGACAAATAGGATTACTATGACTTATTTCATTAGTGCAAAGATTTTCGGAGCGTGTTTCGTTATGTAGTATTTAAGCAACATTGAGTAATTATGACCCACGCACACTGACTTGTATTTAAGGAGGTAATTTATAATATTACCTCTAGAGCATTCCTCTATTGGCAAAATTATTTTAGGTAAGGACAGGAGAATTTTTCTTTATACTCTTGCCTAAAATATTGATCGTTAAAATTTAATCTTTCACACCATTTTTTATAGTTGCAGATATAACTAACTTATCTGAGAACAAGGTCCCATCCTGACATTTTGTATGCGCTAAGTTGCTGCGTGTATACCCAATATTTTATCAAAGCAATAAAAATCCGTTTATCTAGCAAATTGAAAAGTTTTATTCAGTAAGGCCCAGTCCCAAAGCCTTCAAACATTATTGATCAATCCGAAAGAAATCTGAAATCAAATTTTCTATAGAAACTATGGAAAAGACCACAGGTGCCACATTGTGGAATTGATTGTTGGTTGGTTATGAATGATTGTCTAAATAAGGCCAACTTGTTTCATGCTCCGGTTCCAAACATCAGATTTGGGAGGTTGTTATGAAGAAGAAAGTCCTTGTCCCTGTATTGTGGGTGACCTTCGGTGTCCTTATCGCCTTTCCGATATTCAGTCTCACCTACTACACCATGATCCGCACTTCCACTCCGATGTTCTGTGCCTCCTGCCATGAAATCCAGCCTGCGTATGACGCCTGGAAAACTTCATCACATGTCAACAATCCCCAGGGTTTTGTTGCCGACTGTATGGACTGCCATCTACCTCCGCCGCACGATACTTTCAATTTCTTCTACGCCAAAACACTGCACGGTTTAAAAGACATAATCGTTCATTTTAAAGATGGCCCGGAAGCTTACAACCGGATTGAAGCGCGTGAACATGCTTATGCATCTATTTCCAATGAACAGTGCCAGAAATGCCATCGCAATATTCTTTATATTCCCGATAAAAGGGGAGCAATGCTTGCGCACCGTTCAGTCCTTTACCCAAGGGAAGGGTATGAGAAAAGGTGTGTAGATTGCCACCGTAACCTGGTCCATGTCGACAGGAAAAAATATCATTACAAGCATTATGGTCAGCCATATAGATCCACAGGAATCTAAGCCTTAGTATTTTATTAATTGAGCAACGAGTGTTGAGTTTATTGAAATGTCATTATAAGGCCAGGAGGGGATCAAATGAACAAGAAATTCAGAGCGGAGGGGACAAAATGGAACGTGACAAATGCCTGTATCTCTTTTCAGGAACAGCACTTATCATTATTCTATTCACGGGATTGGCGGCGGCAGAAAACTACCCAAAAGCAAAAGAATTCCGTATGGAGCGAGGCCTGGCCGAAGAGGCTAAAGCATGCATCGAGTGTCATCGAAACTTGAATCCGGGATTGTTTGCAGACTGGTCACGCAGCCGCCATGCTTCCGCCAATATAACGTGTCTGGACTGCCACCTGGCTGAAGAGCATGACGCCGATGTTGCTGCTGAGCATTATAAACAGTATCAGCGTTCCGATCATCCATATGGCACCAAGGAATATAAAGTTCCGATTTCCGCTGTAGTGACACCAAAAGACTGTTCACGTTGCCATCCCGACGAAGTCACCCAGTATAACCGTAGCAAACATGCAAACACCATGGAGATCATCTGGAAGATTGATCCATGGCTTAACAAGGGCATGAACGCTGATATCGAGAGAAAGGCAGGGTGTTATCATTGTCATGGCACAATCCTAAAAACAGAAAACGGCAGACTGGACCCCATGACCTGGCCAAATGTTGGGGTTGGACGCGTTAATCTGGACGGCAGTCTTGGCAGTTGTTCAAGTTGTCACACCAGGCACCGTTTTTCCGTGTCTGAAGCGAGAAAGCCTGAAGCCTGCGGACAGTGCCATCTGGGCCCTGATCATCCCCAGATCGAGATATTTATGGAATCCAAGCACGGTTCAATATACACGGCTTTCAAGGACGAATATAACTGGGATGCCGCCGCCGGCACCTGGACTCCCGGGGTTGACTACCGAAGTCCTACCTGTGCTTCCTGCCATATGTCCGGAGCGGGTAAGGTAATGACTTCTCATGATGTTACCGAAAGGCTTTCCTGGGAGACCCAAGCGCCTCTGACCGTACGTCCGCAGGATTTCAAACCTTTCCCGGCAAAAACTGACTGGAAGGTGGAGCGTGATAAAATGAAGGAAATATGCATGCAGTGTCATGGGAAAACATGGACAGATGATCATTACGACACACTGGACAGGGTAGTGGAAAATTACAACGAAGTATATTTCAAACCTGCCAAGAAAATGCTTGATACACTCTATGAAAAAGGCCTGCTTGATAAGAGTAAGTTCTTTGATGAGGACCTGGAGGTTGAATATTACGAACTCTGGCACCACGAGGGCAGAAGGGCCCGCATGGGAGCTATGATGATGGCGCCTGATTATGCCTGGTGGCATGGATTCTATGAATGCAAGAACCGGTTCAACAAGTATATGAAAGAGGCAAATCACTTGCTGGAGACTGGAGCAAAAGCACATGTGTATACTGATTTTCCTTCGGCAACAGGTAATAGAACGAAACCGGAAGTGATTTTCGGGAAAAAGTAGAAGATAGAGAAGCTCCCCGCTTATATGGGCGGGGAGTTTAAATAACAGTGAATTGATTTTATTACAGACAAGAAGGAATATATTTCAAATTACACCGGAAAAGTAAATTAATATGGGGTAAGTGCCATGGATGAACCGCATGGCCTGTATCACCGCCTGGACATAAGTATAACAGACTGGATGGCGCGCTATGGTATCAACATACTGCGCATCAGTACTGGTGTGATTTTTTTCTGGTTTGGGCTGTTAAAATTTTTCCCAGGATACAGTCAGGATCATGATCTGGCAGTCCGCACTATCGGTCTCATGAGTTTTAAGGTTATCCCTCCTGAAACAGCGATATTAATTGCTGCATCTTGTGAATGTATAATTGGCATTGGTCTCAGTCTTGGATTATACATGCGTGCCATTTTATTACTGCTGTTCATGCATATGCTCTGCGCTCTCATTCCATTGGCTGCTTTCCACCAGGAAATGTTCAGTCGGTCTTTTGTGCCAACCCTGCTCGGCCAGTATGTCATCAAAAATGTAATACTTTTCAGCGCCGGCCTGGTGATAGGCGCAACAGTACGTGGTGGTGCTGTTGTCGCTGAGCCGGATCTCTATAAAATTACAAGAAATTTGCAAGGAAATTATAAAAGTGACGAAGCTACAGCCTGGTAGTGGGATCACACATGTGTCATGCAAGCAATAGAAAATAATACAAAAAAAATAATAAGTGCCACGTTGTGGAATTGAATGTTTTCTGTAAGTGAATAATAATTATTATCAATCAAGTTTTTTTCTCACACCAACCAAATTCTAAAACTGGGAGGGTTGTTATGAAGAAAGTACTTGTTCCTCTGCTGTTGTTATCACCTGTTGTCCTGATCACGTTCTTCCCCATCGATTATTACCACTTCACAGTTATTAGCGCTTTCATTGCTATGGCTGTTAGTGCAATGAATAATTTGAAGCAAGAGTCGTATGCACACTCTCGTTGCCAAAGTATAAAGCAAGAGAAATCATTTGCGCCTTGTCAGTAAGTGAGAATGTCTGCTTAAACGTGGTACTTTTAACAGAAGAAATTGAAGGAGGGAAAGAAATGGAAAAATTCGGAAACCGGTTGTTCATAACTGCAGTATTTATAATTACTCTTTTTTTAGTAACGCCAGTTACTGCAGATGCTAACTGTGTTTCGTGTCACAAGAAAGTTTCCCCCGGGTTGGTCAGCGATTGGGAAGTGAGCAGACATTTTAATGAAGAGGTGGGATGTGTCGAATGCCACGGAGATGCGCATAAGAAAGTATCGGACGCGAGGCTGGCGAAAATGCCTGATGAATATGTCTGTGCTGAATGCCACGAGAAGCAGTTTAATCAATTCAGCAAGGGGAAACACAATTTTGGCTGGACATCCATGAATGCCATGCCGGTCACCCATGTTGAACCTGATGAGCTGATGGAAGGTGGGCGCGGTTGCGGCGGTTGCCACAATATGGGCATTAAATCAGAAAGTCAGAAAAAAGAATTGAGGGACAAGGGGTATCGTTACCAGAACAATTCATGTGACGAATGCCATACCAGGCATAGTTTTTCAAAAAAAGAGGCTTTGAATCCAAGGGCTTGCCAACAGTGTCACATGGGATATGACCATCCACAATGGGAGATGTGGAGCAGTTCAAAACATGGGACCAGGTATCTTTCACAGGAGGTCGGTGACCTACCGGCTGGAGCAGCTGTCCCAAAATGCCAGGATTGTCATATGCCGGATGGTAATCACGAGAATAGGACGGCATGGGGATTTCTTGGAGTGAGGTTGCCTCTTCCCGAGGATAAACAATGGGCGGCAGACAGGGTCGTCATTCTCAAGGCACTTGGTGTGTTGCATCCTGAAACTGGAGAACCAACTGCCCGTCTTGAAGCCGTAAAGTCTATAGATATGGTCAGAGTTACTGAAAAAGCCTGGCAGACCGAGCGAGATAAAATGATAAAAACATGCAGTAAGTGTCATTCAACCCGGTACGCCAGGGAACAGCTTGCAATGGGTGACTCTATGATGCAAAAGGCCGACAGGCTCATGGCTGATGCCATCGAGACAGTAGCTGCTCTCTATAAAGACGGTTACATAAAAAAACCTGCAGATTACTCCTTTGCTTATCCGGACCTTCTTTACTTCATGAGAACAGGTGGATCGGACATAAATAAGATGTCGCATATCGACCAGGTTCTTTTTGAAATGTACATGAAGCATCGCATGCGGACTTATCAGGCTTTTTTTCATGTGAACCCGGATTACGCATACTGGTATGGCTGGGCGATGATGACCAAAGACTTAGGTGAAATAAAAGAGCTTGCCGCTGTGATTCGGGCGACACATAAGAAGTGAATTGTTTTTTTAAAAGAAACATGAGAGAGGCAGAGCATCCAAATGCTCTGCCTTTTTTTGTAGGGTGAATAATAATTTCCGATACAGATAGCATGTTGCAGGGGGTTTCTTCCTATTGCATATTGAAATATTGAGCAGTGCAGATGTTAGTTATGCCGATAAATGAGTAAAAAGAATTTCAGTTGTGCAAAGAAATCAAGTTGTAGAAATAGATTATTAAAATTATGATACTCTTAGTTCTTCCCTAACTTGCGATATGACAGGGATGTTGTAAGAAAGGCTTTTTAACGTAGATCTCAATTATAGGAAGGGATTTTTTACCTATGATAGATGTAACTGGGAACATACTTGTAATTGACGATGAAAAGGTAATAAGCAAAGTGTTAGAGGTAATCCTTGAAGAGGATTATACTATTACAAAAACGACAAGTGCTGTTGATGGCCTGGCCCTTGCCCGGGCTGAACTTCCAGACCTCATCCTGCTAGATATCCATATGCCTGAGATTGATGGGTATGAGCTGTGCCGCTTGCTAAAAACCGATACGCAAACAAAAAACATTCCAATCATATTCGTCACCGCACTGTCCACTCAGGAAGATGAAACCAAGGGGCTGGAGGCAGGTGCAGCTGATTATATAGTCAAGCCGATTAATCCAAGTATAGTCCAGGCACGAGTTAAGAACCAGATGGAAGTTAAGAAACAGCGGGACTATCTGGAAAAGCTGTCCACCATAGACTCAATGACAGGTGTGTACAACCGCCGCTATTTAGACGAGTGTTTAAGCCGAGAGTGGCGCCGCTGCCAGCGAGCTAAAACAGACTTGTCTATTGTTCTGATAGATATAGACACCTTCAAGGCATACAATGACAAATACGGACATGTTGCCGGTGATGATTGTCTGAGATTGGTCGCCGAGAAATTGAAAGAAGTTCCTCAGCGGGGCGGGGATATTTTGGCCCGATACGGGGGTGAGGAGTTTATGGCAATTCTTCCTGAAACACCATATGAATTTCTCTCGTTTATGGCAGAAAAATTCCGTTCTGCCATCGAAGAAGCAGCAATCCATCATTTTGATTCAGAAGTGTCGGACATTCTCACAGTCTCTGTTGGAGCTGCAACGGTTAAACCAGATAAACATATAGATATGATGTATCTTGTTAAAATGGCAGACAAAATGCTTTACAAGGCAAAGGGTGATGGCCGCAACCGGGCATGCATCATGGATCTGGGTGATGTTTATGAGGATTCAATCGCCGAAACCGCAGAAGCAGATGAACGAGCCTGATCTAATGTTTGTTGCCATATAGGAGTGAATATAACCAGCAATTGTTCGCAGATGGCAATAAAGAAAATACTATCGAACAACAGGATGAATTTATATAAAGGTAGGGCGCGCAAACGCTCTGCCTTTTTTATTTGCAGGCTGTATTTGGGTATAGTTTTTATTGGTTAGGACCACCAAGTGAAATGCCCCGTATAGGGTACCGTAATCTTTATGATTTACCAATCATGTAATTATTTGTATTATAATGATATCTCAATATATGAAAGTAACATCATACAAAGGGCAGAGTTTAAAGTTGAAGAATTAATCAAAGTCTTAAGCGAAGATTCGCCCTTTTAATCACTCAGTGCACAACAAGTAATATATGAAGATAACCACCCTTAAAACACGAGTTTTAATTCCACTGACAATAGCTTTAGGGATATTGCTCACCACCTTTGTTTATTATATTTATCATAGCCAACGGAATGAGTTTTCCAGTGACGTAGGAAGTCACATAAACCGTGTGCAGGAGTTATTTGACAAACAACTGGAATCAGAAACAGAGCTGTTGAACACTACACTTGAGTTTATCTCAATCCAAAAAAGCCTGCAACAGGCCTGGATGGCAAAAGACCGCAATGCCCTGTTTCAAGCAAGCTCACCTCTCTTAAAAAAATTGGGTGTAAATCATCGAATTACACATTTCTATTTTCATAATCCTGATCGAACAAACTTTTTGCGGGTATATGACCCTGAGCGTTTTGGGGATACGATAAATCGTTTTACTTTGAAGGAAGCGGTGAAAAAGGGTCATAATTCCGCAGGCATTGAACTGGGCAAATTGGGAACCATGACTTTAAGAGTGGTGCATCCCTGGGTTATAGATGGCCAGATTGTCGGATATATTGAAATGGGAGAGGAGATAGATCATATCATTGAAAAACTCCACAATATCCTCGATGTTAATGTTTATGTTTCGATCTATAAAGAATACCTTGATAGGAAAAGATGGGAAGCAGGAATGCAACTTCTCGGACGTCAGGACAATTGGGATTTTTCTCCATTTGCGGTTATTGTCAGTCAGACCTTGAAGGACGTACCTGCCAAATTGAAAGATTTTCTCAAGAAAGGCGAGCATGATTACTTGGAGATGGACACTGATCTCAAACTCTTCTTGAATGAACGAAATTACCGCGTTGGTGTCCTCCCTCTTTTTGATGCTGGCGGAAGAGAGATAGGTGATATCCTTATACTTTCAGATGTAACAACACAATTATCATCATTCAACAAAACCGTTTTGCTTGCAGTGAGTATCTGTATAGCAGTTGGTCTGGCATTGTTTATATTTTTCTCAGCACTATTAGGCAAATTGGAATCAAAGTTATCGGATTACCAAAATAACCTGGAATTTATGGTGACAAAGCGCACCGAAGAATTAACTAAGGCACTGGATGAAATTAAGACGTTACAGGGGATTATTCCAATATGTGCTAACTGCAAACAGATCAGGGATGATGAAGGAATATGGAATCAATTAGAACTTTACATCAGTGAACACTCAGAAGCAGATTTTAGTCACGGTATTTGCCCTGATTGCGCCAGGGAACTATATCCAGGAATTATAGATAAGGATGGGAAAGTGAAGAGAAGCAAATCTTAATCATTCTCCCTGTTGCGATATACAGATTGACTGATTAGATTTACTTCTTTAATGAGTTGACAATTTGCAAAATTTGATGACATGTCACCTTTGCAGGAGGTTTGATATGGACAGAAGACAATTCCTCAAGCAGATTTCCCTGTGGTCTTTAGGCCTCACCCTTGATGTTCCCCGCATTAATATAGTCTCTGAAGCCCTTGCCATGGAGGTGCAGTCACAGCCTCTTGCAGTTGCCAAAGGTGGGGATTATACAGCCCTGGTTGCCAGAGTTCTTGAGTCTCTTGGAGGAATGAAACAATTTGTTCGTCCCAGTGATAAGGTGGTTATCAAACCGAATATCGGTTGGGACCGTAACCCAGGTCAGGCTGCCAACACCCATCCACTTGTAGTCAAAGCCTTGGTTGAGCATGCCTTGGATGCAGGTGCTGCCAAAGTCAATGTTTTTGACAGAACCTGCAATGAAGAGCGGAGGTGCTACGTTAACAGCGGTATTAAACAGGCTCTGGCTGGCATTAAAGACAAACGGCTGAAACATTTTCATCCGGATAACCGCAAATACATTCCAGTTGATATTGCCCGGGGCAAGGCGGTTAACCGTCTTGAAATATACAAGGACGCCCTGGAGGCTGACAGTTATATAAATGTACCGGTTGCCAAGCATCACAGTTTGAGCAGATTAACCATGGGCATCAAAAATAGCATGGGGGTTCTTGGCGGTGACCGTGGTCAGATGCACCATAATCTCGGCCAGAAACTTGCTGATCTGGCGACGGTTGTCAGGCCTAAACTGACCGTTATTGACGCCACAAGAATTCTGCTGCGAAATGGACCGCAAGGCGGCAGTCTGCAGGATGTAAAGGTGCTGGATACTTTGATTGCCTCAGCGGACCCGGTAGCAGCCGATGCTTATACAACAACTCTTTTTGATCTACAGCCACAGGAAATTGATTCCACTGTTGCCGCCTTCAAATTTGGCCTGGGCGAGATTGATCTTGCTAAAGTGAAAATCATTCATGCCTGATTGGTACCAGCATGAAGAAAAGAAAATTTCCACTTAATTACTGGCGGCGACTCAGTCAGATTGTAAGTTTTATTCTTTTTCTATTTCTATTTATCAAAACCGATTACAGCGGTAGCGACAGCATCGATTATGCAGTGAACATCCTGTTTCGCATCGATCCGCTGTTGGCACTGTGCGCCTTTCTGGCCGCCGGCACCATAATCACCCTTATGCTGCCGGCCATAGTGACCCTGGTAGTCACATTTATTCTGGGCAGGTTTTTCTGCGGCTGGTTATGTCCGATGGGAACTCTGCTTGACGGCTGTCATCGTCTTGTACCTCAAAATAATAAAGAGTACGGGACAAACTTCAGGCCGTTCAAATATTATCTCCTGGTTTTTCTCCTGATGGGAGCTCTGTTCGGGCTGCCGGTTGCAGGATATTTTGATCCGTTTTCCATTCTGGTCCGCGGCCTGGCGTTGTCTATGTATCCGGCACTGAATTCTTTAAGTACGGATTTTTTCACCTTTACTTATCAACAGGCACCAGGCTGGGTAAATGCAATAACTGAACCTGTTTATGCTTTTCTTAAATACAGCATATTGCCCTTTCACCAGAAATATTTTGATCTGGCAATTTTTTCATTTGTAATATTGCTAATTATTATTCTTTTCGAACGAATGGAGCGCAGATTTTTCTGTAGGAATATTTGTCCGTTAGGAGGCCTGTTGGCAATAACTGCAACAAAACCACTTTTGCGCGGTCATGGCGGATCGAAGTGCGATAAATGTAAAAACTGTCGTGATATTTGTCGCATGGGCGCCATAGACGAAGAACGACAGATATCACCTTTGGATTGCAATTTGTGTCTCGATTGTGTCGATCATTGTCCGACTAATAAAATTACTTTTCGGTTTGGCAAGCCGCTTGGGTACAAACCTGTTTTCAGCCTTTCGCGCCGATCTTTTCTTAGTGCCATAGCAGCAGGCGTTACGCTGCCATTTGTAATGAAAACCAGGGTAATTGCCAAACGTCCAGATCCTTTTCTGATCAGACCTCCCGGTGCATTACCGGAGGATGATTTTCTTGGGCGGTGCGTACGTTGCGGTGAATGTATGAAGGTCTGTATAGGCAATGCTCTGCAGCCAACCTTCTTAAAAGCCGGATTGGCCGGGATGTTCTCTCCTGTACTGAAGGCCAGGCTCGGTTATTGTGAGTACAACTGCACCCTCTGTGGGCAGGTCTGTCCGACTGGGGCAATCAGTGAGTTGGAAGTGAATAAGAAACGGATAGTCAAGATCGGTCATGCCTGGTTTGATAAGAATCGCTGTCTGCCGTTCGCCAAGGGAATACCTTGTATTGTTTGCGAAGAACACTGCCCGACCCCGGACAAGGCCATCAAATTCAGGCTGGCGGAGGTTATTAACAGCAAAGGGGAAAAGGTTACTGTAAAGCAACCCTATGTGGTTGATAAACTCTGTATCGGCTGCGGTATATGTGAAACAAAATGTCCGGTACCGGGTCAGGCGGCTATCAGGGTGACCAGCGCAGGCGAAAGCCGTAATCCATCTAACAGATTACCTAATACAGGAGTTACGATTTATTGATTCTGCCTTTTTGCACTCGAATTATCATTTGAAAATTAATATTACCGTATTATATTTAAAGTAACACATTAAAATGGATAGGATTTTCTGACGAATACTTACATTTTGTGAATGACTTTGTCACAGATAAACTATTTATAAATTTACAGGGAGCTCCCGCAGAGGGTTATTATGACTTTATGCAAAGAAAGCAATACCTGTAATATCGGCGGTCATTCAATAACCTATTACCGGGAAGGAAATGGTGAAGTAATCCTTCTCGTCCATGGGATTACCACCTACTCTTTTATCTGGCGGAACATTTTTCCCGAACTGGCAAAAAACTATGACGTTATTGCCGTTGATCTTCTGGGGTGCGGAGACTCCGATAAACCCTTGGACGTTTCGTATGCAATTAAAGACCATGCAGAAAGACTTTATGAGTTTATAAAAAAGCTAGGTATCAACAAGTTTCACTTTATTGGCCATGATCTGGGTGGTGGTATGGGACAGATCTTTGCCGTTCAACATCCCGAGTTATTATATGATCTTACATTAATAAATTCTGTTGCCTACGACTTCTGGCCGGTGCAACCAATTATTGCACTGCGAGCTCCTATCATTCGCCAATTCCTTATGGCCTCTGTGGACTTTGGAACTTTTAAATTCCTCATAAAAAGAGGGATCTACCACAAGGAGAATGTTACCCCAGAACTTATAGACCTTTTTCTGAAACCACTGCGGACAAGTGATGGCCGCAAAGCCTTTCTTCATTTTGCCAGATGTCTCGATAATCATAATCTCATGGACATTGAGCAAGATCTCCGAGAGCTCAAAATGCCTGTTCTTATTATAAGGGGGGATGCTGACCCATACCTGAGCAGGTCAATTGCGGAAAAACTGAATGAAGAAATTCCCAACAGTAAGCTGGTGTTAATTTTAACGGGAAGCCATTACATTCAGGAGGATGAACCGAAACGGGTAGTTAATTCCATTACTACTTTTATGAAGAGGCAGAAGGTCATTGTCGATTAGTGAGCTAGAAAAGCGTATTCAAGACCTGGAAGCTAAGATTGAAATCCTAGAAAAAGAGAACGCCCTGTTAGCGGACAGACGGGAAGATACTCTTCTTCTTGGAATAATCGCTGAACGAATTAATATTATCAGTGATATCAGTCAGGTTGTTGATGTAGGCCTGGAAAACATTTCCCTGTTGAAAGACATTCCTTTCTGTGCCTTCTGCAGACTCGAGGGAAATGATCTGAATATAACTAATTACTATTTTTCAGAATCCAATAAACCCCTTAACACTACAACTTTTGAACTTCCCGCTCAGGTTAGAAAAAAAGTTCTTTCAGGGGCCACTCAACTCGATAAAGATGAATGCACGCAAGTATTCCCATCTATAAAGTTTGAATCAAAGGATTTCTCATCTACCTCTCTATTGCTTATTCCCACAAAAAGTAAACTGAGAAAAACAGAATTGTTCAGTTTTGCAAATTCAAGTTCAAATGAAAAACTGAGTGTTACGGTTCCTCTCCTGGAGAGAATCGTTGAAATGATTTCCGCAAGAATTGATAACATTTTTCTTGTGATGGAACTTAATAAACTGAATCAGGCTCTTGAACAAAAAGTACTGGGGCGAACGCAAGAATTGGTGAACGCCAACAAGGTGCTTCAAGAAAAAGAGGAAAAATACCGTAATCTATTTAATGAAGCACTGGATATGATCCATTTTATCGATAAGGCAGGAAACATTATAGACGCTAACCCGGCAGAGCTTGAAACATTACAATATTCTCGGGATGAATTTATCGGAAAACCGCTTATTGATTTTATCGCCCCCGACTTTAAGGAAAAGACTAAAAATGCTTTAGGAAAGCTGTTTTCTGGAGAAGAGATAAAAGCATATCATACTGTCATGTTAGCCAAAGACGGCAGTAGGATAGAAGTTGAAGCAAATGTCGTACCTGAAATGGATGAGGGGCAATTTGTACAAACCAGAGCTATAATCAGGAATATCACTGACAGAAAAAAAATGGAGGACAACATCCTTAAGATCAAAAAGCTGGAGTCGGTAGGAATGTTGGCCGGAGGTATTGCCCATGATTTTAATAATATTCTGGCAGCAATACTGGGTAATGCCAGCCTTGCTAAGCTCAATGCAATACCGGGTGACAAGTTTCACGATCGCTTATCTGAGATTGAACAAGCGTCCTTAAGGGCAAAAGACCTTACACAGCAACTGCTCACCTTTGCCAAGGGAGGTGAGCCGATAAAAGAGGTAACTTCCGCTGAAGAAGTTATTAAAGATTCTGCATCTTTTGTTTTGAGAGGCAGCAACGTACGCTGTGCTTTCAGGTTTAGCGAAAATCTGTGGGCCGTCGAAGTTGATGCAGGCCAAATAAGTCAGGTTATACAAAATCTTATTATTAACTCAAGACAGTCTATGCCTTTGGGCGGTAACATAGAAGTTGTATGTGAAAATTATTCTTATGACGGTTCGAAGTTAATACCATTCAAACCCGGCCGCTATATTAAAATAATCATAAAGGACCACGGCACCGGGATACCGCATAACATGGTTGATAAAATATTTGATCCATATTTTTCTACAAAACAGAACGGTAGCGGTCTTGGCCTGGCTGTTACCCATTCAATTGTTATGAAGCACCAGGGCCATATTGAAGTTGAGTCAAGGCAAGGAATAGGCACTACATTTACAGTTTTTCTGCCAGCAACAGAAAAAAAAGTTAAAGAGTACCAAGAAAAAAGTTGGGTGGAATACCTGGATGGTAAAGGTAAAGTAATGGTTATGGATGATGACCAAATGGTCAGGACAACTGCTGGGGCAATGTTAGAAAAGATAGGTTATGAAGTTGTATTTGCCAAGGATGGGAAGGAAGCTGTTGCTGAATACATAAAAGAAAACAATTCAAATACTCCGATTGATATTATTATTATGGACTTAACAATACCAGGGGGAATGGGTGGTAAAGAAGCAGCAAATGAAATACTTAAGATCAATCCAGAAGCTAAACTTATAGTATCCAGTGGATATTCTGATGATCCAATAATGGCAAATTTCCAGGACTATGGATTTTGTTCGGCGATGGTTAAGCCGTACAGATTACATGAACTCATGACGATTGTTGGACAAGCAATGAAAGAATCTGAAAATGAACCATAATGATCTATGTTGCAAGAAACCTAAGAGGCTGCTATGCGGAAAAAAAGAGTAGTAATTTTTGATGACGAGCCGTTGGTGTTGAATCTTCTTGAAAATTTATTTATGGAACTGGGATATGAAGTTTTTTCTTTCAGCGCCCCCAAGCTATGTCCAATTTATGAAGAAGATGTTTCCTCCTGTATGCAGGAGAGCCCATGTGCAGATATTGTAATAAGTGATATTGATATGCCTAGAATGAATGGATTAGAACTTATAGAAAACCAAAAACTCCGGGGGTGTAAATTAGAAGCAAGAAATAAAGCTGTAATTTCGGGATTCCTTAAAGACGAGTATAAAGATAAAATAAAGGAGCTCGGGTGTCATTATTTTCACAAACCATTTGAACTTTCAGAAATTCTTGCATGGGTTAATGAGTGTGAAAAGAGAATCAATCTTGAAGAACCTTTAGGCACCCAACCTGAAGAATAACATCACTGCTACAAACGAACTATAACAAGCCAATAATATATAAAACCAGAGTGAGGCGCAAGAATGCGTGCACCCTGGTTTTTTTATATTTCAAAGGCGGGCTGAAATACCGCTATTTTATTTCGGCAGGTTTACAGACATGTTCCTTTTCCATCGCCACCCTGCCACAGCCTTCACATACATATTTCATTTGAGCAAGTTTGTCCTTGCAGACATGCTTGGTATCCGTATTCATTTCACCACAACAGCTGCATTTGGATGCATCACCACAGGGATTGCACAGATGCCCAGGCGCGTCAGCAATGGCTCCGCATTGTTTACAAGTATAAGACATGATAAACCTCCCTATAGATTTTATGATTTATGTGAAAGAGATATTATGAAAAAATAGGTAAATCTAGGCTAAAGTCAAGTTTACTAACATGAAATAACTGGTGTTGCTTGAGGGAACGGTATTTATCGCTGACATTGACTTTGTTAATCGGGCTCCATAGTTTATTATGTAATATCAGCAATTAGGGTACAAATGAATGACATGGGATAAACAATGATTGATCTGATCAAGAAAAGCGAAATTAATCAGGAATTATAAATGTCGTCGTTCTCAGTTTTTCAGGAATGGTTCTCCAGGTTTTACCTATTTGACTGGATCGCTCTGTTCATTTATCTCGCAGGTCTGCTGGGCTATCGTTTCTTCCTCTTCCTGATGATGCGACATCGTCCGGACAATCTCTTTCTCGGCAAGCTGCAGCAATATAGAACCGCCTGGATTGAAGCAAATTCTGGGAGCCGGGACAGCATAGTTGTTGTCCAGACCCTGCGGAACACCATTATGAGCGCCTCTTTCCTGGCCTCAACCGCTGTAATACTAATCATGGGGGCATTTAATCTGTTGCAAAACATTGAACCTCCAGTTGCGTCTGTAAAAACATTTTTCTTCTCCGGATCGATGGACTCTGCGGTGGGTGCATTCAAAGTTCTGCTGGTAATACTTGTCCTGGCATATTCATTTTTCAACTTCACCTGGTACATACGTGAAATTAACTACATGTCATTTATATTAAATATCCCTAAAGATGAACTGGATAGAATCGAGGGCAGGGATTCAACGGAACATATTGCTGAGATGTTTCTCACTTCGGGGATACATTTTTCCCTGGGCATGAGAGGTTTTTACTTCCTGATACCACTGCTGATGTGGTTTTTCAGCCCTTCACTGATGATTATTTCCAATGTCATAATTATTTATATCATGATGCGGCGAGACCTAGCAGGCTGAATTATATTTATAAAGATATATGAGATGAACAATGGGCCGGAATCGGGCACTACATCTGTTTTTACTTGTAGCATTGTGTACTTGCTGGAGTACTTATGCATACGGGGGTGGCAATGATATCGGTGAATTGTTTCACCGGGAGACTTCGATGTCCTGGTTGTCTGTTATCAAGGGACTGGTTGTAGGCAAGCCTGCTGCACCGAGTCCTTATAAAAGAATTGGAAGTGGGAAAATGATCAGCCTGCCAAAACCAGAATACAAAGGATTAATACTGGAGGAAACATTCCGCAAGCGACGGTCTGTTCGTAATTTTACCAGGAAGCCACTCTCCCTTGCGGAATTGTCCCAATTATTGTTCGCCGCCCAGGGCATCACCGGCAAAATTTATGATACTTCTTTGAGGACAGTACCTTCAGCTGGAGCCTTGTATCCATTTGAAATATATCTTGTTGTCAACAGAGCAGAAGGTATAGATTCGGGCATATATCACTATTTGGTTTCTGACCACGCACTGGAACAGATTAAAAGTGGTAATTTTAAAAAAGATATCAATGCCGCCGGCCTGCAGCAGGATATGCTAGGTGAGGCAGCAGCCACCTTTATTCTGGCTGCAGTCGTTGATCGGACTCGCAGCAAATACGGAGAACGCGGCTATCGTTATATATATATGGAGGCCGGCCATATCAGCCAGAACATCGCCCTGCAGGCCGTTTCTCTGGGACTTGGTTCAGTCCCCGTCGGCGCTTTTTTTGATGATAAAGTAAATGAACTCATAAGTGTGGACGGTATCAAAGAAATTGCTGTTTACCTGCAAGCGGTTGGCAGGCCATGAAGAAAAAAGATCTTCAATTTGCAGTCAGCACATTGCTGTTGTTTTCTCTTCCCATCACTGCCATTCTTGGTTTTATCCAGTCACAGCTCGAACTCCGAAAGTTTGTGCCTCATCGATACTTTGCTTATCTGACAGTTTGCCTTGCTGCCATTCATTTATTTCTTAACTGGAAACGGTATCGTCGCTATTTTCGCAGAGCAGAAAAAGTGACTGAGAAATGACTTGACTGAAATCACCGCCTTGCATAGCAATGGTTATACCTATTCACATTTGACTTGGTAATAGTTCACATATAACTTAAATACTTAGAATTACCTCTTGCTCGGGGGGGTGAGCACGGTTTGTTTTCTGGAAATTACAACAGTTAATAATTCAAACAATAAGGCCAGCGATAATCGCTGGCCTTATTGTTTGGCAGACAAACCAAAGTCTTTATTGCATCCCGTTCTTATTTTTCAGAGAAGCGAACCGGATAACATTTTTTTCACTGCCTAGCGCATTTGCTTATAACTTGAACATTACATGTAACGGCTACTGTTGTTTGACGTGATGCTGTTGGGTATTGCCGTTTCCTTTGCATAATTGCTTCACATTCATAAGCGGCAAACTGTTTTTCAGGCAATAGTCAATGGCGGTCTGCACGTCCGGGCATTGTTTAAGATCTGCAAAAAAAAACCTTATGCCCGCCTCTTCAAACCGTTTAAAGGGATTGGCTCCCATGCCGGCCACTACTATCGATTCAACACCACGGGCCTTCAGTTGGAACTGCATTTTTAAGTGTATTCATTATCCCCTCCGATTAATGAAGTTTCTTGTTTCTATTGTGCATATGCTCATAATATCCATCCCGTATGCGTGTGTCAGTGTTGTTTTTGACATATGCACAAAAATAATTATATTGAATGTGAATGATAATTTATCAAGTCTGGTAAGTTTCTATTATCCAGGTAATTCACAATGTAAGAGGTGATTCAATTGCCAAGGCCAAAAAAACACAGACATTGCGAATGCAAAGTGAAAGGACAGGCTTTTAAGCCTACCGGAATTCCTCTGTATGAGTTGGAACACATTCCGTTACACCGTGACGAGCTTGAGGTTATCAGACTTTGTGATCTTGAAGGCCTCTTTCAGGAGCAAGCCGGTAAAAGGATGGGGGTGTCCAGGGGAACTGTACAGCGCCTGTTGACATCGGGCAGGAAAAAGGTGGCCGAGGCCCTGGTCTCCGGTGCGGCTATTATTTTTGATGAAGGAGATAATGAAGCACCTTCATCAGAACAAAAAAACTCAGTGCAGCAGTAATTACAAAAGGTCTACATTTTAAATGTGCGACAATATGCTTGAAAGGATTGGACAAGAACGTATTCATAAAATCATAAAGGATAACCTGCCAGTAGGGTTCTCGATTGTTGATAGTAAAGGAACTATAGTCGATTTTAATAAAGCCGCTGAAGTGATAACAGGTTTTACAAAAGCAGAGGTTGTCGGAATGTCCCATTTTCAAGTTTTTCATGGCACATCTGATAAGAATGCGTGCCCCCTGTTAAAACATACCCTCCTTGAACATGAAGAAGTTGTTGCCACTGAATCATCGATTATGAAAAAAAACGGTGATTATATATTTATTTCAGCTACCTCTTTTCCCCTTGTTGATGATGAAGGAATTTTTCTGGGTGGTGTCATACTATTCAGGGACATAACAATATCGAAAAAAATGGCGAGAGAACATGAAAATATCCTCTCAATGTTTGCCCATGACATGAAGAATCCAGTAATGACTTCGGGGGGTCTTATTTCAAGGCTGCTTTCGGGCAAGGCTGGGAAGCTTTCGGAAAAACAGCAAAATTACCTTGATATAGTGAGTTCAAACCTGGACAAAGTGGAAAAACTGGTTTCGGATTTCCTGGAATTTTCAAAATTGGATACAGAAGAATGTACTCCGAAATTAGAACCGTTTAATATTGTATCTGTGATAAACAAAGTCATCGGAATAATAAAGTTAGAGGCGAATCATAAAAATGTTAGAATTACATTTGATTACCCGCATGATTTTTCTGGTATTATAAATGCCGATTCGATGATGATGGACCGACTTATAACAAACCTGTTGGGTAATGCATTAAAATACTCACATCAGGATGGGAATATCAAGATCGAACTGTCTTCAAGTGATAAAGAAATCATTGTGCAGATAACAGATACCGGCATTGGTATTCCGGAAAATAAACTTCCTTACATTTTTGATGCATTTTTTCAGGTGAACCGTGACGTAAAGGGTTCCGGGCTCGGTTTGGCTATTGCCAGGAATATTATTGAGGCACATGGGGGAAGAATCTGGGTTGAAAGCACATCAGGTGTTGGGACTACTTTCAGTTTCACTTTACCAAAAAAGAGAATAGGGAGCGCTCATGAAAGAAGGAAAAACGTTTGAGAAGAAAGTTCTCGTTGCCCTTGAAAATTCACCCTACAGTAAAAATATTCTGAACTACATTTGTGATCTGTTTGCTGGCCAACGTAAGATAGGCTTTCATTTGGTAGGTGTCGTGCCATGTCATGTCAGCGAGTTAAGCCGGGATTGGTTGACCCAGGAAGAGCTTCTTTCGTCAGTTGATAAAGCAACCCACAAAAGATATGTGGAATATAAACACTTTCTGGCAGACAAGAAGAACGATCTTGTTGCGGATGGATTTGAGGAGAGCCAGATCAGCGCAGGTGTTTTGCTGTCCAAGAGCGGCAAGGTGGGAGATATTTTATATGAAGCGCATGGGGGCCATTACGATGCCTTGATTATAGGCAAAAAGGACCTGAGCCGCCTGGAAAAAATGATTGTTGGTTCGTTTTCAACAGAAGTTCTTAAACGAAACTGGGGTTTACCGACTTGGATTGTGAGTGGTTCTGCATCTTCCCGGAAAGTTCTTGTCCCGGTGGACTGTTCGCCCCATACACTCAATGCGGTCGATCACCTGGCCTTTATGTTAAAAGACAACCCGCATGCGGAAATCACCCTTTTCCATTCCTGTTCTTTATTGGCACGCGAGCACATAAAACCACGTGAGGCTTTTTATGACAAATGGGGGAAAGATTGGTGTGACAAGCACCTGAAAGGAGAGGAGGACGGACATTTCCATTTTCATGCCTCAGAACAAATTTTAATAGATGCTGGTTTTCCCATGGAGAGGATCTTTAGACTTGAGACCCAAAAAGGAATTGAACCTGGCCAACAGATCGTTCACCATATCAGACGTGACGGTTATGGAACAATTGTTATGGGACGTCGAGGTAAAGATGTGAAAAAGGGCATTTTCAGGGGTGTGTCCGACCGGGTGCTGGCAAATGTCAAGAATGTTGCTATTTGTATATTGGGATAGGAATATTTTTTAAGCTCTACTCGACCTCTTTCAAGTCTCTAATCGTGTGACTACTTTACTGATCTGGTAGAGAATCTACCAAAGTAAGGTTGATTCTCTGAGAAAATTAATCGTGCTAACTTGTCAATAATGTACATTAACTGCTCTGTCTTAAAAGAAATAGCGTACGCGCATTTCAAGTTTGTTACTGTTTAATTTTTCACCATGCTCTGAGTAATGAGCACCATTTATTAGAGAAAAACGTAAACGTATCTCCCAGTTTGTAAAACCTGTATAAACGGCCTCAGGGCTTATTGAATAACTAGTATCGTCAAGATTGATGATTGCTGTAATTCCAGGTGTAAAATAGAGAATATCGAACGGTTCTTTCTGGTTAATGCGAGTATAGAGATAATTTCTACCTGGTTGGGGCTTTCCATATCCTTTCTTGCTGACCATCAGGGCCTTTTGAAAAAGGAAATCACTGCCGGTTGCAAGAAATTGACTGTTGGCATCATCCACCAGCATGAAAAAACGGTCCATTTCGGTTTCGCTGTAACCATCATCGTTGTGATAAAATTCCAGAATAGTGGTCATGTCATTTTTCGTGAGGTAGCGAAGACCAAGCAGATAGCTGGTGTCAGCAGTCTCTCTTACGGACAACGTTCCATCCTGGTTGAGAATAACCCCTTTCTGGCTGGGAACATGAGCCAGCTCGCCATGGATCTCAAAATTCGTGGCCAGATTCCTTGAGAAATCTATTCCGTACCTGGTAGAGCGGCTGTTACCCGTATACCAGATGAGGTCGATATCTGTATCCTTATATAGCAGATAAAGTTTTGCTGCCAGATTGACATTATCCTTTTCACCAAAATCCTCATTTACCTCTTCCCAAACCGGCAATGCCACCGTAGTGAGGGCGACTGTCTGCAAGTCTCCAGGAAAACTCCTTATGTAGTCCACGCCAGCACCGATGAATCCTTCAAGTGCCTCTTCAGGATTACTGGGGTCTTTGGGCCGGTTAATAAATCCCACCGGGTTCCAGGCATAGCCTTTTCCCCACTTGAACACTTTCTTGCCAAGGTCAATAGTAGCCATTGGAGTTGGCTTGATACTGGCGTAAGCTTCAAAAATATCGGCATTATCTTTCCAACCAAGCTGGTCTTGTTCGGCTGTGGCCTGCATCACCCATTTTAAGGTAGTCTTACCCCGGTTGTAATTGCCGTCGAGTTGAATGGTTGAACTGATACGGTCCAGGAAGGAGCGGGGCTCCCTGTGCATATTCAGCAAGGTAAAAGCCCCGTCCCCGTTCACATCAACGTGATCAAATTTCAGTTCAACATAACCGCCCCATTCAAAGCTCTTTTTTTCAAAATCTTCAAGATCAAAACTGTATTCGTCCTGAGCGAAAACAGCAGTATGCTGGAGGATAAAAATTATCAGTGAAATCCAGCATATTTGTGAGCGAATGAATGGTTCATTCAGCTTCAGTAGATTTTGTAAAATCATCTTAATTCATCTACCCTGGGCAGATAATTTAAAGTAAAAACCTCATCCGCCAGTTCTTTTTTCTGAATCTTTGCATAAACCATGACAGATTTATAACCCTTGTATAGAGGGCTGTCGGTTTCCAGGACTGAGGGCCGCATCATGCCATCACCAAAGTCTTTAATGTCTTTGTAGTACAGTGTTTTTATCAGCATGCCGCTGGCGGCAAAACATTTAATGGTGGTTGGGACCAGTGCCTTTTTATCAACCTGCATTATTAAACGGTCATAGGCCACCGAGTTTGTTTTCGCTTTAAGATCCAGGACGTATCCCTCTCCCTGTTCTTCAATACCGGCTACACTGTATTCAGCGCCGTAGTCAAGTCGCAAGATATCGGAGTTGTTAAAAACACCGCCTACCACCGATTGAAGGCTGGTGATGCGGATGGGCTTGCCGACATTGGGAATATAGAGCCACATATTATCACCCAGCCGCAAAGTTGAACGGCCTTTTTCACTGGCCGGTGACAGAAAGAGGGCAACCATCTTTTCCTGTCCCTTTTTAACCGAATAAAGGACAAATTCTTTTTTGGTACCATCCGGCTCGATGTTTATTAGTTTCCGGTACATCTCATAGGTCTCGGGTTGCAGGTTCCGATCTATCTGTTGCAGGATTGCCTCACCGTCGACGGCGGTCGCAGGTATTACAGAAAACATGAATATTGCTGCCTGTACAAGCAATGCAGCGAAAATTTTACTATTTTTTATACATTGTCTGAACCACAACATGTGCAACTCCTTTTTTTTCAAAATATTCAATATGATTTTCACTCAATGCCTGAGCCATTTTGCTTCCAAAACTTTCAGCAACAACTGTCTTCACACCACGTTCGGCAAGAAATTCAGCGGCAGCACTGCCTGCTCCACCGGATTTGTCTTTTGCCGGATTCTGCACTGCTTCAATAAAATTGCCATGCGTGTCAAAGAAGACAAAGTAGGGAGCTCTGGCAGCAACCTGGCTTATATTTGCATCCTGTCCCTGGCCATCTACAGCTGCAGCAATATGCGCTGACCCCCCAAAAACTTCACCGACAATGAAAAAGAGCAGCAGCAAAGTAATACTAATAATTTTAATCCGATTATCTTTCATGGTTACCTCCATTAATATTGTTGTCGAAGCTAAATCCAACACGTGTAGACTTTCTGATTGTTTTAAAATTTATTCAGTTAACACTTCAAACTGATGATTATTGGTCAACACTTCGACCAATGATTGACAGACACAATTTTCAATATTCATTTCTCAATATCTACACATGCCGCAGCGCCTCAATCGGATCCATCCTGGCGGCCTTGAAAGCTGGCTGCAGACTGCCCAGCACTGCTATGAAAATTACAATTGCTACTATGGTCAGCACATTGGATGTCCCGATGGTGGGAGCTAGGAGCAGGCCGCTCTGGCGGCCGAAGTCAAAGGTAATTTTGGTGGCGTTCATGCCGGCAATGGCAAGCAGGCTGATAATGGTGCCGGCAAACGTGCCTAATATCCCAAGCAGGAAACCTTCAGTAACAAACAGGGACAGAATTTTACCCGGCTTTGTGCCGATGGCGGCAATGGTGCCGATTTCGTTGATCCGTTCAAACACGGCCATGATCATGACATTCATGATGCTGACCAGCACAATGGCAACCAACATGATTTTGATAAAGAGGGTCATCAGGTCGATCATTTTGGCAATATTAAAGAATGGTGAAAGTTTTTCCCAGGTATGAACTTCAAAAACAGGTTTTCCCTCCTTGTTGGTCATGGTTCCAAGTTTTTCCTGCAAACTGTTGTAGACTTTGTTCATCTGTCCAATATCTTTCAAGCGTACCGCAACCTCGCTTACTTCAACTTCCTGTATCCTGAGAAGTTCTCTTGCGTCCTCCAGGTGCATAATACCGTCCCGGCCGCCGGGGCCTGTTATACCCTCAAGCACTCCCCTGACCAGAAAGGCCTGGCCATTGACTGATCCATCCTTATTGTTGGCCACCAGTACGATTGTGTCACCGACTTTTACCTGCATACCCTTGGCAATTAACTCTGGCAGCAGAATCTCTCCTTTATTGAGTAAACCTTCCTTTTTGCCTTTGATAACACGATCGCCAAGCAGCGGCATAGACTGCAATTCTTTTTCGGGCAGCACCGCATTAAGCCGGATATTAGTGGTTTCCGCATAGTTGCTGAACATGGCGCCCAGTTTGATGCGCAGGGTATATGACTCCACAGCCTCCTCTTCGGTCAGGACCTCCTCAACCTTAGCCATTTGTTTTCCGGTTAAATTTTTATTCAGGGGCAGGCTGTCAATTGAAGCAAGGTACCCTTTGCGATGGATTTGCAAATGACCCAGCATTGAATCGGTGATCTGTCCAATCATCATCGATTTGAACGAACCGGAAACCGAGACAAAAAGAAGGACCGCGACAACACCAAGGGTTATAAGTGAAGAGGTCAATATTGTGCGCCTACGGTAACGGGAGAGATTCTTTGTTGCTATTTTTAATATATTAAACATTTTGACCTCCATTTACGTTAGTGCTTTTCTGGAGTTTCCCATCCTCAATAGTGAAAATAATTTCCGCATTTTTCACCACCTTGGGATCATGGGTCGAAAAGATAAAAGTGGTCTGGAATTCATCCCGCATTTTTTTCATCATATCTATAATACGGTTAGCTGTTTCCCGATCGAGATTGGCGGTGGGTTCATCCGCCAGTACCAGCTTGGCGTTCGTTACCAAGGCTCGCGCTACTGCAACCCGCTGCTTCTGCCCACCGGATATCTGGCTT
>CALZHP010000039.1 GCA_945787325.1 uncultured Desulfobulbaceae bacterium
AGCGGCCATAAAAAGATTTGGCATTATAATATCTGATCGCCAGGAGGGACTTTTTTCCCTTGAGATTGCAAAAATTTCCGCCGTAGAATAGTTATTGTTAATAAATACACAGCATCTGACGAAAAGAATAATATCAATAATTAAATTATTGTTACTTGAATTTGCTCATAAACAGTGGATTCCAACTTCGTCACATAATGCTGCCATGACCTATAAAGCAATTCCAAGAACCAAAGCTCTGGATATACTGCAACAGCTGAGAGATGGACAGATCCAGTCTGCCGGGCTTGACTTTAGGGGGGTATCTCTTGTTGGTGAAGACTTGAGCAACCTTGACCTTTCTGGTGCTGATTTATCTGAGTCGGATCTAACCACTGCCGACCTTTCCAACTCACGGTTCTTCAAAACCAATCTCAGGCGGGCAAGCCTGCATAAGGCTAATTTGCATGGAGCCGAATTTACAGGTTCCGATTTCACCGAGGCAAACCTGGAAGAAGTAAAAGGTAAAAACATCGGACTTGGCATGTCGACCCTGGTGGGTGCAAGGATGTTCCATGCCGACCTGGAGGGAGGAACTCTAACTAAGGCAAATCTGCGCCACGCTGATATGAGCTGCACCAATCTCAGCAATAGTCGCATACGTGAAGCAGACTGTACCGGTGCTAACTTTACCGGCGCAAACTTTTACGGCGCCGACCTGTCACTTTCCAGGGTAACTGGAGTTATGTTCAACAATAGCGATCTTCGCGAAGCGCACCTCAGGCAGTTGCATGATTTTGAGCACGCAGAATGGTATGGAGTGGATATTCGCGACATCAATTTTGCCGGCGCTTATCGACTGCGACGCCATATCATCGATGAGAATTATCTGAAAGAGTTTCGTGACTCAAGTCGATTTGCCAATATCTTATATTATCTATGGCTGATAACAAGCGATTGCGGGCGCAGTTTGAAATTATGGTTTGCCTGGACCTTTGCCCTGACAATGTTTTTTGCCTGGCTATATACAATGGTAAGCATAGACTACGGCACAAACAGAACATGGATATCACCGTTTTATTACAGCGTCGTTACGCTGACAACTCTTGGATATGGTGATAACGTACCACTCTCCTCCGCTGGTCGTATCATTGCCATGCTTGAGGTTTGCCTTGGGTACGTCATGCTGGGAGGAATGTTGTCATTATTTAACAACAAGATGGCCCGTCGAGGTGATTAATATATAATGGTTCTCCGCTTCCTGAAAAAAAGCAAAAAAAGTGAACTTGAAAAACTGCTGGGTAATTACACATTGCCGAGCTTTCCAGCTGCGGTCATGAATGTTCTCTCCATGATAAGAGACCCGGAATCCTCTATCTCCGAAATCGCCAACCAGATCCAGATGGATCCCGGTCTTCACATTAAAATATTACAAACAGTAAACTCACCGGTTTATGGGCTTATGAGCAAGGTGAGCAATCTTCAGCATGGTGTTACGCTTTTAGGAAGGTCACGCCTTGAAGCAATGGTACTGTCGTTTGCTATTAGTGATACTATTCCTGCCTCCTCGGTAAAAGGATTTGATATCAAGAAATTCTGGATCACCGCCGCCCGAAAAGCGAGCCTGGCCCGTGTGCTGGCCTTGCACCTCCATTCAGCTACCCAGGCGGAATGTTTCACGGCAGCACTACTTCAAGACATGGGCATTCCCCTACTCTCCTCGGCCTTGCCAAAAAAATATAATCCGGTGCTTGAAAAATGGATCAAGGACAAATCTGCCCCCCTTATTGAGCTAGAAAAAGATGCTCTGGGGTACGATCATGCATATTTAGGGGCTTCAATGGCCAAACAGTGGGGGTTACCGGAATACTTGATAAACGCAATTGCCGACCACCATAAAAAAGGAAATGACACTTCGGCAGATCCGGCAATAAGGCTTGTCGCACATATTTTATACAGCGGTGAAAAATATGGAGAGGAACAACTCATAAATGACTGTATTCAGGAACATGCCATGGACGAGGAAATGGCGCGGGAAATGATCGATAATGCCTATTCTGATGCAGACAAGTATTCAAAAATTTTCAACTGACTTCTAGTCTACTTATAACCGTTCGGGTTCGTAGACTGCCAACGCCAGCCGTCTGCACACATTTCATCAACATCTCTTTGGGCTTTCCAGCCCAACTCTTTTTCTACTTTGGATGGGTCAGCATAACAGGCGGCAATATCACCTGAACGACGCTCGACAATCTGGTAGGGTACCGGTCGCCCCGATGCCTTTTCGAAGGCGGTAATCATTTCCAGTACGCTGTATCCCCTGCCCGTCCCCAGGTTATAGATAACGACACCTGGGCTTTCATTGAGTTTCTCGAGCGCTTTCAAATGACCAAGCGCCAGGTCAACAACATGAATATAATCACGCACGCCGGTACCATCAGGGGTGGGATAGTCATTGCCGAACACTGACAGTTTCTCAAGTTTACCTACTGCAACCTGGGAAATATACGGCATCAGGTTGTTTGGTATATCGTTTGGGTCTTCGCCGATACGGCCGCTGCTGTGGGCCCCAACTGGATTAAAATAACGCAGAAGGGCAACATTCATGGTGTTATCGGCAACATGCATGTCCTGCAGGATCTGTTCGATAATAAGTTTTGTCTGCCCGTATGGGTTAGTTGCCGACAAAGGGAAATCTTCGGTAATGGGTACGGAGTGTGGATCACCATATACTGTGGCGGATGAACTGAAGACGAATTTCTTCACACCATGCTGCTGCATGACTTCACAGAGAACAATGGTCCCGATAATATTGTTATGGTAATACTTGAGAGGAATGCTGACCGATTCGCCTACAGCCTTTAGGCCGGCAAAGTGAATAACCGCATCAAATGTATTACTGCTAAAAACATCATGCAATGTATCCCGATCCAACAGGTCTACTTCGTGAAATTGCAATTCCTTCCCGGTAATTTCCTGAACCCTGTTCAGCGATTCCCGGCTGCTGTTGGATAGATTATCAACCACAGCAACTTCATACCCCGCCTCCAGCAGTTCAAGACAGGTGTGGCTGCCAATATATCCTGCACCTCCCGTTACAAGTATTTTCATGCGCTGCTCTTTGGTTTTCACTACAGCGATAATGTAGCATTAATTATGTTTAAACAGACTTAAAATATCCCGAAAAGCTTTGATAGCCTTCTTGAATTGCAGAAGGTATAATTCCGTATTATTAAGACATATTACAGTTTCTATTGCATGCAAAAAATTAGTAACTATTTGAAAAAGGAGGATTGTCTCATGCCGTACGTGAATATTCGTGTAGCTGGTGAACTTAGCAGGGAACAGAAAGAGGAAATATGTGCGGGTGTTACAGACGTAATTTCAAGGGTTGCCAATAAACCCAAGGATACAATCCTTATCTTTATTGATGAAGACAAGCACGAAAACATAGCAAGCGGAGGCAAATTGCTGGTGAAACCTTCTTGATCTAATTTAGTATTTATTCTGATATGACCGAAATAGAAAAAAACCGCCTAAAAGAATTACGGGATCAGCTCAATTTTCATGCTTACAGGTACTACGTTCTTGACGACCCACTTATTTCTGATGGTGAATACGACAAGCTCTTTCAAGAACTTCTTAAGCTTGAAAAAAAGTACCCGGAACATGTAACAGCAGACTCACCCAGCCAGCGAGTTGGTGGTATACCACTTTCTGAATTTGAGACTGTAGAGCATACCGTTCCCATGCTCAGTCTGGATAACGCCTTTAATGAAGATGACCTGAGAGAATTCGAGAAACGACTGCAGAGATTTCTCAAAACAGACAATCCAATCACCTATGCTGCTGAACCGAAGCTTGATGGGCTAGCCGTTGAATTAGTATACAAGCAAGGCGTGATGACTCTTGGCTCCACCCGCGGCGATGGTAAAAACGGAGAGAATATCACCAGCAACCTGAAAACCATTGCATCGATTCCACTGAAATTGCGAGAAGATACAAAATTTGAGACACCTGAACAGTTAGAGGTACGTGGCGAGGTATACCTTTCATTGGATGGGTTCAATGCATTAAATGAGCAGCAGATGCGGGACGAAAAAAACATCTTTGCCAATCCCAGAAATGCTGCTGCAGGTTCTTTAAGACAGCTGGATTCAAAAATAACCGCCCAGCGTCCCCTGGATTTTTTTGTATACGGCATAAGCGACACTTCACAAATACCATGCGATACCCAGAGCGAGCTCCTTGAGTATTTACAGGGCCTTGGCTTTAAAGTTAACAAGCTTGGAAGAGTATGCAAAAACGTTGACGAGATTATCCGATTATATGATGAATTGAATTCCATGCGGCCGGAATTGCCCTATGAGATCGACGGTATGGTCATCAAGGTCGATTCTTTCAATTTGCAACGCCGGTTGGGAAATACAGCGAGAAGTCCGAGGTGGTCAATTGCCTGGAAATTTCCTGCTTCCCAAGTGACAACCAGGCTGAACGATGTGGAGTTTCAGGTAGGACGCACGGGAGTGGTTACACCGGTTGCCCTGCTTGAACCCGTAACCGTCGGTGGCGTCACGGTCAGCAGGGCCACACTTCACAACGAAGACATGATCAACAGTAAGGATTTACGGGTTGGTGATGTAGTGCTGATTCAGAGGGCTGGAGATGTAATCCCGGAGGTTATCAAACCAATAACCTCCGAAAGGACTGGTAATGAAGTAAAAATCGTAATGCTCAAAGAATGCCCTGCTTGCGGAGTACTACTTGTAAGAGAAGATAAAAAAGGTGCCAACTCAGCCGGTAAATCACAAAAAGAAGCTGCCACCCGCTGTCAAAATAAAAACTGTCCCGCCCAGAGGTTGCAGGGCTTGATATATTTTACTTCCAAGGCCGGCATGGATATAGAGGGGCTAGGGAAAAAAGTAATCGAGCAATTATTCGATGCAGATCTGGTTAAAGATATTCCTGATATCTACACTCTAACAAAACAAGACCTTGAAGTTCTAGACGGCTGGGCTGAATTATCGGCACAAAATGCGATTGATGCTATTGAATCCAGCAAAAACACAACAATGGAAAGGTTTCTTCGATCTCTCGGAATACCACTTGTTGGGGAAGAAGTTTCAAGCCTTCTTGAAAATCATTTCGGATCTTTGGAACGACTTACTGAAAGCGCCGAAGCAACAACACCAGATGACATTGAGACCGAACGGTGTGAACTTTTACAAATTGATGGAATTGGTGGAAAAATTGCTTCGGAACTTGTCTCCTTTTTTCAAAATATTGAAAAGAGAGATATGTTATCGAAACTCTTACAGCAGGGGTTTATATTTAATAAAGCGCCCTCCCTTTCAGAAGATAAGCCGTTATCAGGATTGGTATTTCTGTTCACCGGAGGATTGGAAGATTTTTCACGTGATGAAGCTAAAACTCGTGTAAAAGAACTGGGCGGTCATGTTGCTTCGGCAATCAGTAAAAAAGTAACACATGTTGTTGCCGGGGAAAAACCCGGAAACAAATTGAAAAAAGCCCAGGAATTGGGGCTGATAATATTATCGGAACAGGACTTCAAAACAATTCTGGCCGGAGAAAATAACCGGAACAACGTGGAACAGCTCTCCCTTTTTTAATTACACCAGGTTGAACCTACAAAAGGAGAAAATCATGGCACTCAAGCGCATTCACGCAGTAGTTGAAGGCAGGGTGCAGGGAGTATTCTTTCGTGCCTATACTCAGGAAGAAGCAACCAGGCTTGGCCTGTCCGGTTGGGTCCGGAATAAACTTGACGGATCGGTAGAAACAATTATTGAGGGGGAAGAACAACAGGTTGAAGATATGGCTAACTGGCTTCAACAGGGCTCGCCCCACTCGCAAGTCACTAATATCATTATTACAGAAGAATCTCCTACTGGTTTAACTGGTGCTTTCAGCATTAAATACTGATTATAAAATGGGCGTATCAATATTGACAATTTTAATTGTTTATCATACATTAGCCAGCCACAATAATTCAATTAACCTGTAACCGTTTTAAAAACCTGTAAAGTAAAATACAGCAACCCGTTTTATAGTGGGTATGTTTGTATCAACAAATTAAATGTTATGCGTATAAATAAAAACCTTAAAAGAACGAATAAAAACAGAAACCATAAATATACGAGTAGAGTTTCAGTGATTGATATTAAGAACAGTATTAAAATCGTTTGTCCTGAATGCGGCAATAACAGTGATTTTCTTGAAGTTGCTGATAATGTTCTTTTAACAACCCGTTACATACAGAATGATGATGGAAGTTTCAGCCAGGAAGTTGATGAATCCAAAGTACTGGGCGACGTTAAATTTTATTGCGGTGAATGTGGTGTAGACCTTTCACAATTTCATAAGCGTTTTCTGGAAATGCTCTTTTGAATGAACAAAAACCGCGTATAATCAGAAGTAACTCTTCACTCTTTTCCCAATATCATGAATTAAGTCGCGGTGATATTGTTACCGGACGTGTGAGTCTAAGGTCCACCGAAGAATACATACTTCTTGACCTGGTTGAGCGCGGTGTACAAATTATTCCATCCGCCCTGTCACAACTGATAAGCAGATCAAAATCCCTGCAGTCCCAATGTTTTTCTACCTACATGGTTCCACTGACAAGAGCAATTCACGACCAGCACACTCTGCTCGACACAATTTCTCTCTACAACAAAAATTCTGTAACTAAAGTAGTGACCAAACTCGACCGCAAGAACGCCGGCATTGGAATCAATATCTGGACGTCTATTGAGGAAGTTTACAACCAGGCTTCATTTAACAATATACCTTACCCATTTGTTGTTCAACCTTATCTAGCGGACTGCCGGGATATCAGAGTAATCATGCTTGGAGATTATCTTGAGGCCTATCAGCGATCAAATCCCGACAACTTTCGCAACAACCTACATTGCGGCGGCTGCAGTAAGCCCAGTGAAATAAGCACTGGCCAACTTGAGATTTGCAGAGAAGCTATGTCGCGGGGACGGTTTCCTTATGCCCACATTGACCTGATGGTATCACCAACAGATGAAACATATCTTGCCGAAATAAACCTGAGGGGAGGTCTGCGGGGCGCAGAAATTTCACCGGAAGAATACGGTGCTAAGGTTGAAGAAATTCACCAAAGCATGCAGGAATCATTGCTCTCAAAGTAGATAACTAAATAGTTGTTTGAGATAAGCAAAAAAAAAGAGCAGGCTTTATGCCTGCTCTTTTTTTAATTTATGTGCGTTTCTGTGATTAAACGCAACCGGTAGGTTTAGGAAGTCCTGCCATTTTACAAGCTCCTTTACCTGGTCCTGATGGGAAGAGTTCGTAGATTCTCTTCAGAGGGAAACCGGTGGTTTTAGAAAGAATACGTACCATCGGAGCAATACCGTTCTTCTTGTAGTATTCTTGGAGAGTGTCGATAACTTTCTGATGCTCATCGGTCAACTCGCTGATACCTTCGATACCTTTTACATAGTCAACCCAATCCTCATTCCATTCTTCCATTCCCTTTGCCAGGAAACCATCTTCATCAACTTCAAAGTTTTTTCCATTATGCTCAATAGTTGCCATCCTGCTCCTCCTTACATTGAAAGTAATTGTTAACGGGGTCTTATCTCTGCCGTAGCGTTAATTTAAATAAAAATGAATAACCCTTCATAATATAGGGCCCATTTTTTGTCAAGATTTCATTGAATAAAAAATTATTATTATTGTGCTCTACTTTATCGTTTACACAACAAGTCTTTGTAATTCCTCAAAGGTTTTCGAAGCGAACGGTTCATCGTCTAAAAGATGCGGATCCAAAGTCGATCGAGGGTTAAAATTTTGCAGTTTCAATCGTGGGCTTTTCAGACATTCACCGTCCAGTAGATACTCTGCCCACTCACTTATGTCTTTTTCCGAATGGAACTTTGGAAGTATTGTCATTCGGAACTCAAGATCAATGTCGCTGGCTTTCAATAGCGAGATACTTTTTTTCACACTGCCAAGGTCAACAGTCGTTCCCGCGCAGCTGTTATACTTTTTACTATCGAGTGGTGCTTTGACATCCATGGAAACCATGTCCAGAAGGCCTTCAGAAAGGAGTTCGGATAAGACTTGAGGCCGAGTTCCATTTGTATCAAGCTTTACCGCCCACCCTTCTCTTCTAAGCTTCCTCAATACGACAGGAAGTTGAGAAGAAAGGGTCGGCTCGCCGCCGGAAACACAAACCCCGCCCAGCCATTTCTTGAATTTGGCGAGGCGATCCAATATATAAGCTAAGTCTATTGTGTTCAGTTTGTCCGGAGCAAGAACGAGTGAATGATTATGGCAAAAAGGGCATCTGAAATTACAGCCACTGAGAAACATCACCGCACTGACGCGGCCGGGCCAATCCAGAAAGGATGTCTCCAGAAACCCCTTGATTTCTGACATGTTTTCCTCTCTTTAATCAGAAGGAACAGCTACCGGATTCACAGCCCTGACCGCCAGGTGTGATGCTGAATGAAACACCATGCTGATCGGCTCTGGCAGCGAGATGGTGCTCAATATTTTTATAGTCGGCAATAGTAGAGCTGTCATCCAGTACAAGGATGGGGAGTGATTTGCGTGCTGTTTCAACAAGACTATGCCATGCCAGATGTGCTAGAGCATCAGAGTCATCCTGGGTGAGGACTTCAACTTTCACATTCATTGCAGACAAATCAAATTGTTGTTTTAGCTGACCACAGAGGGAGCAATCTTCTTTGGTAAATAATGTCATGACGTTTTCTCCTGCATAGATTTGCGATCCCGGGTCCCGGTTACTGGGGAGGATGCACCCAGAACCCGGGATCATTCCATTTTTGTGATTTGACTAGTTGACAGCCCCTTGCCCATCAAAATGTCCCTCATTGCGATAGCGGTCATGCAACTCGCCCAACTTACCTTTATTCCAGCTTGAAACTTTCGTGAAATATCCGGTAATCCGAGTAATACCGTCTACATGTTCGGAACCGCAATAGGAACACACCTCGCTTAGTCCTCTGGCTGTTTTGCCGCAGTCAAGACACGATGTAAATTCCGGTGAAAACGCCACCTGATCGTTCTGAGTATGTCGGAAAATATTGATAACAAAATTTGCGAGAGCTTCTTTATCCGGCTGTGCTTCGCCCAACCATATATGAGTAATTGATCCGGCTTCGATAAGAGGATGAAAAAGACCTTCTCGCTCTACCCTTTCAATCGGATTCATGAGGGAACCGACATTAAACAGGGTTGAGTTTGTATAGTATATCTCGCCTTTATCAAAATCACCTTGGAGCACTTTTGCTGACTGCTCCGGATAGTTAACATAATCTAGCTTTGCAAACCTGTAGGAGGTACTTTCAGCAGGAGTCTGCTCAAGCACAAATTTCATACCGGTTTCTTCGCTCATTTTATTGCAAAGAATATTCATGTGAGCAATAATTTTGAGACCGAACTTCATGGCCTCATCCGAGTCATGCACCTCCTGTCCCATGTGTACACGAACAAGTTCATTGAGTCCCACCATGCCGACAAGGTAGCTGCATTTTTTCAAGCGCAGATACGTCTGGCCGTCCAGTTTCATGGCAAGAAGAGACAGCGGTCCGTTTTCGCCATGTGCCATCAGTTTTTCAATAAATTTCTTTTTCTGTTCATGACCTTTTGCGGCCAGCATCAGCTGTTCTGTCAGCAGGGAGAACAGCTTGGTGTCGTCTCCATCAGCCTTGTAAGCGAGCCTGGGAAGGTTAACTGTGATGTTCTGAAGTGCTGAGTATCGCATGCGCCAGGGCTCTTTGGCATCTTCAAGGTCGGAGGCCTCAAGTTTGAAGCTCAACCGGCAGCATTCTGATATTTTTGCCGTCTCGCCTCTATCAAAAACGAAATACGTATTGCCTTTATCTGATGCGACATCACAGATGTGATGCAGAAAATCCATATGCCCTTCTGTTTCAAAAAACTTTTCCGTGATGTGGACAAGAGGTTTCGGAAAAAAGAAAGGACGTCCTGAGGCATCGCCTTCCTTGTAGGTGTCAAACAGGGCCCATGCGAAACGCTGCGCCTGTTTTTCATATTCACCATATGTCTTACCAGTGTATTCACCACCGGGTCCAATAGCCGGGACATTTTCAAAATGCTTGGGAACTTCCCAGTAGATATTAATGTCAGAGAATATCGCTTGTCCGCCACGGGCGACAGCCTGCTGAGAAAATTCATAAATCATCATCTGGGCCAGCTGCTTTACCTGCTTGTCATCCAACTCCTCCAGATAAGGAGCAAAGAAAAGGTTAACCGCGTCCCAACCAATGGCACCCGCAAAATGGCTCTGCAGGGCGGCGGCAAACTTTACCATATGCGCAAGGAGGACTTCCGGGTGCTTGGCCGGGCCGGCCATGGCTAATGCGTGGGGGAGGTTGAGACCAAATTTCTTGATATATTCAAGGGATTGGCCGGAACAGTACGGTCGATCGACAAAACCGAGATCATGCAGATGCAGGTCACCATTCAAATGGGCATCGGCTACGTCTGATGAAAAAACATGCAGCAGTGCGTATTCTTTTTTAATTCCTTCAGCCAAAGTAAGGTTGGTTGCTTCAGGGCCATGCGGCACATTGGCATTTTCCTTATTCGGATGAACGAGCATCTGGTCAACATCATATAGAGGAACACCCAGACGTGTATGCATACGCCGGGCCTGTTCCAAACCGTACTCCAGGAGTTTGGCGTTGACCATCTCACGAATGAGGGGGCCGGTAACCGTTTTAACCTTGCCGGTTGAAATGGTTTCCTCTATCTCAATGCTGATTCGCTCTGCAGTATCACGGTCTACATAAGTCTCACGCAGGAGGGCATCTACAATTCGTTCCCGGTTCCAACCGGTCATGTCCTCCTGGGATGTTCTAACAAAAAGAGCAAGATCTGTTGCTTCAGACTTGCCCGACACATCACCCTTTACCACACCGCCCTTCTTCTCCATCTCTGCATTAATTGGCATTACAACGCCCATAACAACCCCCTTAACTTTTACGATTACCAATTTGCCTTACATGACGTTTTTACGTACACCTCGCAAAAACCACCTCATCACCTGGTATGCACAACATATGGTATACGAGTGAGATAGTTACCCCCTATATGGTGCCCTGTCAATAAATTATTTTATTTTTTTAAATAAAATTTTTATCGTGTGGTTATTATGTAATAAATAAAAGCTCTCCCAAAAAAACATGCATCCATGGCCAATTCTGGCACCAAATTTGATGTACGCTTTTGCGCCGATTCTGTATTTTTCAGTGGCAATCATTACGCGCTTTATAGTAAGTTGTTGGGTTGATTTTTAAAGTAGTCAATATTGCTGCTGAATTTTATTTTAATACACCTATTGCACGGCAGGCACTTTTCTAAATATTCCTCAATAGGTAACTGACAAAAATAAAGCAATACATACAAATGGCCGCCATAATAGCTTATGTCTGAAAGGAGATTTTAAATGCTGGAAATATTACGCAGAAAGGCACAATCACCGTTTATACAGGGAACGGTTGTAATTATTGCGCTTGTATTCATCTTCTGGGGTGTTGGAACAAACCAGAATAGTGGTGGTAATTCCGTTGCAACCGTAAACGATGAAGCCATTACCGTCCAGAATTACCAAGATGCTTACGAGCGCACTATAAACGATTTTCGCACTCAATTTGGCGGAACCATACCGGACGGTCTGTTGGACACAATCGACATTAAAACCCAGGTCCTGAACCAGTTGATCCAGGGAGCTCTCCTCAGACAAGGGGCGCGCGAAATGGGTGTAGTTGTTAGCGATATCGAAGTGAAGCAGGCAATTGAAAAGATGGAAGCGTTCAGTACTAACGGTTATTTCGACATGCAGCAGTACCAGACAATGCTGACTGCATCCAGAATAACTCCCGGAATGTTTGAACAATCAATGCGATCTGACCTTATCACTCAAAAGCTGGTTAAACACCTTGAAAGGTTTACTAAGGTATTGCCTGATGAACTTAATGAGCGTTTTATATTTGAAAACGAAGAAATGAAGCTGGAATTTGTCTCATTAAATGCAGCCGATTATCGTGAAAAAGTAAAAGTTAGTGATGAGGAGCTCGCTGATTACTTCGAAAAAAACAAGGAAAACTACAAGTCCCAACCACAGGTTAAACTCAGCTACCTGCTTTTCCCCTACGCAGAAGCACTTGAAATGATAGTGATTACGGATGCTGACATTGAGGATTATTACCGAAAAAACCTGGACCGCTTCAGTGTGCAGGAAAAACGATCAGCAAGTCACATCCTCATTAAGGCAGAAGAAGATGCTTCGGAAAATGAACTTGCAGAGAAAAGAGAACAGGCGGAAAAAGTTCTGGCGTTAGCAAAGGACGGGCAAGACTTTGCTGAACTTGCCAAAAATTATTCCGAGGGACCATCCGCACCCAAGGGCGGATCTCTTGGGAACTTTTCAAGGGGCCAAATGGTGAAACCTTTTGAAGATGCTGTCTTCTCAATGGAAGAAGGTGCTATAAGCAATATAGTTAAGACCCGTTTCGGTTTTCATATTATCAAACTGGCAAAGATCGAACCTGCACGTCTTAAAACCATTGATGAGTCGCGAAAACAAATCGAATCTACCATAAAAAATGATAAAGCAAGGAGTCAGATGCTCGCTAAGGCCAACAAGGCATATGAGGACATAATTCTGGCGGGCAGTCTCCAAAAATATGCAGAATCTGGTGAAATAAACATCCTGGAAACAGATTTCTTTTCAAGATCGATTTTAAGCGACAATGAAGTCCAGGGAGTATTGAAAGACCCGGCATTTGTTAACGCCGGTTTTTCATTGAATAAAGGTGAACTCAGCTCACTGACCGAAACCGCGACGGGGTTTGCAATACTTTTTGGCCAGGACGCCAAGGACCAGGAAATATTAGCATTTGAAGTTGCAAAAGATGACGTGACAAATGATCTCATTACCTACCAGTCTGATTTACTTGCAAAAACGAATGCGGAAGAGATGCTTGATGCCTTGAAAAGCGGTGAAAGCATTATTTCTGAGGCAGAAAGGCTTAACACCTCTATTCAGGAATCAGAATATATCTCCAGAGCATCATCCAGCGGTATGGCACAGCAGCTTCCACTCACCTTAATCAATAAAGGTTTCGAGCTTTCTTCCCAGAATCCTTATCCAGAAAAAGTAGAAAAAAGCGGCACAACTTATTACATATTCAAGTTTATGGAAAAAAGCGCCCCCGCCGCTGAGATTTTCGGAGAAAAACAAGAAGAATTCAATAAGCAGATTTCAGAAGAAAAAAAATCTGCCCTTCTTGCCGCCTGGATGGAACATTTAAAAAGTAAGGCTGAAATAATAACTAACGATCAGCAATTTTTATAAAATATTGTGTTTCACTTTGACAACCGTCAATCTTCTTCTGCTTCAGATAAGTAGTGTCGACCTGGTTTCGTCCCTCTTCGCTTCCAGAATGAATAATCTTTTTTTTATTGAAAAATTGACACGTTGCAGTATCATCGGTGTAATTTGCTGTTTCCTCCAGTCTTTTGACTGTTTCTGTGGGGAACGCTGCTCAACAATGAAAATCGCCATTACTGGAAAGTTGTAATGATGAAAAACCTCTTATTCTTGCCATTCTTTGTTCTGTTAGCCCTCATTTTATATTCACCTGCAAGTCTTGGTCATAGCGGGCCGCAAGATATTGGTGACTTTCTGCAAATAATTCTTAAGGCTAAGTCATTAGAAGAAATTGGCTGGAATTTTGACAGATCAGCTTTTCCTGAAAACGATTCTCATAAAATTGAAACTGCCGCAAAAAAATCTCCGTATTTAGATAAGCTTCTGGCACTTAAAGAGTTGGCAAAATACGATTATTCCGATCCATATGAAGCCCATGTTAAAAAAACTATTTCAAACAGGGACAAAAAAAAGCAACTGAACAAACGGGCCGATTCCACCCTCAAAATTTTAAAAGGGTCATTTGAAGGCCCTCAGGAAATAATAAGTGCCAAGGATGCTGCACTTACAGTTTCAGCACAAGAGCTGACTGCCCTTACAATACAAAATGACAAAGACTTCCCTGCACGCATCAACTCTCTTTCTCCCGAAACCCCGATGATTGGTGAACGCCTGACAATCAGCGGTAAAGGATTTACTTCTTATCGCGGAAAAGTCGAATTGATAATAGGTCAATACAGATATTCCTGCCCAATATCAAGGTGGGATGATAAAACCATAATTGCAACCATTCCAGAATACCTTCAGGAAGTGGCAAACTCTAAACACTCAAAAGCCATTCTCTGGATCAAGCCTGGCAGAAGTTCCAGGGGTCCGGCAATTGAAACGCTCCTAAATCCCATGACCACTGAACCAATTATATCTTCTCTTTCAAGCAGAGAGGTTATACCCGGCTCTTTCATCACCTTGGAAGGCCGAAATTTCGGACAATTTCAGAAAGAAAGTTCAAATGTGGAGTTTATATTCGGTGACAAAGTGTTTCAGGGCATTATTACTGCGTGGACTGACAGGTATATTTCAGTCGGTATACCTAATGGCATCAGTGGTCTACGCAGCACCGACGGATATGTGCAGATAAATAACATCAAAGGCAAGAAAGCGAGGCATTCATTATATTTTATACCCGACAGGGAACTGGTTGAAATCAGCACATACCGTGCAATTGATTTATCCGGGAAAACAAGAGAAAAAATTCAGAACTTTCAATGCTTTGAAGATTTTGTCCTACAACCTGGCTGGGTAGTCAAGAGTTTCGAAATTGCGACCGTAGCCGGCAGGGGCTCACATCATTACCAATTAACACCAGTTACCGGCACAACACGTATTCACAATATCATAAGTCTCAAAGCCAGACCATTTACATATTTTCAGGCCGCCTCACGTGTTGTGATCGAAGGTCCCAAAGGAACTCCTTACCGAAAAAGCAAGTAATTTACTCTAATTCGCAGCCCTAACAGCCGCTACCACTTGTTGCCAATGTATAGTAGCGCTATCCTGGATATTTCACGACCAGCTATTCTGAGATTCGTATACTGACAATATCATCTATTGATATGAGTATTTGCATACGTTGAAAGATATTGCTGAATATTTATCATTCTTAAACATATTCATTCAATAATTTCCCGACGAAAAAGTTGCCAGACACAAAATATTATTATATTTGAATATATGAAGGAATATATACCATTTCAAACTGATATACTTAATAGGACAAAATCTTCCGGTTAGTAGTTGGGATATGACATTATCCCACTGGTTGCTTAAATAATTTTAATCCAGGGAGACACCATGAACAAAACCCTCAAACGCTTCCTCATCCTGGTGTGTGTCATTCTGGCCATTGGTATCGCCATATATTACTATACTAGGCCTAAGCCGCTTTTGGTTCTTGTAAAAAAAGTTGAACGCGGAATAGTTGAATCTACTGTTGCCAACACGCGTGCCGGCACAGTGAAATCCTGCCGCCGGGCATATCTTTCTCCGGAAGTCGGCGGCCAGATATCCAAGCTTCCTGTGCGTGAAGGAATGAAAGTTGAAGCTGGCACTCTCCTTCTTTCCCTGTGGAACGAAGACCGCAAAACAGAAGTTCAGTTAGCCAAAAGTGAAGTAGCAGCAGCACGAGCATCTGCTGAGGCTGCATGCCTGCAGGCTGATATTGCTGCCCGCCAGGCAAGACGTTTTGAGGAATTGAAAAAAACAGGAGCTGTCTCGGAAGAACAATTAGATCAGACACTGACCACCGCAAAATCCAGTCGTGCCCAATGTGAGGCAGCCCGGGCCTCCGTCAAAGTGAGTACCGAGAGAGAAAAAGTCGCCCGTGCCCGCTTAGAACGCACCATGTTGATAGCTCCTTTCGATGGAATAATAGCTGAAGTGAATGGTGAAGTAGGCGAATATGTCACACCATCTCCTCCGGGAATTGCTACCCTGCCGGCAATCGATCTGGTTGATGTAAATTGTTATTATGTTTCAGCGCCCATCGACGAAGTAGATGCACCGGCAATTCGTATCGGTATGGAGGCCCGTGTAACGCTTGATGCATTTGCCAACCGAGATTTCCCGGGAACCGTGCGCCGCATTGCAGACTATGTGCTCGACCGTGAAAAGCAGGCACGTACTGTTGATATCGAAGTTGAATTCACTGAGAAACATGATATGAAAGATCTTTTGCCAGGCTATAGTGCTGACGCTGAAGTTATCCTCGGAAGAAGTACCGATGTATTACGTGTGCCAAGTGAAGCGGTTGTTGATAACAAAAAGGTCTTTGTATTCCTGCCTGATATACAAAAGCTTGAAGAAAGGCAAGTTGAAACCGGCCTCTCAAATTGGGAATATACAGAAATAAATAATGGCGTTGCTGAAAATGAAGAGGTCGTCATATCTGTTGACCGGGAAGGCGTGAAAGATGGCGTCCTTGCTCAGATAGAAGAACCGAACTGAAATTCATGCGCCTAGCCTGGATATTTCACGAGTCAAGTTGATTGAAGATACGAGGTTCAAAGTGATTCGCTATACTGAAGTATTCGAATTGCTTTGAATAGAAGTAGATTCGGCCTGATTGGCTCGCCCTTTGGGTGAGTAATTTTGAATAAAATAATACTTCACCTGTTTGGGACAAATTGGATTTCAAAAAACCTTTTGGCAATGTGTTAGTACAGTCGATAAATTAAGATGTTATACAAACTTTTCAAAATTACTCATGAAATATTCGGGCTAGGCACATATAATGATTGAACTGGCTGGAATAAATAGAATTTTCACAGTAGGCGATACCAAGGTGCATGCCTTGGCTGACATATCGCTAGATGTTAAAACCGGTGAGTATATTTCCATCATGGGACCTTCCGGCTCAGGGAAATCAACCCTTCTTAATACTATCGGACTGCTCGACCAACCGGATAGCGGTAAATATCTGTTGGAAGATCGTGAAGTGACCAAGCTGAATGATGTGGAACAGGCACAAATACGAAGAGAACGAATCGGTTTTGTATTCCAGTTTTTTCACCTTGTACCAAGACTTACAGCCGCAGAAAATGTTGAACTACCTCTCGTACTCTCCGGTATAACTCCTACAGAACGACGCAAAAGAGTTGGCGATATTCTTGGTGTACTCGGATTGAGTGAAAGGGCACATCACCGCCCGGACCAGCTGTCTGGCGGTCAACGTCAGCGTGTTGCTATTGCAAGAGCCACTGTAACCAATCCTGCAGTCCTGCTCGCCGACGAACCTACAGGTAATCTTGACAGATCTTCCGGAAATGATGTTGTATCCATTCTGGAAGAACTTAATCATCAAGGCCTTACTCTTATCATGGTTACCCATGATCCTGAACTTGGCCGCAGGGCCTCACGTAGAATCCGCATGGAAGACGGCAGGATTACCAGGGACAGTCTCCATGAAAACGCTTGATATAATAAACTTTGCAACAAGCGCACTATCAGGATATAAACTTCGCACTTCTCTCATGCTCCTTGCCATGGCCATCGGCGTTGCCTCGGTAATAGTTTTAACCTCCCTCGGTGAAGGAGCACGACGATATGTTACAAACCAGTTCGCTTCACTTGGCACCAATATGCTAATCGTATTACCCGGCCGCTCGGAAACAACCGGCGGGCCGCCGCCGCTCACTGGTGAAACTCCGCGCGACCTGACACTTGATGATGCCCTTTCATTATACCGCAGCCACGCTGTCCGATATGTAGCTCCGGTCTCTGTTGGTTCAGCTCCTGTATCTTGGCGTCAACGGGAACGGGAGGTACCGATACTTGGTTCAACTTCAATTATGCTGCATGTCCGCCACTTGCAGATGAGCAGGGGGTCGTTTCTACCCGAAACAGACCCGACAAGAGCTATTTCTGTCTGCGTACTGGGAAGCACACTTGCCAAGGAATTGTTCGGTAACATCACCCCTATCGGAGAATGGGTCCGTATCGGTGACAGCCGTTTTCGGGTAATTGGCGTTCTTGCCTCAGAAGGAGTTTCTCTTGGTCTTGACATGGATGACCTTGCCATCATTCCAGTCGCATCGGCACTATCACTCTTCAATACCAATTCCCTCTTCAGAATTCTGGTGGAGCCCCGTGATTACAGTCTCCTGACTCGTACCAAGAAAATCATTCTCGATACCATCCGCGCCCGGCATGAAGGTGAGGACGATGTAACTGTCATATCTCAGGATGCAGTACTGGCAACTTTTGACAAAATATTTCTGGCTCTGACCATGTCTGTTGGGGGCATTGGCGCCATCAGCCTCATTGTGGCCGGGATCCTCATCATGAACGTCATGCTGGTCGCAGTATCTCAGCGCACTGCAGAAATTGGTCTTCTCAAAGCGCTGGGTGCTCCAGCCAGTCAGATCATGGTGTTGTTTTTGACCGAAACAGCTTTTCTTGCCCTGGCAGGTGCTTTTATCGGGCTGTTGCTTGCATACTTGAGCAACTGGCTTGTTATGCAGGCCTATCCTGATTTTCCGGTGCATGCACCTCTTTGGGCACTCATCGCAGGAGTCGGAGTCGCTCTTGTTACAGGACTTCTTTTCGGATTTATTCCAGCCCGACGTGCAGCACAACTGGATCCTGTAACGTCACTCTCCCGGAGGTAAAATGCTGACAGGAGACTTTATCAAACTGACAGGCAGTGCAATTATAAGCCATCGGATGCGAAGCTTTCTCACGGCACTCGGCATAGCTGTTGGCATAACCTCAGTTATCCTCCTCACCTCTATCGGCGAGGGTGTTCACAAATTCGTTTTGGGAGAATTTACTCAATTCGGCACCAACCTCATCGCTATAGTGCCTGGCAAAACGACAACACACGGCATATCCGGAGCAGTAATTGGTAATGTACGCCCACTTACCTTGGACGACTCTGAACTTCTACGCCGGCTTCCGAATGTGGTGGCAACCGTACCTGTTGTGCAAGGTAATGGGCCGATTGAATACGGGAAACGACAGCGCCGCACAACAATATACGGTGTCGGTCCTGATGCACCTGCAGTATGGCAATTCAACGTTGCGTCTGGCCGATTTCTTCCCAAGGACGATCAAAATGCCGCCCGGGCATTTGCTGTGCTGGGCAGTAAACTTCGCAAGGAACTATTCGGAGAAACGAATCCTTTAGGCCGTGTCATTCGAATTGGCGGGTCACGTTTTCGCGTAATTGGCACAATGGAATCGAAAGGGCAGATTCTGGGCTTCGACCTGGATGACTCAATATATATACCTGCAGCCAAATCTCTGGAGCTGTTTAACAGGGAAAGTCTTATGGAAGTTGACGTTCTGTATGCAGAAGGTACAACCAGCTCTTCAATGGCGGAAAAAATTCGTGAAACACTTATCGCACGGCACGGGTCGGAAGACTTCACCATAACTACTCAGGAGCAGATGCTTGATGTGCTCGGTGATGTACTTGAAAAACTGACCTTGGCAGTAGGCGCCCTGGGAGGCATATCACTCTTGGTCGGTGGTGTCGGAATCTTCACCATCATGACCATCGCTGTCAAGGACAGAACTGCTGAAATTGGCCTTCTGCGGGCAATGGGCGCGACAAAACAGCAGGTATTGGCCCTTTTTCTTGGTGAAGCTGTGGTTCTCTCATCTATCGGCGGTTGCGCGGGCCTAATTCTCGGATGGGGAGGGGCCTGGTTGTTGGATATTTTTGTCCCTGCTCTACCGACCCACACATCCTGGTTTTATGCCCTGCTTGCCGAAACGCTGGCCGCTTCTATCGGCTTGGCTGCAGGTGTAATTCCCGCCCGCAATGCTGCCAAGCTTGATCCCATCGAAGCGTTACGGGCTGAATGAACTTCAAAAACACATATTAACATTTCAAATAGTTACCTGGCAGACTCTGCTCTCAGTGTTCTGGAAAAAACCAGCTGCAGCCCACCCAGTATAATGAGCAATCCACCGACCCACGCCAGCGCCTGTGGGATCTCACCCCAGAACAGATATCCATATATGACCGACAGGACAACCGAGGAGTAGCTTGCCGCAGCCACAGTGGGGGCGCGGTCTTTTCCATATGCCGATGTCATCAGGATCTGGCCAAGGCTGGCAAATATGGCAATGCCCGCAACTAATAACCATTGGCGACTGCTCATTTCCTCAAACCCTGGCAACGCCCAGAAAGAAGTGAGCATTGCAGTTAACACAGTAAAATTAAATACAATGACAAGGGGGTAATCTGTTCTGTTGAGTCGGCGAACCATGAGATGTGCCCCTGCCGACAGGAGTGCCGCTGCTATTGCTATCCAGGCAGCAACCGGCCACTGTATGGCAGGTTTCATGATCAGAATAACTCCGGCAATACCGCACCCAATAGCAATCCAGGCTGCACGGGGAGCTTTTTCACCTACAACAAAAGGGGCAAACAGGGCAATAAGCAAAGGCTGGGTCCGGCCGATAAAAACACAATCGGCCAAAGGCATATGGGTGAGTGCGAAAAAGAAACAGTACATGGCAGACATGCCAAGGATGGTACGGATAAGAATAAGCTTTCTGGCTTTGACCAGGAGGGGCCTTTCCCGTATGATGACAACCGCAAGAAGAATCGGGATTGCCAGAACACAGCGCAGGAATACCATCTGCTGTAAAGGGATGTCCGTTCCCAACCCTTTAACCATGGCAGACATGGTCGCAAAACTTGCTGACGAGAGGAGCATCAGCACAACACCCATGGTTTGCTGCCTCCCTTGATATTTTTTATTATTCCCAGTCAGGCCTGAGATATAACTCGGTTAGCTGCTTTCTGGCCACACTTGATGGCGCATCTGTCAACGGGCAGGTGGCCTTCTGGGTTTTCGGAAATGCTATAACGTCTCTTATTGATTCGCGTTCGCATATAATCATCAGAAGCCTGTCAAGACCAAAGGCTATACCGCCGTGGGGAGGTGCACCCAACTCGAGCGCCTGCAGCAGAAAGCCAAATTTTTCATCGGCCTCTTCATTGCTGATTCCCAGGGCATTAAACACCTTACTCTGCAACTGTTTCTGATGAATACGAATACTGCCGCCACCAATTTCGCTGCCGTTCAGCACCATATCATAAGCTCGGCTTCGAACCTGACCGGGATCGGTATCAAGCAGTCCAAGGTCTTCCTCTTTAGGTGCTGTAAACGGGTGATGAACGGCTGTGTGCCGTTTTTCATCATGATCATATTCCAACAAAGGAAAATCAGTGACCCAGATAAAGTTGAAGACTTCTTTATTTACGAGACTCAGCCGGCGTGCAAGCTCCAACCTTAGTTCAGCTAGAGCCTGGTTAACAATTGCAGGTTGGTCAGCAACAAAGAAAAGTAGATCACCTTCTTCAGCCTGCAGAACTCCAGACATATCCGCACGTTCTTCATCAGTAAAAAATTTGGCAATTGGCGACTGCCATTCCCCTTCCTCCTTAACCTTCACCCAGGCCAAGCCTTTTGCGCCGAATTGCCCAACATATTCGGTTAGATTATCAAGATCTTTACGACTGAAATGGGCGCATTTTTTTGCGTTTATGCTTTTGACCAGACCACCTTTTTCAACCACGGTTCTGAAAACTTGGAAACCACAGTTTCTCACCGTATCTGTAAGGCTGATGAGTTCAAGTCCAAATCGTGTATCGGGCCTGTCTGTCCCAAAGCGATCAATGGCTTCATCATAAGTCATACGCGCAAAGGGGGTATCAAGATCAATACCTCTGGTAACCTTAAAGAGGTGGCTCATCATTCCTTCTGCAACGTTATAAATATCATCTTCTCCAATAAATGAAAGCTCCATATCCACCTGGGTGAATTCCGGTTGTCGGTCGGCACGCAGATCTTCATCACGAAAACATCTCACGATCTGAAAATACCTATCCATGCCAGATACCATAAGAAGCTGTTTGAAAAGCTGCGGTGATTGAGGCAGGGCAAAAAATCTGCCGGCATTCACACGGCTTGGTACAAGATAGTCCCTTGCTCCTTCAGGTGTGGATTTGGTGAGGATCGGTGTTTCAACCTCCAGGAAATTATTGTTGTTCAGGTAATCACGAATGGCCTTTGTCGCATTATGCCTGGTAATAATATTGGCAGCCATACCGGGGCGCCTGAGATCCATGTATCTATATTTCAACCGCAGGTTGTCGGAAACTTCCATTTCCTCATCAAGTGGGAATGGAGGAGTCTGACTCGTGTTAAGTATACGAAGTTCACTAACCAGCACTTCAATTTCGCCTGTTTTCAGGTTTGGGTTCTCCATATCATCGGGACGCCTTTCAACTCTTCCTTTAACGGCCAGGACCCACTCGCTCCTGAGATCATGGGCCTTAGCGTGGACCTCTTTTTCAACTTCAGGGTTAAAAACAACCTGGGTAATGCCCCATCGGTCCCTGAGATCAATAAAAATCACTCCACCATGGTCACGGCGACGCAGCACCCAACCCATTAAAGTTACTTCTTCACCAACATTTTCGGCGCTGAGATCATTGCAGAAATGGCTCCGCTTTAACTCCCCCATGGATTCCATGAGTTCTTTCTCCTAAATAGTATTTAAGTGGCTATCAATAAAACTAAAGGTAATTTTATGTATTGATGGTTCGTACTCTTATTCTCTCGTAAATACCGGTACAACATGTTCCCATATCGTCCGACAGGGCAACCGTTTCCTGTTCACCACTAACCATGTTCTTCAGTAGTGCTTCATTATTGGCGAGTTCATCCTCTCCAAGAATGATTACATAACGGGCACCGTGTTTGTCGGCAAGCTTCATCTGGCTCTTCATGCTGCGGCCATCATGGTCCATGCTTACCTTGGCACCTTGACCACGCAGGCCATGCATCAGGGAAAAACCTTTTCTGGCGGCGTCCTCTCCCAAAGTAATTAAAAACACATCCGGCTTTCTTTTTTCGGCCTTAATTATATCTTCATTAACAAGAAGCACCAGGCGCTCCATTCCAACTGCAAAGCCGACACCCGGCTTGTCCTGCCCACCGAGCTGTTCTAAAAGTCCATCATATCTGCCGCCTGCACCAACAGCGTTCTGGGCACCAAGATCGTTGGTAATCAGTTCAAAAGTTGTACGGGTGTAATAATCCAACCCCCTTACCATTCTGGAGTTAACAGAATAGTGTATTCCAAGCAGCTCTAACCCTTCTCTGACTTCTAGAAAATGATCCTCGCAACTCCCGCACAGGTGATCGAGAATTGAAGGAGCATCAACATACTGCTGCTGACAGTTCTCGCTTTTGCAGTCAAGGACCCGAAGTGGATTCGTTTTACTGCGGCGATTACAATCCGCGCACACCTTATCCTGCCGTTTATCAAGAAACTCAACAAGTGCTTTCTTAAATTCCGGCCTGCACTCCCTGCAACCCAGCGAATTAATTTCAAGGCTTACATTAAGACTAAGTGCTTCCATAAGTGTCCAGGCCATTGCCATAACTTCTGCATCTACCCGGGGATGGCCTGAACCGATAGCCTCAACACTCATTTGGTGAAACTGGCGAAGGCGCCCTTTTTGAGGACGTTCATACCTGAACATAGGCCCGATGGTATAAAGCCGTTGCCCGGATTGCAGGACGTGCATGCCATGTTCAATATAAGCACGCAACACCGAGGCGGTTCCTTCCGGTCGCATAGTGACTGAAATGTCGTTTCGGTCAGGGAAGGTGTACATTTCCTTTTCTACGATATCCGTGGCTTCTCCAATTGACCGCGCAAAGAGCTCTGTCTTTTCAAGTATAGGCACCTTTATCTCCGAAAAACCAAAACGGTGAAATATTTTCCGGGCGGTGTTCTCTATATGCTGCCAAAGATGTACTTCATTTGGAAGTACATCTTTAAAACCCTTCAGGCCCTTAACGGTCAACTTGAAATCCTCTCGCAATCATAAGATAAAAGAATGTTAAATGATTCCGCACAATCGAATGTCCGGTTCTGACTGTAAAACTGGCAACTTTACTCTCAATCCCACAGAAAAGTCAAGAAAAGGCAATCAGAAAAAACATTACAAAGAGCGTTTACTAACAAACCCTTCTCTTGACAAACAACGTGAAGCGGGTCATATTTGTCGCGTTATCCTTAATAATAATTTATGTTTAATGGAGTTTGAAAATACATGAAACTGCCTCAACTGACTATCGGAGGCTTTACGGCACCGATTCCTCTTATCCAGGGTGGCATGTCAATTCGCGTATCGACCTCCGCCCTGGCAATACCGGTAGCAGAATGTGGAGGTATTGGCACAATAGGCGGCTCAGCAATTCCTGTCGAAGAATTGAAGGCTGACATACGCAAAGCCAAAGAAGCAACCAAAGGCATTATCGCAGTGAACATCATGTTCGCCATGAAGAATTTCTACAACCTGGTTATGGGTTCCATAGAAGCAGGGGTGGATATGATCATCACTGGTGCCGGTTTTTCACGGGACATTTTCAAAATCGGTAAAGAAACAAACACACCTATCGTCTCCATTGTTTCAACTCCATCATTTGCAAAACTCGCCGAAAAAATGGGCGCCGCAGCAATAATTGTGGAAGCTAAAGAGGCTGGCGGTCACCTGGGAACTGATGTTGCTCTACGAGACCTGCTCCCGAAAATCCGACAGGTAGTTAAAAAAGTTCCACTCATAGCAGCAGGCGGCATTACTGACGGTTATGACATGGCTGAAATTATGGACAAATACGGCGCTGATGGCATACAGATAGCTTCACGTTTCGTCCTGACCGAAGAATGCTCTGTTTCCGACGAATTTAAACAGGCATTTTTGGACGCCAAAGAAGAAGACATCTCCCTCGTAAGATCACCGGTAGGTCTTCCTGGCCGAGCTATAAAGACCCCATTTGTTGATAAGTTGGCACAAGGTGAGGACTTGGGCGCAAAAGAATGTAAATACAAATGCCTGAAAAAATGCGACCATGTCTATTGCATTAGTGAACGGCTAATGAATTCTCACGGAGGCAATGTTGAAGAAGGACTTGTCTTCTCGGGTGAAAATGTACACAAAATGAACAAAATCCTGACCGTTCAAGAAGTTTTCGATATGTTTGTTTCACAGGCTGAATCGGTTTACAGGGAGCCTTCAACACCTTATTAGCCTGCCTCATATTATTATTTTGGTAGATCATATGCCCACCGCATCGGAGATTGAAAAGAATACCTCTGTGCAGCATTTCTACGATACGGCACCTCGAATCATTCCTCGTTCTGACCACCCTATTTCAAGGAAAAATATCGATAGGGAAGCACTTAAAGTGTTATACAGATTGCGTGATGCCGGTCATGTTGCCTTCCTCGTCGGTGGCGGAGTTCGTGATCTTTACCTTGGGAAAACTCCAAAGGATTTTGATATCAGCACAGACGCCAGGCCCGGCCAGCTTCGGAAGCTGTTCAAAAACAGCAGACTCATTGGCAGGCGATTTCGTCTGGTTCAGGTATTTTTCCGGGGTGGTAAAATAATCGAAGTTTCAACTTTCAGGAAACGAAGTGAGTTTGATGAAGGCAACGGCGACGGTACAGATAAAGTGCTGGCTGCCAACAACACCTTCGGTTCGCCGGTGGAAGATGCTTTCAGGCGTGATTTGACTATTAATTCGCTTTTTTACGAAATACAAAATTTCACCATAATCGATTATACTGGTGGTGTTGAAGATCTAGACAAAGGTATCATCAGGATAATCGGAAACCCCGAAAGGCGTATTACCAGGGACCCGGTGCGAATGATGCGGGTAATCCGACATGCCGCCCGCAACAATTTTGCTATTGAGGATAATACCTGGCGGGCTATCCGTGAACACCGAGAGAAATTAAGGCTCTGCCCTGTCTCCAGGATTCGTGATGAATTTACAAAGGACTTGCGCGGTGGAGCCAGCAAATCCTGGGCAAAGCTTGCTATTGACAGCGGACTGCTGGTGGTTGTTTTTCCGTTTTATGAGAATCATCTTACTGAAGATGTCTCATCTTCAACAACCCGGAAACTTCTCCTTGATCTTCTGGCAGTTGCCGACCGGATACATAAGCACGGGATCAAAATCCCAGAGGATATTTTGCTGGCATTGTTTCTGCTTCCCTGGATAGAAGCTGAAATGCACCTGATTGATGCAGACCTGAAAAGTTCTGAGGCCTACAGGTATTCCAGAGAAATCCGGGAAAAAATGAATAGAAATCTGGAGCATTTGAGCATCAAACGTGGTTTGAAAGAAAGTATATCAACATTAACGGCAAACCTTTCGCTCTTCAGACAGTTTTCGAAAAGCAAGAAATGGCCTAAATGGTTGAGAAGAAAAAGTTATTACAACTCATGTATGTTGTTTTTCCGTATGTATCGCGAATCACAAGGGGGGCATCGAGTTGATTTGTCAACAATAGCTTCAATTGCGGCAGATACAGCCGCTAAACATGTAAAGCCCGGGCGGAAACGCAAAAACAGGCGAGGTTACGGTGGGGGGGGGCCTGCCTTTACCAGCAAAAACCGCAACGGAATTTTCGGCCTGAAAAAGCGGCCAGGGAAAAGAAAATGAATACGACATCACACCACCCCAAACCCCATGAAATTAATGAATTACGTTCTTTACAGCTTTGCGACCTCATGGAGAGGGCTAGAAAGGCCAAGTTAAAATATCGCGGCAAACAATTTTCGCTGTGCAGTATCATAAATGCCAAGTCCGGGCAATGCAGTGAAGACTGCCGTTTCTGTGTACAATCCGCCCATTACAAGACAGACACCCCTGTCTATCCCATGAAAAGCAGCGAAGAAATAGTTGCCGCCGCCAAAGAGGCCAAAGAAATAGGAGCTATGCATTTCTCTATAGTCACCAGCGGCAGGGGTACCAATACTAAAGAAACCGAAAGAATTGCCGCCATTATCGAAGACATCATCAGTGAGGTCGACATAAAGGTTTGCGCGTCCCTTGGTGTCATGGACTGTAAGAACCTTGAGCGCCTTCGCAATGCCGGACTCGTAAGATACCATCACAACCTCGAGACCTCAAAAGAGTTTTTCCCACAGGTTGCTACTACGCACACATTCGAAGAACGTGTTGAAACTATCCAAGCGGCACAACAAGCGGGTCTCGAAGTGTGTTCCGGAGGTATCATGGGTCTTGGAGAAACCGAGGACGACCGTATATCCATGG
>CALZHP010000040.1 GCA_945787325.1 uncultured Desulfobulbaceae bacterium
TCTTCAGAAGTGCTATGAGGCCGTTTGGATATAGCATAACTTCAAAATCAGACGCTTCTGATTCTGCCTGCAGCTTATAGCGTGAATCGGTAAACAAAAGGGGGGTGTCGTTAACAGGTATTAAGAGTACTCCCGATGTTTCTGCAATGGAAACATCTGCTCCTGTATATCCACTGATATATCGGCGGTTTTCGGGCTGAGTAACCAGTAAAGCATCAAGCTTTTTTCTTTTCAGAGTTGCCCTGATTTGAGCAAGAATTAATTTCATTTATAATATATTCGGGTATTACAACTTACGGAATGAAGTGAACAAATAACTTAACTCCGAAACGATAAAGGCTGGCGTGCAATTCACGGAGCGCGGCAACCGGTTCGACATTTCCAAGGTCAATCCGATAGCGGTCCGGTTCTTTTATAACTGTAAACCGCCCAAAGCATTTTTTATCATAGCGAACTTCAGCTCCCTCGGCATGCCATTGTCGAAGTCTCTTTATAATATTGTCATAGTCAACCTGGTCGGCCTTATCCATTTCAAGATAAATTTCAATTTCCATTTTTTCTTTTATGTCATTCTTTCAGATAATAAGGCCTTGTGTTGATCAAGGGCCCGACCATACTGGTCATTTAGTTCTTCTTTTATCCGCTGCCATTCCTCGGCAAATTTGGGATGGAGTGTAGGTTCAACACTACCGGAAAAACCTTGTTGTTGAGCTGCAGCCTGTTCCAACTGTTGCTTAAACGCTGTTTCGAGCTGTTCCTGCATTTGTGTGCGATGCTGAATATACTGGCCAAGAATCTGTTGCATGTCTTGCATTACTGCAACAAGGTCTCCACTCCCACCGCCAACATCTATCAAACCCTGTATTGCTCTCTCCGATCTTTCAAGGTTTTCCTCTCTTGGCAAAACAATATTCCTCAAAAGAACCTGGATTACTCCTTTGCGAATCTGAAGTTGTTCATTTCCCGGATAGCCCGAGAGGGTGTCATAAAGGGTTTTTTCAGGTTCCGGCAACTTGTTCTGTAAATATTGGGCCGCGAGCTTCATACCGCTTTTCAATAATTCTTCATCTTCAACCTCTTTAGGAGAAGCATTACCCATGGCAGCTACACGCTCCATTACTTTTTCCAGAGTGCTTTTTATCTCTGCCATATATAGAACCTCCTAAAAGAATGTATCGACTTTACTTATATTGCTTTCGGTAACACCCATCATACAACGTAAATAATCAAGTGAAACAAAAAAATTTCCTTCCCTGTAAAAAGCTGTCATAATATATAATCGATTAACTTAACAACCCGATTCAATGCTGAAAGATACAGGAGGAGAAAATATCAATGGTTAATATGATTGTTCTGGCAACCCACAATGCCGGGAAAGTAAAAGAGCTGCAAAAAGTTTTGAAAAACTTTCCCGTCGAGATAAAAAGTTTAAGTGACTTCGGCCCGATACCAGAAGTTATAGAGGATGGTGAAACCTTTGATGACAACGCATATAAAAAGGCATCTTTTACTGCAAAGGTATTGGGAATACCTGCCATTTCTGATGATTCCGGCCTGGTGGTCGAAGCGCTGGACGGTAACCCGGGAGTCAGATCGGCCAGGTACGCCGGTGAAAACGCCACAGACAAAGACAACATTGATAAGCTTCTTGCGGAAATGAAAGGAAAAGAAAATCGAGCTGCCGCTTTTGAGTGTGTGCTGTCAATTGCTGTACCAAGTGGGCCGGCCCTGACATATGAAGGCAGGTGTGAGGGGGTAATAACTGAAGAACCGCAAGGAGAAGAAGGTTTTGGTTATGATCCGGTGTTTTATTATCCCCCCTTCAGTAAAACATTTGCTGAAATATCTGTGGATGAAAAAAACAAGGTGAGCCACAGGGGCAAAGCACTACAGGGGCTTGCTGAAGAATTCGATAAGGTTCTCAAGTGGATTAACGCAAGGATTGATGAGGCCAAGCCACCCAAACCTGACCACGAACAATATGAACACAATGACTGGTCGGAATAAATATAATTTACACGTATATTTCATGCTTCAGATCCCTGGCAAGAAGATCCCTGACCGCGGCGGAACACTCTTTATCGTTGTAAATCACTTCGTAGATCTGATCAAGGATGGGCATTTCAACGCCTACCTTGCGAGCCAGGTTCCAGGCGGACTTTGTTGTTTTGACGCCCTCGGCCACCATCTCCATTTCTTCAAGTATAGCAGCCAGTTTCATACCCTGACCTAGCTTCAGTCCGACATAACGGTTACGGCTCAAGTCACCGGTACAGGTAAGAACAAGATCACCCATTCCTGCAAGCCCGGAGAAGGTCAGCGGGGAAGCTCCCAGTTTGACACCCAGACGGCTTATCTCCGCCAACCCCCTGGTGATAAGTGCCGCACGGGTATTGGTGCCATAGCCAAGACCATCACAAATACCTGCCGCTATGGCAACAATATTCTTCAAAGCTCCACCCAGTTCCACCCCAACAACATCTGTTGACGCGTAAACACGAAATCTTTCAGTAGAAAATTTTTTCTGGATGTTCTGGGCCGCCTCTTTTGATTTCGAGGCAGCTGTGACAGCTGTAGGAATTCCTGCTGCAACCTCTTTGGCGAAGCTTGGACCTGAAAGAACTCCCAGGTGATATTCTTCCGGGGCATTAAGTTCTTCGTCCATTACATGAGTCATGGTAAGGAGGGTTTTATTCTCTATTCCTTTTGCAGCGGATACAATGGTTGCTCCCTTGTTAATATATGGGAGCATATGCCTGAATACTTCCCTGTATACATGGGAGGGCACTACCATAACAATGAAGCTTGAGCCGGATACAGCTTCTTTGAGATCTGAAACAGGAGTTACGTTGTCATTCAGCAAAAACCCGGGAAGGTATTTTTTGTTTTCCCGATCTTTAATAACATTTTCAATATGATCTTTGCGGTGGCCCCACAGGGTTACATCATGTCCCAGGTCGCTGAGCGGTTTTACAAGTGCGGTTCCCCAGCTACCGGCACCTATCACCGCCACGCGCTCAGCACCCATATTCTACTCCTCGTCGCCTTCCAGCTCGTCGATTTCATCATCAACAGCAACACAATCCATACCAACCACCTTTTCATCCTTGCGAAGGTTGATCAGCCTGACACCTTGTGTGGTTCTACCAATAACACGCACATTTTCCATATTCATACGGATGATTTTACCGCTATTGGCAATCAGCATAATCTCATCCTGGTCAACCACCTGCATAACCCCGACAACCTTGCCGTTTCTTTCGCTTGCCTTGATTGCGAAAATTCCTTTGCCACCACGTTTTTGCAGGCGATATTCTTCAACAGCACTTCTCTTTCCGTATCCGTTTTCAGTTACGATCATGATAGAAGATTCCTCTGATAAAACATTGGCACCAACAACCTCGTCACCTGGTCGGAGAGTTATTCCTTTTACACCGGCGGCTGTTCGTCCCATGGGCCGAACATCTGTTTCACTAAAATGTATTGACAGGCCGTTGCGGGAAACCAGCAAAAGTTCATTTTTACCGCTGGTGACGACTGCGGAAATAATTTCGTCTCCCTCGTTAATGCGAAGAGCTATCTTTCCTTTACGAAGCGGTCTTCTGAATTCATCTATATTGGTCTTTTTCACTCTGCCGAGCTTGGTGACCATAAATATGTTTTTATTTTCTTCCGCATCAAAGTCTGCAATAGGAAGAATAGCCGCCACCTTTTCACCCTCTGTGAGTTCAAGCAGGTTTACTATGGCCTTGCCCCTTGCTGTTCTGCTCGCCTGGGGTATTTGATAAACCTTACGCCAGAAAACCTTTCCATGATTTGTGAAAAAGAGAAACATGTCGTGAGTGGAGGCGGAGTAAAGGTTGCTGACAAAATCTTCTTCAATGGTTGTGATTCCCTTCACACCTTTTCCTCCACGCCTTTGTGAACGATACAGGCTGGCAGGATTTCTCTTTATGTAACCAGAGTGGGTAACGGTAACTACCATTTCCTCCTGGGTTATCAAGTCCTCAGGTAAAATTTCATCTGGAGCTTCAATTATTTCTGTTCTGCGTTCGTCCCCGTATTGTTCCTTAATATCTGTGAATTCATCACGGATAATTTTCATTACCAGGGTTTCGTCACTCAGAATTTTGTTAAGCCATTCTATCTGCTTGGATAATTCTTCAAACTCGTTAACTATTTTTTCACGTTCAAGACCTGTTAACCGTTGCAGTCTCATTTCCAGAATTGACTGTGCCTGGATTTCCGAAAGTTCAAACCGATCCATTAAACCGATTTTCGCTTCCTGGGGATTTGGAGATTCTTTGATCAATGTTACGACTTCGTCCATATTATTGATAGCAATTATAAGACCTTGCAGAATATGTGCTCGCGCTTCTGCCTTGTTCAAATCATATGCCGTGCGTCGATACACGATTGTCCTGCGATGCAGGAGGAAGTGCTGGAGAATCTGTTTGATATTAAGAATTTCCGGTTTGTTATTAACAATTGAAAGCAGGATTATGCCGAAGCTTCTCTGTAATGGCGTTTGCTTGTATAGCTGGTTTAATACCACCTCGGAAATGGCATCTTTTTTCAGATCAAGAACAATACGCATGCCCTGTCGATCCGACTCATCCCTGATCTCCGCAATGTCCTCAATTTTTTTGTCCTTAACCTGAATCGCAATTTTTTCAACCAGGGTGGCCTTGTTCTGCATATATGGAATCTCTGTGATAACTATGGATTCTCTTGTCCCCTTGGCACGTTCTTCGACATGAGATTTTGCCCGAAGCAATAGTGAGCCTCGGCCTGTTTCATACGCTTCCCTGATACCCGCTTGACCGCAGATAAAGGCTCCGGTTGGAAAATCGGGCCCACTGATGATAGTAGTCAGCTGGTGAACTGTTACGTTTGGGTCGTCAATCATGGCTATCAGACCATCCATAACCTCTGTCAGATTGTGGGGCGGAATATTTGTGGCCATACCAACGGCAATACCAGATGACCCGTTTATTAACAGGTTAGGAATTTTTGTCGGGAAAACTATAGGCTCTGTCAGGGAGTTATCGTAGTTTGGAACAAAATCAACGGTTTCTTTTTCAAGGTCGGCAATAATTTCCTGGTCGAGTTTTGTCATGCGGGCTTCTGTATAACGCATGGCTGCAGGAGAATCGCCATCAATCGAACCAAAGTTGCCCTGACCGTCAACCAGTGGATAACGCAATGAAAAATCCTGCGCCATCCTTACAATAGTATCATAAGCTGCTGTATCACCATGAGGGTGATATTTACCTATTACATCACCGACAATTCTGGCGGATTTCAGATAAGGGCGATTGTGATAATTGTTGAGCTCTCGCATGGCATACAGAGCTCGCCGGTGAACAGGCTTCAAACCGTCACGAACGTCAGGAAGGGCCCTGCCAACGATAACGCTCATTGCATAATCAAGATATGATTTCTGAAGTTCCTTCTCCAGTGATACCGTCAAAGACTCTGATATTTCTTTTTCTTCCACCTAATGCTCCTTTTTATAACCCAAAGATATATTCTATGATTTTTAGCTTTGTTTACTATTCAAAATGATTAAATGTCCAATTCTGTTACTTCAAGAGCATGTTTTTGAATGAATTCACGTCGGGGCTCAACTTTTTCTCCCATCAGAGTTGTGAAGATATCGTCAGCATTTTCAGCATCCTCAACCTGCACCTGTAACAGCGTTCTTTTTTCGGGATCCATTGTTGTTTCCCAGAGCTGCTCAGGGTTCATCTCACCGAGACCTTTGTAGCGCTGAAAAGAGCTTCCCTTAAATGATTCCTTACGAATTACAGACAACAGGTTACGCCAGTTACTGGCCGCAATCTGTTGGTTAGCCGTTTCTACAACAAACTCTTTTGATAGATATTTGTTAATTTGCGGATAAAGGGTAATAGCTGAGCGATACTCTGAAATAAGCGGTATCTCAGGGCCAATGGTAACTACCATATGGGCTTTATCTTTTATGGCTGCATCAAACTCGTAACAACTGGGTTTCCATCTGCAAGGTCTTATGTTGCCAAGTATTAGCTCTGGCCCGGTTAGTTTTTCTTTCAGTTCACGAACAAAGTCTTCCTCTGAAAACTGGTCGGCTGTGTTTACATTGTTGTCCAGCAGAAAGTGTACAATTTCTTCCCAAAGGCTGATTCTGTCCAGGTAATCTATTATTTTTAAATGACCGTTCAACTTTTTCAACAATTCTATAAGGTTATCACCTTCAATTTTTTCATTATTTCCCTGAACAGTTACAGACATCAATGTGCTTGCCTGATGGTAGAGAAATTTATTGAGGGATTCCTCGTCTGTAAAAAATTGTTCTTTTTTGCCACGGGCGAGCCGGTACAAAGGCGGTTGTCCAATGTATATAAATCCCCCTTCGACCAGGGGCAGCATCTGGCGATAGAAAAACGTGAGCAGCAATGTACGTATGTGTGCCCCGTCAACATCAGCGTCTGTCATTATAATTATTTTATGATATCTAAGTTTTTCCAGATCAAACTCATCACGCCCGATACCGGAACCTAAGGCAGCTATAATCTGTTTGATTTCTTCACTTGCAAGAATTTTGTCGAAACGGGCTTTTTCAACATTCATTATCTTGCCACGCAAGGGTAGAATGGCCTGGCAGGCTCTATCTCTTCCCTGTTTTGCACTACCCCCAGCAGAGTCGCCCTCCACAAGAAATATTTCTCTTTTTGATGGATCCTTTTCCTGACATTCGGCAAGTTTGCCTGCCATCAACAGGTCAATACTGGAGCCTTTCTTCCGAGTAAGTTCCTTCGCTCTTCTCGCAGCTTCTCTTGCTCTTGCCGCATCAACTGCCTTGGAGAGAATTTTTCTTGCAACTTGTGGATTCTGCTCAAGATAAATTGATAGTTTTTCGTTACAAATTGATTCTACAATCGACTTAACTTCACTGTTGCCAAGTTTTGTCTTCGTCTGACCTTCAAACTGTGGGTCCGGAACACGCACAGAAATTACGCAGGTTATTCCTTCCCTGACATCATCCCCACCCATTTTTTCTTTTAGGTTTTTCGGGACAACATCATCACTAGCATACCTGTTAATACATTTAGTAAGTGAAGCCCTGAATCCTGCTACATGGGTTCCACCCTCTTTTGTATTGATATTATTTACAAAGGAAAAAAGGCGTTCGGAATATCCATCGTAGTATTGAAAACCTATTTCTACCTGGACCATATCCTTTTCCCCCGTAATTAATATAGGGGTTGTATGAATTGCTGTTCTTTTCCTGTTCAGGTATTCAACGTATTCTTCGATGCCTCCTTTATAATGAAAATCATCTTCTGCACCACTTCTTTCGTCTTTGAGCATTATTTTGACATTTCTGTTCAAAAATGCCAGTTCACGAAGACGGACCTGAATCACTTCATATTTGTAAGTTGTTGTTTCAGAAAATATTTCAGGGTCCGGACTAAAGGTTATCGTTGTCCCCGTAAGTGTTGTGTCACCTACCACTTCTATTTCTTTCTCTTTTTCACCATATTTGTATGTTTGTCTATGAACCTTGCCGCCTCTTTTTACTTCAGCAACTGTGTATTTGCTTAATGCATTAACTACTGAAACACCAACACCGTGCAAACCGCCGGACACTTTGTATGTAGAATGGTCAAACTTTCCGCCTGCATGCAAGGTTGTCATAACCAATTCAAGGGCAGAAACACCCTCCGAATGCATATCTACCGGAATACCTCTTCCATTATCTTCAACACTAACGCTGTTGTCTTGATGAATGGTTACTTTTATTTTGGAACAATAACCCGCTAAGGCTTCATCAATGCTGTTATCAACTACTTCATAAACCAGATGATGTAATCCTTCTTCTGCTGTATTTCCAATATACATAGCTGGTCTTTTTCTTACAGCTTCAAGACCATCTAAAACCTTTATTTGTTCAGCACTATACTTTTCTTGTGTCACAGTATGATTCCTATAATTAAATTAATAAAATATATTAAATTTTCATTGGCATAATTATACTTGAAAAACCTTCATCTTCATCTGAACTAATTAAACAAGGACTTTGATCAGAATTTATAAACACTTTTACTACATCACTACCCATAACGTTTAAAGTTTCAATAAAATACTTGCAATTGAAACCAAGTGATATTTCTTCTCCATCATATTTAATATCAATTTCATCTTTAGCATTTCCAAAATCCATATTTGATGATGATAATATCAATTTATCTTTTTTAATTTCAAATTTTATTGCATTAAAAGTATCTTCAGTAAATAGGTTTGTCCTTTTTAGAGATTCCAATAATGGAATTCTTTCAATTTGAATAAAACTTTCCCTGTCAATAACTTTTAAAATACTTTTATAATCTGGAAAATCTCCATTCATAAGCCTAACTATAAGAACAGAATCATCTTGTTTAGCAACAACTTGTTTCTTATCAAAACCAAGTAATATTTCACTTGCCCCTTCTGATATTTTTTTAAGTTCGCCCACTCCTTTTTTTGGGATAATTGTATTATCTGCAATTATAAGTTTATCCAGGTTATTTTCCCCTTCTTCTTCCATTATCGATAAACGGTGTCCATCTGAAGAAACCATCCTTAATAATTTTTTTTCTTCCTTTTCCAGAAGAAGTCCTGTCAGGGTATAATTACTTTCTCTTTCCTGAGCCACTGAATAGATAGTTTTATCTATAATATCCTTTAAAATATCTGAAGAGATCTTGGCTAAGTTTTCTTCAGCATATTCTGGAAAATCCGGATATTCGTCTCCGGAAGTTCCTGCAAGATTGTAAACACTAGATCCAGCAGTTATCTTTACCCAGTTATTATCTGATTCTTCCAAAGTGATAGAGTCAGATCCGGATTCCCTTACTATTTCAAAAATTTTCTTAGCTGGTAAGGAAACAGAACCTTCTGAATGTATTTCTGCCGGAATATTGAGTTTTATTCCAACTTCCAGATCCGTACCTATAAGCTCTAATGAAGAATCTTTAGATTGGATAAGTACATTTGAAAGAATGGCCATTGTGCCCTTTTTCGATGTAATACTTTGTAAGGAACTAAGAGCCTTTAAAAAATCTTCATTTAATATAGTAGTTTTTAATGACATAGTTTTTTGTTCCTCTTTTTAAATAGTTTTATATATATGTTTATTTATTATTCTTATTAAGAGTGTTCATATGTTGAAAAGAAGTATAAATTTTTTAAAATATTAAGTTTTTTTTTAAATTTTTATTATTAAAAAAATATTAAAAATAGAGGTTATTAACATAAAATAATAAATACTTTTTAATTAACATTTTTTTCAACAAAACCTCGATGAAAAATGTTGAAAAAAAAAGAATAAAAAGACATATAAAATTCCAAAAATTATAGTTCAAAAACATATAAAATTCAACGATAATAATAAAAGTTAACATATTAAAATTATTATAAATAAATAGTATTTATAAAAAAGGTATGAATAAAAAAAATAAAAGGCTTTTTTCGCTAGAAAAAAAACTTCATTCCTTACTTGCAAATGGGGTTAAAAATAAAGTGTTTACCGGTGCAGCGGCAGCGGTTGCTTTCGGAAAACCTCGCGAAAGAAAAAATTATATTTCTACATTTGGTAAAGTTGATTTAATGCAGGGTTCCAGAGGGGTAGATATAAATACTTTTTTTGATCTTGCTTCGCTTACAAAGCCTTTTGCAACAACACTTGCAGTTCTTTGTCTTATAAAAGATAAGAAAATAGATATTAATGAAAAACTTTCTTCACTCCTGCGCGTTAATGTAGGTGCAGATAAAAAAAATATTACCTTACAACAAATCCTGTCTCATAGTGCAGGTTTTAAGGATCACGAGAACTACTATGAAATACTTGAAAAAAAATCGGAAAAACAAAGCTATGAAGATGTTATAGAGTTGATAATAAATGAACCTCTAGTTTACACTCCGGGTACAAATAATATTTATAGTGATTTAGGATATATTTTGTTAGGGAAAATTGTTGAGGAAAAATCAGGTCAGTTTCTAGACGTTTATGTAAGGGAAAAAATAATGAAACCTCTAGGACTGGAAAATGGTATCTTTTATTGTCCCCTGAAAAATAAAAGTAAGAAGAATAAACCAGGTATTTTTGCAGCTACAGAGGATTGTAGTTGGAGAAAAAAAATATTACGGGGTGAGGTTCATGATGACAATTGTTACGCCGTGGGGGGTGTTGCGGGACACGCTGGTCTTTTTGGTGACATAACAAGCGTGCTTAAATTGACAACATTTATTTTGGATCAATTGCAGGGAAGAGCACATCACCCTAATTATAATACATCAGATATACAGTATTTTTTAAAAAGGCAAACAGAAGTAGAGAATAGTACCTGGGCGCTTGGTTTTGATACACCTTCGAAAAAAGAATCAAGTGGTGGAAAATACATAACTAAAGAAAGTATTGGGCATCTAGGTTTTACTGGAACATCATTCTGGATAGATCCTTATAAAGAACTGGTAATGGTATTATTGAGCAACAGGGTTCATCCGCAAAGGGACAATATAAAAATAAGAAATTTCAGACCACTATTTCATGATGAGGTATTAAGAAACCTTCTCCACGAAACAGATTAAACCTCTTCAAGTTTTCCATGGCTCATTCTGAGCATTTTTTTAGACATTTTTGCCAGGTCTGTATTGTGGGTTATAAGGATGATCGAAACTTTTTTTTCGGTATTAATTTTTGTAAATATATCCATAATATCTTTTTCAGTTTCTTCATCCAGATCCCCAGTGGGTTCATCTGCAAGTAATATATCCGGGTTGTTTATTAAAGCCCTAGCAATGGCGACCCTGCGCTGCTGGCCCCCTGATAACTGGGAGGGGTATGAGTTTACTTTATCATGAAGTCCAACAATATTAAGATATTCAATGGCCTTATCTTCGCCATTTCGGTGGGAGTTCGAACCGAAAATACCGGGCAGAAGTATATTTTCTTTTGCTGTCAGCATGGGCAAAAGACTTGCAAACTGAAACATGAAACCAATTTTTATGTTTCTGTATTCAGACAACAGATCATCGTTCAGAGAACAAATGTCCGTGTTATCTATAAGAACCTCACCAGATGTAGGTTTTAAAATACCACCAATGATTGAAACAAAGGTTGTTTTTCCAGAACCTGAGTGGCCGACGATAGAAAGAAAATCACCCTTTTCAACTATTAAAGAAATATTATCAACAGCTGTTGTTGATGTATCGCCGACAGTAAATGATTTGGTAAGTTTTTTTATTTCTAGTAGTGACAATTTATTCCTCTTTAATTGCGAGCAATGGTTCCATCTTTTTAATACGATTAATAGGGAGCATGGCACCAGCCACACATATTCCACACCCAACAACCAGCCCCATTATTGCAATCGCGATCTGTTCTGCAACACCAAGGGAGGCCGAAATATTCTTTACCAAGGTAAAACTGCCAGCCAACAGGGCTGAAAGGTAAGTACCCGAGAAAACACCAACAAGGCTCCCCAAAAGTCCAAGGACTAGTACCTCAAGAAAGAATAGTTTTACGATGTGAGTTTCCTTAGCACCAAGTGCTCGCATGATTCCAATTTCCTTAGAGCGTTCGTTAGCAATAGCAGAAAAAATAGCCCAGACCAAAAACACTGTTAATACAGAAGAAAGTAGAATGGTTATTAGAAAAATTTTATTGATATCAGCCAGAATACTTAAAAACTTTCCACCCATGTTGCTTCGTGCCACAACATCAACTTCAACGATATTACCCTCAAGTACCCGACCGACATAATCTGGATCACTCCCAGGATTAACTTTGGCAAAAATTATTGAAATTTCACCTTTCTTAATGGGAGAGTTGCCACTGTCAATAATGCTTTTCAGGTTTTCTTCTGTCATGAACAAAGCATTATCCAAACCTGTGCCGGTTTTTTCAAGCACACCGACGATCGAAAACCTGTTATTGAACAGAGTGGCCTCAATATCCAACAAACCAAGACCCAGGTTTTCACTTGTACCAAACCCGGCAATCGCTTCCCCTTTTTCCAGTTTGCGGCCAAACGATTTCTCCAGCCAAGGAGAAATTATAAAATCTGTATCCTGATTAAAGGCAACAATCCTTGTGGGAACGATATCACAGCAAAGCCCTGAAATGGAAGAAAGGTAGGTCTGGTGTGTTGTAGTAACAATACCTTCAATTCGCTTAACGCGCTCAATTACCTCTTGGGGCATGTAGAAAGAGGTGTTTTTAGACTCGAGCAGAAACTCTTCGGCAAACCCCCTTGCTCCTTCAGGTACAATAATTAAGTCGGCGCCAAGGCGGTTAGAAGCTTTTTTGAGACTTGAACTAACGCTTATTGTAAAGGAGGTTGCAAAAATTAACAGAGTTACAAGAAGGCCTATGGCAAAGACCAGCACACCGGTTCTAAATGTTTTTCGTTTCAGGTTTTTCAGGGCGACGGTCAGAATGTTAAACTTGTTCATATTGTTTCATTTTTTTTATTGTTATCGTTATAAAACACAAAAAAATGGGGCATCGGCATATAACTACCGATGCCCCAACTTAGGCACTATATCTTTATTTTAATAAACTATAAAGACTTATTTCCAGTTGGCATCAAGACCACAGAGTATAGCCTTGCCGATTCCTTCTCCTTTATGACAACCAAAGCAAACAGATGCAGTATTACCTACAACCTTGCGCGCATCAACATCATAAAGCATCAGGGTTCCGTCGGTAGAATCTTTACCTTCGTGATCTTTGGCTTTCTCCCTCAGTGTAAGAAGAGCATATTTTCCATCAGGTGTCGGGATGATGTCATGGTTTTCACCAGGCAGAGGTGTGATTTCATCGAGAACCTTAAGGGTTTTAGCGTCGATGAGGTATCCTCTGTCAGCCCCGGACTGGAAGAGATGCTTGCCATCTTGTGAGAAGTACTGCCTGAAAGTAATGGTACCGCCGGATGCATCTTTGGGTTTGCCGGTAATGGTTGCTTCAGCAAGTTTTTTGATCTTGCCGTTTTCCAGCGCTGCCATATCAAGCATGATAAGCTTTGTGTTTCCTGTCCACTTTGTAAAACCATTTGGTGTGATGTTGACGGTAAGCAGGAATTTTGAGTAATCAGGTGTGTTGATACCATGTGCGAATGTGGTTTCACCCGCTTTGATTCCCAGGTCATCAAAGTGTACACGATGTTTCAGCTCCAAGGTGTTTTTATCAAATACATCGATGTAGCCTTCGTTGGCCATGGAGACAGGAATGAAAGAAGTTTTAGACTGACCAGAACCACAGTAGTTGGCACCGGTCCATTTGGCGCGATCAGATGCAGCAACGGCAACGTCTTTAACAACATCACCGGTTGTGAGATTTGATTTACCAACATGCAGTTTGCCACCCTTGGCTCCTTTATCTTTCCAGGTGTCTAACTTGTAGGTAGACCAGAACATGGTGTTTCGGTCGTTGTCATCGATTCGAGCATCGTGAGTTGGGTAACCCTGTCCGCCAATATCAAGCATTTCCAACCCCTTTATCTTGATTGGGTTCTTTGTGTCATTAGGGTCGATGGTAAGGTCAGCTACCGAGAAGTGTCCACCCATACCTGAAATGTACACTGTAGCATCATAAGTTTTAATTTTTTCGCTTGCAGTAGCAATCTGATTGTTGGAATCAGAAGTAGAGTACGCAAGATAACCACCAGCAACAAAAGCTAAAGCCGCAACTGTAGATATTACTTTTTTCATGTTTCCTCCCCGTATTAATTTTTCTTATTCTTGGTCATAAAAAAGTGAACTGAACAAATTTTTCTTATTACCTCCTTGTTTTTTGTTTTGTCCATTTACCCTCTTTCGTAATCCGCCAGGGTGGATCAGAGAGAGTTTCCTTCCACAAAGACAGGCTTTGTGGTGTTCCAATTTATTAAATCCGGCGCAAAGGCCGGAAGCCCATAAATAGTTTGTTGTATATCTCATTGTCAAGCAAAGAAAAAATTTTCTTGAATGAATATTCATTTTATCAACACTATCCGTCAAGATAGAGACCTATACCACAGTGTGGTACAGGTGGTCAACATCAAAATTAACAATACAGCCAAAAATTAAACAGTATGGCTTCTGAACGGATGTCATTTCTGAACAAAATAACGGCATAATTAATTGGATTGACCATTCATTTTACTATATTTTTTTTGTAGGAAAACCCAGTTTTTCAACTTTATTTATAAGTTTTTTTTCATCTATTTCATCAGGGTTGTAGCTAATTGTGATCAAGCCTTTGGCATAATCAATCGAGGCATCATTAATTCCATCCGTATCCAAAAGTATATTTTCCATGTCTGTTACACAACCAGTGCACGTTATACCTTCTATCCGAAAGGTTGTTTCTACAGTGGCCGTATCGGAGTTTTTCATAATGATTCCCAATCTTTCTAATTGTTCTTTTAATTTTCAACAGGTAGAGTGGTGTGTGAAAGTAATTATAGGTGAGTGACCAGCGCTTTGCAATAAATGTTGTCGGGCATGTCTATAGATGTAGTCAGATGTCGATGAGAAAGCGGGACGAAAATGCGCAGTAAAGACGAGAACAGCAGATATGGTGATATTGCAGTTGCGATATTTGCAATGCTGATTCCACCAGTTCTTTATTTCTGCCGTTCAATTGACGACAACCGCCTGACCAGTTGGCGATGGACTTTTGAAAACATTGAACCGCTATTCTTTATTCTCATGCTTGTGGGTGTAGTGTTGACAGCTTTTTTTTTGTCGCGACTTAATTTGCTGGCGAAAAGACCGGTTTTTCTTTTTGTTTTCTCATTTATCAGCGCTTCATTTTTCTGGGGAGAACCTGAGGTCATTGTCGATGCTTCCAGGTATTTTACACAGGCCAAGCTGTTGGCTGTTAATGGGCCAGTGTATTTTTTTTCTGAGTGGGGAAAAGCGATTTTTGTCTGGACAGACCTGCCCTTAATTCCTTTTTTTTACGGCCTCATTTTCAAATTCTTAGGTGAAAGCAGAATCTTTATTCAATTATTTACTACCTTGCTGTTTGCCTCCACAGTCCTGTTGGTATACTACTTTAGTACAATGTTGAAAGACGAGGAAACCGGCTTCTATGGGGGGCTACTGATGCTTGGTTTTCCGTATCTGTACACCCAGATTCCGCTCATGCTGGTGGATGTACCCACAATGTTTTTTTTGACACTGGCAATGTATCTCTTGTGCTGGGCCCTTGAAAAAGGCGGGTTTGCAACAATCTGCCTGGCGGCTATTTCTCTGTTTATTGTATTTTTTGCCAAATTCTCGACCTGGGTTTTTTTGACTGGAACGGTAGCCATATTTTTTTCATACCTGCTTGTTTCTGTAAAACAAACAGTGCGTCGAGGAATTGCCGTTGCGGTAATGGCCTTCATTCTTATCGGCTTAATCTTCTTTATGAAGCAGGATGTGTTTGTTGATCAGATTCGATTCCTTTTTACTTACCAAAAACCCGGACTTGGACGTTGGGGAGAGGGGTATATGTCCACCTTTTTATTCCAGACACATCCTTTTATCATCGTCTCAGCAATATTAGGTTTTTTTACTGCACTTGTAAGGCGAGATTTCCGATATCTGAGCCTGGGGTGTGTTTTGCTTATTATTTTTATAATGGAAATCAAGCGTATACGCTATACATTACCGTTGTTTCCGGTTGCCGCCCTGCTCGGTGCCAGTGGGGTTAGAGAAATAAGCGGGGTAAAGGTGAGGCAGTTTGTTGTCTGGTCTGTTGTCACAACATCACTTTTTGTCGCCCACCAGTTCTATCTCCCGTTTATGAAAAATATGAGTGATATGAATGTAAAAAATGCCGGTTATTTTATAAATTCATTAGATGTAGACCAAATAGATGTTATTTTACTTTATTCTGGAGAAGATATTATCAACCCTGAGGTGCAGGTTCCGTTGCTTGACTATTATTCAGATGCTGATATTAATGTCACCAGTAACCGAAACCTGCCAGATAAGGAAAAATACAGCAGTTCATCTTTGCGGTTTACCTGGGAGTATAGTCTACCCGATATGTATTATAACAGGCTTGAAAAAACACCCACCAAGAAGAAAGCTGCTGTCATTATTGCAAGTCAGCAGGCACCCCCTCTGACACCAGAAGTAGAAAATAGTCTTCAGGTTTATGAAAATAATAAAATATTTGACCGCGCTACAAATATTTTTACACACCGCACGAAAGCCACAGTTTTTTTCCATTGAAAATTTATTTTAAATATACCACATAGTGATATGTAACACTCCGGCATTAAAGAGAAACAGGCATGTACGAATCAACACAAACCGTATACTGCCGCGGTATTTTCCCCTCCAGACAGACCTACCTTTTTGCTTGACATTTATTTGAGTACAAATTATACACTCTAACTTACAGAAATGAGTGAGGGTTCATTTATTTTGTGCGACACACTCTTCCACCACCGCAGAAGAACAGCCTTGTTTGTTATAGTGGGTTGTTTGGGGTTATGGAAGACGCACAAATGTTATTCATAAGCAGAAAAAGTAATATAAATTATGAATTAAAAACTGTTGGGGGGGGAGGCTAAAGGTATGGAAGAGAAAAGAAACACCATGTGGGCGTTCCTGATTACAGGGGTTCTTGTTTTGATCAGCCTGCTGTATTGGGCAGCGGATACATACTATATGTATCTGATCGTTTATATCTGGTTCGGTTATGCCTATGGCATGATGCTGCAGTATGGGAGGTTTTGTTTTGCGTCTGCCTCGCGGGACTTGTTTGCAGCCGGCGTGCCGAGGATGGCGGTGGGAATTCTGGTGGCCCTGATATTTTTCAGCGTTGTCCAGGCTATTCTTGAATCCGTTAACATGAGCACCTTTCATGCCGCTCCCTTCGGTATACATATGCTGATATCCGGCTCGGTATTTGGGGTCGGCATGGTTCTGGCCGGCGGTTGTGCCTCTGGCTCGCTCTACAAGGTTGGGGAGGGCAATATGACCTCCCTGCTGGCCGTAATTTTCGGCCTCTGCCTTGGTCAGGCAATATTTGTAGATGTCGGGGGTATTTTCAACAACCTGATGCCCCAGTCTTGGGTTGACAAGGCTATGCAGACGGCGGCAGCCATCAAGGCGGGTTCCGGAGTAGAAATACCGATAAACTCCTGGTTTGACCACTATCTTGTGGGCTATGTCTGGCACAAGCCCCAATTTACAATTGCCAAGCTTATCTCCGGGGGTCATCCGTCGAATATCCATTACTTCGTTGGCAACGCTCTTATCAATTCCATAATTCCCGCCCTGCTCATCATGTGCATCATCTACTATTTCTTCCCCAGAAAGGTGTTCATGAAGAGAAAGAAAAAAGCGATGAAGAAAGAAGGGCTGGAGCCTAATACAGGCCTGTCCGACGAATTCGCAGGCATGTGGTCAATGATAACTGCTTCCAAGCGTACCAGCCTCATGGGAGTGTTGGTTGGTATTACTGCCGGTCTGCACATTCTGACCATGGCCGGTATGCAGCAGAAATTCGGAGTCAAGAACTTCGGTACCCTTCTGCAACGCATGGGCCATTTTTCCGATGTATCACTCAAGGGAACAGTTTTTGATCCCGGTTACTGGTATATTACCAGCCAGGAAGGTCAGGTCGGTGCATGGATTCTTGAGAAATTTGGTTGGAACATGCACGACAACATGTTTTTCGGTTATGTAAACGGTCTTCCTGAACTTTGGCGCAACCCTGCTCTGTGGATGTCGCTCGGGATTATCTTGGGGGCCATGGTTATGGCTCGCCTAAACAACGAATACAAGTTTAAAATTCCCTCTTTGGAACTTGTTATATGGGGATTTTCCGGCGGCTTATTAATGGGTTTTGGTTCGCGTCCTTCACTAGGCTGCAACATCGGTGGTTTTTTTATCCGTGCCGCAGGCGGCGATCCCAACGGTTGGGTTTATGGTACCGGTATGGTTGTCGGAGCCTTTTTCGGTGTGAAATTCCTAAACTGGTGGACCGAACGACAAATGCAAAAAGAAATGGCAGACTTCTAAGCACAATATAATGTATTACAACTTACAACACTCTAGGAGGAAAGTACCATGGCAGACGTAAAGTTCGATAAAATAAGCGACACTGAATATAACCTGGATGTATGCGGATTTGTTTGTCCCCACCCACAGCTGTACACCAAGAAGTCTCTGGAAAAAATAAATGAAGGCGACATTCTGAATGTTACTTTCGATAATCCCTCTTCCAAGGAAACAATAGTCCAGATGATTGACTCCGCTGGTCATGATATTCTCGACGATTCGACAGAGGGTGGCAAAATTAAATTAAGAATTGAAAAGGGCTAATAGCCAAAGGGATATCAATTGCATAAGAATATCCCATATTATTAGGAGGGACAGATGAAAACGAGTTTTGCGGTTATCTTAATGATGTTGGTGGGTATATTGGGCTTTATAATAGGCTACAGCATAGCGCCTACAGATATTGAGTCCGTTCGACACAGCGTACAGACTCAGGCCAGCTCTGCTGGAGGTGATACAGGCGGCTACGGCTCTTCCTCTTCCGGTGGTTACGGTGCTTCCTCTTCCGGTGGCTACGGTGCCCCTGCATCAGGTGGTTACGGTGCTCCTGCTTCAGGTGGCTACGGTGCTCCTGCTGCAGGTGGCTACGGCGCTCCTGCTTCAGGTGGCTACGGCGCTCCTGCGGTAGGTGGTTATGGTGCCCAGTAAGTAATCTTTTATTTCTTGTAAAAACATACCTGCGGGTGGGATATGAAAAAAATACTTATCGCGGTAGACGACACTAAAAGTACAAAAGAAATATTTGATAAAAGTACTCATATTTGTAAATGCATGGCACCGTATGAAGTAGTCTTGCTTTTTGTAGAAAAGTTCGAGGGACGGTCTCTTGTTGATGAAATGCTTGGTGACGCAGAGTTGAGTACACTAAAGGAAGTTCTTGAAGGAACAGAGTACAAGGAGGCCTTGGACGCCAAGGCTGAAAAAGTTCTAGCTTACTACAAGGGACTTCTGGAACAGAATCCTCCGGTTCCCAATGTGAAGACCGTTGTTAAGACCGGTCATCCAGCCGAGGAGATTATCAAGGCTGCCAATGAAGAAGGGGTGGAAATGATTCTTGTCGGTTCCAGGGGGCAAAGGGGATCAAATTTACTTATGATGGGCAGTGTCAGCCGGGAAGTGGCTAACATGGCTAACTGTCCTGTCCTGATCGTAAAATGAATTTTTTTTAACCGTAAATAACGGTCGTTGTAAAATCACATGACGTCCGTTATACTTTGTCTCGATAACAAATGATACCAGAGGGATCGCCTGTCGGCGGTTTTTCTGGTATTTTTGTTGAGGGAAAAGTTAAGGAAAGAAACATGATATCTGACAAAATTAAATCGAGCCTACCGGATTCTGACTCAGACTGTGGAGTTGTAGTCATGGGTGCAGGGTTGTCGGGTTTATCCACAGGATATGTGTTGAGTAAAAACGACATGTCTGTCTGTCTCCTGGAAAGCTCTTCTACGGTGGGCGGATTGTCGAAGACCATTGTTCATGGAGACTTTCTGTTTGACCTCGGTGGACACAGGTTTCTTACCAAGAACAAAGATGTTGAGAATTTTGTTCGGGATCTTCTTGCCGATGAATGCCTGACTGTGTCGCGCACAAGCAAAATATTTATGTTTAATAAATATTTTGACTATCCTCTCAGGCCCGCCAATGCAATTTTTGGGCTAGGTATTTCCACTACACTCAAAATCCTTTTTGATTACTGCAGGGAAAAATTCATAAATATATTCCGTAAACCTCGCATGGTATCATTGGAAGACTGGATAGTAGGTCAGTTCGGTCGAAAAATGTTTGACATATACTTCAAAGGGTACAGTGAAAAAGTCTGGGGGATTCCTTGCCAAAACATAAGTAAGGAGTGGATAGCCAAGCGTATAGACGGACTATCACTGTGGGCGGCTGTTAAAAACGCCTTCTTTAAGGTTTCCGGGAGGGAAATTCCAACCCTTACTGATGAATTCATTTATCCTCCCACTGGCATCGGACGTATATCCGACAGGCTTAAAGAGGAAATTGAAAAAAAGGATCAGGTTCGGACCAACACCAGTGTTACCCAGATAAAACACAATAATTTTCAGATTACCGATGTTATCGCAAAAAACGGCAAAGCGGTCTACAGTATTACCGGTAAGGAGTTTGTTTCCAGTATTCCTCTCACCAACTTGATACAATCCATGCAACCGCCTCCCCCTGATGATATATTAGAGGCTGCCTCAAAGCTCAGGTTTCGTGATATTATTATCGTAACCATTATGCTCAACAAAGAGAGTGTTACTAACCTCACCTGGCTCTATCTCCCCGATGATAATATTCCTTTCGGCAGGATTCACGAACCGAAAAACTGGAGCAGTCAAATGGCGCCCGAAGGTAAGACACATCTGGTGATAGAATATTTTTGTTTTGAAGGTGATGCGGTTTGGAACAGCAGCGATATAGAGTTGACCGACCTTACAGTGCAGTACCTCGAAAAGCTTGACTTCATTAACGATAATGAAGTGCTGGATAGTTGTGTATTACGGAAAAAGAAGGCATACCCCCTGTTCTCGGTTGGTTATACAAACCATTACGATAAGATAGTTGATTATCTTAATAAATTTTCCAACCTTCATATTATAGGAAGGGGAGGGATGTTTAAATACTACAATATGGACCATGCTATGGAATCCGGTATTGAAGTGGCAGAGGAGATCCTGAATGGCCATAGCAATTGAGCAATACCTTTGCGAGCCCCCTGAAGAAAACCACATGACTCCCATCTTCCTGTAATTCATCATGAGATGTGCACTGATCATCCCAGCCTGGATCCCTGAAGATATTTTTTCCCAAAAGACTGCAGGGTCCCAAATAAACTACTGGCAACCGCTCGGCACACTGTATGTTGCTGCCGCCATGTTGAAAGCCGGCCATGATGTTCGTTTTTTAAACGGGGCTTTCATGGGGCATGCCGAAATAATGTCAGAAATCGACAATTTTAACCCTGAATTTGTCGGCCTATATTCCACAACATTTGTTTGGCAGAAGGCGGTATTTACGGCATCGGAAATTAGAAAATTACTCCCTGATACCTTTATAACAGTCGGTGGTCCTTACGCTGTAGCTGTGCAGGAAATATGCCTGCAGGACTGCGATATTATAGATGCAGCAGTTACAGGAGAAGGGGATATTACGGTTGTTGAAATGCTAAAGTGTCTTGCTTCAGGCAGAAGTCTTGCCGGGGTAGATGGTGTAGTTTATCGCAATGATCAGGAAATCATAAAAAATTCTCCGCGCCCTCTCATAACAGACCTGGATGCGCTGCCATTCCCGGCTCGTGAACTTTTGGGTGAGGCCGCCCTGTATATTCCTCCACCAGCGACCTATAAAAGAAAACCTGTTGCGGTTATTATGACAGCAAGGGGTTGTAATAGAAAATGCCTCTATTGTTTCCAGATTGATAAAAATCGCGAACTGGGCGTTCGGTACCGTAGTGTGGAAAATGTCATGGAGGAAATAGAGCTTGTGTTGAGCCAGGGCTATAAAGAAATCAAATTCATTGATGATACCCTGGCCGCAGATTACAGCCGAGCAATGGAAATTGCCCGACAGATTAATAAGCGAAATTTGGATTTCACCTGGTTTACATCGGCATGTGTTAACCAGGTGGATAAACCACTGCTCCAAGCGTTTAAGGACGCTGGATGCTGGGCAATTTTGTTTGGTGCCGAAAGCGGGGTCCAGAAAGATTTAAACGCTATCAGGAAAGGAATCACTCCAGCCCAAACAAAAAAAGCCGTTAAGGCCGCCAAAGAAGTTGGGCTTACAGTGTATACTCCTTTTCTATTTGGTATCCCGGGCCAGACTTTTGAGGATGGCCTCAAAACCATAGAATTCGCTTGCGAGCTGGATCCCGATATTGCAAATTTCCACGCCATTACACCTTTTCCCGGCACAGAGCTGTATGATAACATTGAAAAATACGGCACCATGTCGGAAGACCTTTCTGACTTTACTTATCAGGGGGCTGCCTTTGTGCCCTACACCATGACCCGTGAAGAGATAAATGAATTGCGACAGCTTGCTTTTCGCAGGTTTTATTCTCGCCCGAAGTTTTTATTTAACCGTTTGAAAAAACTAAAAAACATGAATGATATTAAGGCGGCTCTATATGGTTTGAAAAGCCTTTTCTGGTTATGGTTGAAGCGCGGTGTTTTCAGAAATAATAGCTGAAACACCTCATAATTGAAGGAGTTCATTCACCCTTTATGAAAAACCAAAAAAACGGTAACTTGTTGAAGTATACAGATAGTGTTGCTATGCTCATGTAAATAGAATCTATGAAATGCAAAGACTAGTTTCCGAGGAATAATCTAGCACTTATTGTTGTAACGCATTTAACACACTTAATATTTTTTGGACCTGGGACATATGAAAAATTCTATCCGATTTTGTTTGGTAAGCCTTCAAAAGTTAAGAAATAATTTTGTTTATCCCATGTGTATAATTCTTACGGGGGCTCTTGTTTCATGTCAGGGCGGCATAGAGGATCAAGCTGCCAAAAGTCTTGTCCCGCCATCCGGGGCCAAACTTTTCAGGGAAAAGTGCTCCAAATGTCATGAGCTGGAAAGAGCAGTTAAGGCAGACAAATCTGAATCTGCCTGGGTCGAAACTATCAAGAGGATGAAAGAAGAGCACCAGGCCGATATAGCTGTTGAGGAAATCGACCAGTTGGTCAAATACCACGTAGCCCGTCAGCAGAAGGAGGCGGAGGTTTTTCAGGAAAAATGTCAGAAGTGTCATCCCGGCAGAGCTTTACTGGAAAAAAACATCAGCCCAGAGCAGGCCAGGCTTATAGTCAGGCAAATGCAGGAGAAGGCTGGAAACACTATAACAGACGCGGATGTGGAGCTTGTTGTAAACTACCACGCTCGTTATCAGTCACAAAAACAACAGGAAGAACTGCGAAAATCACTCAGCAACATTTTGGGAAAAGAAGCTCTACCTGTAGCAAAAGAGTCTACGAACGTTATTTCACTTTTTCTTGAGAAGTGTTCCAGCTGCCACGAAGCTGAAAGGGCCATGGAAGTATTCAAAGATGATGAACTTTGGGTGGAAACAATCAACAAGATGCAGGCCAGAAGCGAAGGTGTTATCAGTGACCAAGACGCCGAAACTCTTATCAAATTTCACATAAATGAACAAAAAAAAGAAGTTGAAACATTTGAAAAGACTTGCACGATTTGTCACACCGATGAAAGAATTAATAAACGCAGTATGACTTCTGAGGAATGGCTTGCGATAGTGAAAAGGATGCAGCAGAAAGCGCCAGATTTGATAACGGACGAAAAGGTTGAATTACTTGCCAAGTATCATCACCGTCGTGAAATGACAATGGCCAGCCTTTTTCAGGGGCTTTGCGACCAGTGCCATGTTTTTTCTGATGGATCAGACACCGTTCTGAATGTAGACTCGTTAAACATGTTGGTTGACTCTGCTAATGCTAAATTCGGAGATGTTTCACACCTTGATGTCCAGAATATTATAGGGCTTCACTCTGACAGGCAAAGGCGTGAGATGCTTTTGTTTAAAAGTGGGTGCTCGAAATGTCACACACCCGAAAAACCAAAATCTTCTCCGATACCTTTGCAGGAATCAGTTTTACAAATTTCAACACTCCAGGATAAAAAACTGAACCCTGAAATTGAGAAAGCAGTGACAACACAGATACAGTTTCATAAAAGCAGTAGTAAATATAGATAAGCCCTGGTTGTTTTCACAGTTGATAAGTAACAGCTAATACGGCAAATGTATGGAGAACAGTGCTCCACCGTCTTTTATGTTTTCTACTGATACAGAACCATCGTGCTCTTCAACAATACGTTGGACAATTGTCAAGCCAAGTCCGGGCCCACGGGTTTTAGTTGTGAAGAAGGGTTTAAATATATTTTTTATAGTCTCTGAAGACATCCCCGGGCCACTATCCTGCACTGTGATTAGTGCAAAAGATTCTTCCTTTTTGCTGCCAACCTCGACTGTTCCGCCACTACCTGAAGCTTCCAGGGCATTGGTTAACAAGTAGAGCAGTGCCTGTTTAATCTGGGCCGCGTCACTTGTTACAGGGGGCAGTTCAATATCAAGAGCTGAACATACTTTAATATTGTCGGCCTCAGCCTCATCACTGATTAGTTCCAGAGTTGATTTGATAAGACGATTGATATCAATGGGTTCCTTTACTACAGGAGCTGGATGTGAAAAGTCAAGAAATACGTTTGTCAAATTTTGTAATCTTTTTATTTCTTCTTCGATAACCGAGAGAAACTCTGTTATCAATTCACCTTCAAAATTTTGTTTCAAGTATGTGGTTGCCATGCGGATAGAATGGAGCGGGTTTCTGACTTCATGCGCTAGAGTTTCAGATAAATCTTCAATTCTTGATCGTTGCTCTTCTTGCGCTTTTTTTCTATCGGATATTTCACGACTGGTTCGGGCAAACTTTAGGTCCTTGACCATCAGGTTAAAAGTTTCCAGCAGTTCACCAATCTCATCTCCGCATGACTCCTGGTAGACCACACACTTACGGCAATCGCCAAGTTTTTTTGCAAATACTCCTTGCACTTCATCATGACAGAACGTTCCCGTAATAGACCAGCAGCGTAACTTACCATAAGCAGGACAATCGGTTTTATTACAGTTGAGGCGCTCCCAACATTTAACAATTTTTGGATTATCAGCTTCGACATCAAGGTTGCCGTCCTTGATTTCTACCATTTTTTCTTTCAGAGTTTTCAGCTCTTTGGGGGTTTTCATTTTCTTGTTCCGGTTTATTCTTTCTAAGAAGAGTTTCTCAAGACAGCAGGCCCATGTTTTTCATTTTTGTCCTGAGCTGTTTACGGCTGATACCCAGAAGTTGGGCGGCTTGTGACTGGTTCCATGCGGTTTTATCCAACGCACGGCGTATAATCTTTTTTTCCAGCTCAGGTAAATTCAGCTCATCAATCAGATGATCTTCAGTATTGACCAATTGTTTCAGTTTTCGCGGCAAACTCTCAACGTTGATAGTGTCATGCAGGCAGAGAATAACTGCTCGTTCCATGACATTTTCCAGTTCCCGGACATTTCCCGGCCAATCATATCCCATGAGGATGCCCATGACCTCTTGATCAATTGCACGTATACTTTTTCTGTTTTTTTCACAGAAACGGTCCAGATAGTGCGAAGCAAGAAGCGGTATATCCTCCCGTCGTTTCCTGAGAGGAGGGATGCTAATTGTTATAACGTTAAGTCGGTAATAGAGATCGGCCCTGAATTTACCGTTTTTCACCATTTCTTCGATATCGCGGTTAGTTGCTGCCAGCACTCTTACATCTACAGAAACTTTTCCTTTGCTTCCCAGTCGCCGAATCTCTT
>CALZHP010000041.1 GCA_945787325.1 uncultured Desulfobulbaceae bacterium
CACCGTTGAAGTTACACAAAAATATATAGAATTCCTGCGATTGGTAGAACTGCTTGAAGAACCGGATAGTCTTGTTTACAGGCTCAAAAAGAGGCCGATCCGCAGTTTTGGGACCACGCTCGAATGGTTTATTGCAGAGCTGTTTATAAGAGAGTTTGGCGTGGAAGCATTTTGGGGGGTTAAATTTAAAGGAACCAGAGCAGGAGGGGATTATGACCTGTTGACTAAAATGGACGGTTCACTTCTGTATATGGAAATCAAATCGAGCCCTCCCAAGCAGGTACTTGACAGTGAGATAGCGGCCTTTCTGCGAAGAATAGACGAATTACATCCAGAGATTTCCATCTTTTTTATGGATACTGACCTGCGCATGAAAGACAAAATGGTCCCAATGTTTGAGGAGCAACTTGCATACAGGTCCTCTGATGCGCCACCGGTTAAAAGGATGGAGAAAGAGCTGTTTTCAATCGCTGACAATATTTTTATTATAAATGCTTCAGGGAGCATTCAGGGAAATATCGAACGAGTTCTATCGCGATATTATGGCCCGCACATTTCATGAACATTAATTATTATACGACAATTAAAATAAGTCGATTTTGCTTTGTCTGAGGATAAGATTAATTACGTTATGATAAGGGGATAAGTTGGGCTAAATATGAAGAAATTTCTTCTACCTGTCATACTCTTAGTTCTTCTTGCAGGCTTTCCAATTCTTGGTTTGTTGGGGGCAGGTAAGAGTGTTAGCCACTATTTTGAATTTCCACCCTTAACCCGTTATGTCACACATGCACCATTTTCTTGGGGCGTGTTTGGGTTATTATCTTTTCTAGGTGTACTTGTTTCTTCATGCATGATTTTTCAATTGAAGCATTTTCAAACTGCAATTAATCCCAAACCTGATCAACAATCATTTAAATACCCCTGGTGGGGAGTGCTTGGTCTCATCGCATTGACCGCAAGCTGGATTCTTGCTTGGAACAGGTTTGATTGGTTTGCGCCTTTTCAGGTTTACACATTTCTGCCAATCTGGCTTGGATATATCCTGATTGTTAATGCTATTACATTTCAGCGAACCGGTTCATGCCTTCTGATAGACCGTCCCCTTTATTTTCTTACCCTGTTTCCAGTCAGCGCAGTGTTCTGGTGGTTCTTCGAGTACCTGAACAGGTTTGTACAGAACTGGTATTATCTTGGTATAGAGGATTTCAGTGCCACAGAATATGTTGTTCACGCCTCTTTATGTTTTACAACTGTGCTGCCTGCTGTTGTCTGCACAGAAGAACTTCTCGGTACTATTCACCGCTTGAAAACACCTTTTATGGACACATTCAAGGTTGATTGGGGATGGGCACGATTTACAGGAATAATTCTTCTTTTGTTAAGCGGTTTGGGATTGGCTGGTATCGGTCTCTGGCCCGATTTGCTATTTCCTCTGGTTTGGATATCACCGTTTATGATAATTATATCAGTTCAGATGATTATCGGGCAGGCGACTTTTCTGGCTCCTGTCAGGAGAGGAGACTGGAGGGTATTGTGGCTGCCGGCCCTTTCTGCATTGATATGCGGTTTTTTCTGGGAGTTGTGGAATGTGAAAAGTTATGCACATTGGGAGTATTCCGTTCCTTTTGTCCAGAAATTTCATATCTTTGAAATGCCTGTACTTGGATATTTGGGCTATTTACCATTTGGGCTGGAATGCAAGGCGATTGTTTCTGTAGTTGGAAGGTATATTGAATAACTTTAGCTCTGCAGTCTCACTGGCTTATGATTATTAATAGTTTAAATAGCAAAGGATAATAAATCAGTATTTTGAATATATCATTAAACACTGAATGTTTTGAGGTTAAAGGAGGGTTATGAAACGAATACTGGTTACCGGCGCGACCGGTCAGATAGGTACGGCGCTCATCCCCGCTCTTAAACAAAAATATGGCAGCAGCAACGTTGTAGCAGCGGGTCATAAAAAGAAGCCGGAATCTGGTCTTCAAGATAAAGGGTATTATGAGACGCTTGATGTCAGAAACAGGAACGCGGTAAAGCGGATAATAAAAGAGTACGAGATTGGTACAATCTACCATTTAGCCTCCTTGCTTTCCGCAAAAGCTGAAGCGGATCCACAGCTTGCCTGGGATGTTAATGTCAATGGTCTTCATAATGTGCTCGAAGTTGCCAGAAACAGGGAGTGCAAAGTTTTTCATCCCAGCTCAATTGGGGCGTTCGGCCCCACAAGCCCCCGGGATAATACTCCGCAAACAACTATACAGCGACCAACGACCATGTACGGTGTGGCCAAGGTGACCGGAGAACTCTTATGTGATTATTACTTTCAACATTATGGAGTCGATACGCGGGGAGTCAGGTTCCCAGGTATCATTTCTCATGAAAGCGTACCGGTAGGAGGCACTACGGATTATGCGGTGGAAATTTTCTATGCTGCACTGCAGGAGAAGAAATACACCTGTTTCCTGAACCAGGAGACCCGCCTGGACATGATGTATATACCGGATGCTATACGGGCAGCTATTGAACTTATGGAAGTGGAAGAAGAAAAACTTGTTGATAGAAACGCATTCAATGTTACTAGCATGAGTTTCTCTCCAACCGAGCTAGCAAATGAAATTAAAAAACAAATACCGGAATTCAGCATAACCTATGAAGTAGATCCTGTACGTCAGGCTATAGCGGATTCCTGGCCCAACAGAATGGATGACAGCGCCGCCCGACAGCAATGGGGTTGGCAGCCAAGGTATGACATGGATTCCATGGTTCAGGATATGCTTGAAAAACTATCTGTTAAGCTTCAGGAGGTATAGGTGGTTATGAAATAATTCAATAAGGAACGGGAGACATATGAGTCTGAAAAAATTGAAAAACATATTACTTTCAGAACTGAAGGAACTTGATGATGCCGGCACAGGTAAGAGGGCGGAGAAAGTAATTACAGGAATGATAGAGGCTAAAAATGGCTATGGCCCGCGATACCTCCTGGCCGGGGAAGGCAACAGAGAATTCCTGCGAATGAATTCCAACTCCTATCTTGGTTTATCACAGCATGCCGCAGTGATAGATGCCGAAGAAAGCGCTGCCGGTGAGTTCGGTGCCGGACCAGGGGCTGTACGATTTATAAGCGGCACATTCCGCCCCCATGTAGAGCTTGAGCAAGGGTTAGCACAATTCCATAATAGAGAAGCGGCTATGATTTTTTCAGCCGCCTATGCAACCGTTATGGGTGTGTTGCCGCAACTGATTTCCAAAGAAACAGCGGTCATCAGCGACGCCCTGAATCATAACTGCATTATCAATGCAATACGGCTAGCAAAGCCTTGCTTCAAGAGTATATACAAACACCTGGATATGGTGGAACTTGAAGACCAGGTTAAAGCCAATCAGGGTAAGGCGCAGAGGCTCATAGTTGTAACGGACGGAATATTCAGTATGCGTGGAGATCATGCGCCGCTTGATAAGATCAATACAATTTGTGAGAAGCATGACCATTACTTTCCAGATGGTATTATTACCGTTGTTGATGACTCACATGGTGTAGGTGCTTTTGGAAACACCGGCCGTGGCACAGAGGAATATACCGGCAGCCGGTGTGATATTCTTATAGCGACGCTTGGCAAATCATTGGGTGTTAATGGCGGATACGTGGTTGCTGATGCGCCGGTCATAGACTTCCTACGTGAAAAATCGCCTTATTATGTATACTCCAACCCCATTACCCCTTCGGAAGCTGCAGCGGCCTGCAAGGCTCTGGATATCGTTAACAGCCCTGCAGGGTATGGGCTTTTAGAACATCTTCGCAGTCTTACAAAAAGATTGGAGGAGGGCCTGATGATGACAGGATATGAAGTTATAGGGGGAGATCACCCAATCGTGCCGGTTATGATTCGGGATACGGTAAATACTTCTGAACTTGTTGAGCACCTATACCAGAAGGGAATTCTTGCTACCGGACTCAACTACCCAGTTGTTCCCAAAGGGGATGAGGAGATACGCCTGCAGGTATCGGCAAGCCACACTTCAAAAGACATTGATTATTTGCTGGCTGCTTTATCTAAGAAGTCCACATAATACATGAGCATTTATTAAAGGTGCCATGCAATGAAATGGTTTGCGAAGATATTTGCCGGTATGCTGGTTACGGTCATAATTATTACTGTGACCTGGTATGCAATATCCCGTATTATAGCAAGTTTTCAATCGCCTGAGTTGATCATTGTTAATAACCAGAAAGATACTCCCAATAAGCGTGATTCTATAAAGCTGGCAACCTTTAATATCGGACACGCCCGGGGTGGCAAAATAAATGCTGAAAATTGGAGGGGACCGGCAAAAAAAGTTATTGAAAAACGCTTGTCAGGTATCGCCGCTCAGATTGTAAACTCCTCGGTCGATATTCTTGTGCTCAACGAGGTTGATTTTGATGCACCTTGGAGCAGAGGTGTAGATCAGGCCGTATATATTGCCCGCACAGCTGATTTTAAATATCTGGTAAAACAGAAGAATTATGATCTGTCCATGCCATTTGTGAGAGTATCAGCTGGAAATGCCATTGCATGCAGGTTTCCGGTAAAGGAAGTTCGATATATAGATTTGCCCGCCCTGTCTAGTAAAGAGGATTTTTTTCTTGGCAGCCGTAATGCTGTTCTTGCTTTAGTCGAAACTCCAATTGGAGATGTGCGGGTGTTGGCTGCTCACTTAGACTATCGTAATGAAGAGGTCAGGGTAGAGTCTGCCTGGGTCCTTCGACAGGTGGTGCTAGAAGATGAAACACCTATTGTAGTGTCGGGAGACTTTAATTCGACGTTGCCCGGTTTGCATGGTTACGAGAAAACACCATCCGGGAGCAATGCCATGGAAGTGATGCTTTCCGGGGGCTTGGGTTCGGCTGTGGTTGCTGGAAAGGTGAGTGAGAAGACTTTTCCTTCGAGTGCACCGGACCGTATTATTGACTGGATCCTTACATCACCTAACCTGAAGCAATCTCAAAGAACAGTATATCCCTCCTTACTCTCTGATCACTTAATGTTGACCACGGTAATAAGCCCTAATTAATAGTCATCAATAATATTCAAAAGCTTGTATTCTTCCACATTTGTTAGTTTATAATTATATTCCTTATAGGCTTAAGCATTAGACCAAATCCTTCTTAAAACCATACTATTTTCAGCTCGTCATCTTTTTGACATACTTCGATATGTGCTCTTCGAGGATTTTGAACATACTTAGATATTATATTTGACACGCAAATATTAAGTCATTTTTTTGTCACAGATATATGAGTTAGTTAGGTGAAAATTTTTCAAGATAACAACTTGTTATTCTTGAAAAGTAGAAAAAAGAATATTTCCCCTAATATTTTTAAATTTCAATAATTACAAATAGATAACCAGGAGAATCGTTTGCGATTATTAGTAAAATGCACTCCTTTTTATGTTATGAATTCTATAAATGGCACGTTGTTTGCTTTAACCACCAATAACTACGAGAAAAAGAGGATTTAGATTTGTATAAAGGCTAACCCTTAATAATCTTTTACAAAGGAAAAAGAATGAGGAGGGTGTGATGTTTGAAACAGCAATCAACTTTGACCATGGAGCAAAAGAAGTTATCAGTCCAGAAGCTATGGATACACTGATAACCGAACTGGCACATTTTAGAAGCCAGACAGTCTGGTTGGCCAGAGTTAACAAACTTCAGTCACGCTTGGCAGGGGCCAATGATTTAAACAGTATGATAGAGGCTTTTTCCATCTGGCTGATGCCTTTGGTAGAACACGATCTCATTGCATACACTAATTTTGATCGAAACCGTATCCATAAATATTGTTCCTGTCATGGACCTGCGCGTCGCTCAGTTATCGAAAGTGCAGGCAAAGTATTTAGTAAAATTGAAAGCGGAGAAATTAATGCAGAGCATATCTGCAGCGCAGGAGCTGGCAGGTATGCCCAAGTGCGCCAATGTGATTCGGAAAGAGGGAACGCATACCTGCTGCTGTTAAGAAATGGTACACCGATCAGCAAAGGAGAAATGGAGATAGTTGAAAGAGGTATTGAGATCCTTAATGACCCTTTGCGTCGAGTTATGGATTACGAAGACATGTTTGACCAGGCCCGTAGAGACAGGCTTACAGGCCTTGCCAATCGCAGGGTGTTTGAGGAAAGAATTGATGAACTCCTAAGTAGTGCCCGACGTTACGGGCATCCAATCACTATTGCCAGCATGGACCTTGATAATTTTAAGAATGTGAATGACTCCCTTGGACATGCCGCAGGTGATAAAGCGCTTGTAAGGGTTGCCAAAGCACTCAAATCAATGGTTCGGGAAAGCGACCTGCTGGTAAGGATGGGAGGCGACGAATTTATTATGGTTCTGCCAAGCACTTCAATTGATGCAGCATTAATTCTTGCGGATAGAATTTCCTTGACTATTGATCAACTTGATATTCAGACTCCCGGTGGTGGTAGGCTGGGTATAAGCATCGGTCTTACCCAATGGCAGCAATGTATGAGCAGGGATGATTGGTTTCTTATTGCGGATGAAACATTGTACCGAGCTAAAGATGCCGGCCGTTCCCGAATATGTGTAGCTGAAATGGACTGAAGGACCAGCTGAACAATGTAACGACTCAAGTAAAGTGTTATTTACACCTTACTTGAATCGTATTCTTTTACAGCTGTGTTGTCTTGCGTAGAGTCCTGGTTATGGTGAGCAGCTCGCCACACATGCTTTTCCAGAAACTTACTGTTAAGTGTCTTATTCTTTCGAAATTCTTTATTGAGAGGGGGAATAAACTCCATTACATTTGTCAATATTCCCGCCTACCCGGTAAATTTTACATTTTTGGTTCAGGAACATCATCTCCATGACACTCCATACAATTCAGTTGTGTTGTTATTCCATGCTCCTTAACATTTGATCCATGGGCAGGAACGTATGTCCCATCTTTCCAGTCATTCAGGAGTTTGGCGGTCCGCATTGCCACATCGGCAGATATCCTAGCGCATCTTTCCTTACGTTGCGGGCTGAAAAATTTAACACCTTCCTTATTCATCCACTTTCCAACAGATACATGGCATAGAGGAGAATCGCTCCGGTTGACATTTTTGAAGTGGCTCTTTGGATGTGCAGGTTTGTAGATAGGAAGCTCAGTGTCGGCATACCAGGCAATTACGTCATTGAGTATCTTTTCACCTTCATGCCCGGCAATAAATCCTGTCGCAATGCCGGCGCCGGTCATTGAACCGCATAATGTTCCCCAGCCTACCGCGCCGCCATGCCCCCACTTGAAGGCGTCCAGTGGTAAAGAGGCATAGGGTTCACCGATTTTTTTCTGCAGGGGTTTTAAAATACCACTGACAACTGCCTGGCAGCAGAAACTTTTATACCAGGTTTCATATGCGATGTCTCCAACCTCTTGGAGGTCCAGCTTTTTGTACCCCCAAGGGAAGCTTGCTGCTTTTACCTTTGCCGGTGTAAGCAGGCCCGATGCGCCAACCGATAGTATTGCAGCTCCTGTAGCAATCTTACCTGCTCCGATTATAGCGTCTCTTCTTGAAAGCTCATTTTTCGTTTTGTCCATTGATATCTTTTCTCCTCTCTTTTTTTTGTCCATTATTAACTTATGACTGTTCGTTAGAACGGCAGAAATGTTTATGTCTAAAAATAGACATACAAATCATCGCGGCGCCACGATGTGGTATCATGGTAACCACATTCTGATGGTGTTAACAATATGGCAAATTGTCGCAGTTTTAATGAGTTGAAAAAAAAGGAGCGTGGTTCGAAGTGAAAAGAGGAGGGTCTCGCCTGAGGATTGTCGCGATAGCAGGATGTCGCTTGAATTCCTGGTCCACAAACCTGCGGACAATTTTGCGATTCCATCCATGGGGATGCCTGAAATCTGTATAGATGGAGAGATCTCCATCATAAAACTCACTGATTGCAAGAGAGTGTGCCTCGTCACTGCAAACAGGCATATTGAAAATGGCTAAATTAAGAAAACCGATGGCCTCGTCGTGTTCTGCAACAAAATTTAACGTATGTCTGGCCTCGGTGATCGTTTCCGCTGGCGTGCCGAACAACATATAAATATAAGTGGTTATGCCTGCCTTATGGAGCGATTTAAGGACACGCGATACAAGGTCAAGATCAATACCCTTGTTCATTGCATCCAATACTCCCTGATCCCCGGACTCCAGCCCTAACTTAAGCATTACGCAGCCCGATTTCCGAAGCGCCTTACAATATTCTTCATCAGCAAAATGTGAACTGAACCTGGCAAAACCATACCAGTTGATGCCCGGCGGATTTTCTTCGAAGGCCTTCATAAGTGCCGGGCTGATGGCATTATCGAGCAGGTGGAGCAGGGCAGGTTTTGTCTCTGTTGAAAGACGCCTTATATCATTGAGCACCTGGTCGACCGGTACCTGTGTGTAGGGGTTATCTTCGGCTTTTTCCGGGCAGAAAGAACACTTATTCCAGTAACATCCGGATGAAGCGGAATAGGGTAGAATAAATCCTGGAGCCAGGTAATCTGAAAGGGGCAAGCCTAAGTAATCAGGTACATAATAGGCATTTTGAGTTTTCTTTTTGAGCAGAGCCAATAGCGGCTTTTCGCCAGGGCCGGCTATCATATGGTCAACCAGCCCTGAAAAAGGATTTTTCCAGGACGTATTCCTCAGCCATGAAGTCACCAATCCTCCTCCCAATACAACATTTAGACCAGGATAGTTCATCTTCAAGAAACCGACCAAGGCAAACGTGCAGAGAGCCTGACTCAAGTAGTTGAGGGAAATGCCGACCATGGCAGGCTGTTCCGTTTCGAGAATGTGTCCCAGCCGTTCTGCAAAGTATGGGTAGAATATATTGTCCTCAAAATGATCAGCGGCATATAATAGATCTGCGCTTTTTAGTGGAGATAGCTTTGAGTCTTGGTAGTTTGCGATGCTGAGAGTGACATCGTGTTCCCGGCCGGAAATTTCAAGAACACGGTTTATATCAGCAACGGCACGCTTGTATCGGTCAGGATTATTATAAAGGTCTACCGAACGCAGAGCGGCCAAGTTGTTGCTGATATTGCAACAAGCGCGTTTGCTCCAAGTGTCTTTCGGTGTAGGTGGTGAAGAAAGCAGAAATAGCTGGGCCTCAAGATTTGTGTCCAGCAGGGTGCAGGGTAGATCATTGGCACGCAGGACTCCAGCTAGGCGGGCGATTCCTGCCGGTGGTTCACAAGTTTTAGCTACGGGTGGATGGATAAGCAGCATCGATGGTGATTTGTCTATTCTGATATTGACCAGATTTCAGGGTTAGTAAAAGCCCTGTAGTGGTATCATGGCGGTATATGTTCCTGCAAGTGAATTATATCGTGTCGGTGAGGTTGAAAGGACAATATTAGTAAAAAAAGCTATCCCTGTTCATTTAAGAACAGGGATAGCTACTTCGTAATCAAAATATTAAAAAAGTCATTTTAAATAGGTAAAGATTATTTTTTTAAAGTAAAGGAAATCTAGTAATTGAGGGGAGCCGTACTTCTAGTATGTCGCACAAACAATTACGGAGACTTCCAGGGAATTTACTAAACAGTATTGTTCCCGAACTAAAATGAATTAACTCCAGGGATTAATTTTCTCAGTAACCTTCCAGCTTTTTTTCTCCATTTCAAGGATTACAATATCATTGGCAGATATCTCTTTTGATTCTTCACCGGTCTTCATGGTGTACTGCCCGGTGACCTGTACCTTTATAAAATCTTTAGGTTCGTCGTTTATGTATTCTTCCTTATGAGCGACCATTTTCATGGTAAGTCCGGAAAAATCATAAGTGGCCTGCTGAAGCTTACCCAAAATACCAGCTGCTTCTTTTGCGGCAATGGATTCGCTCAATTGTTTGGCAACAGTACTTTGCTCTTCTTCAACATATAGTTGAACCAGAGAATTATCCACCATGGTTTCATGCTTGGAAATGTATTTCTGGATAGTATCGGTAGGTACCTCCACTACGGCAGGGGCGCTTCCTCCCCCACAATTGACGATGCCGGAAAGCAGAAACAATCCGACCACAGCTGAAACCAGAATCTTCATAAAGTTGCCTGTGCCAATGCTAATACTTCTTAATAAATTACCTTTACCCACAACGTACTCCTTCATTTATTGATTCATCTTAAATTGTTCAAAAAGAGAACAATTCTCACCTGATAATACTAATACATTGTCGTATAATAATTGCCATGACGCTATAGGTGAAACCATTAAATTTGTAAGCGAAAACCCTTGTTTTTTTCTCATAAATCTAGCTTCAATGTAAATTTGTGTGTTATTTCTGCTTTGGAAAACATGTAATGTGTTGATATTTTGACAAAAAAAAAGATTAATGGGTTTGTTGGGGAATGTTTTGCTGATCAATTCAATTTTTGATTCTGAATATTGGTGACGAAGAAAAACGGTATAAAAGGTAATGATAAAATCTATCAATTTGGCAAAACATCAATTGCAAATTACATCTTTCCGAATTATTCCTGTAAATTTGACCATTTTTCTGGAAAAAGTAACAAGAAGCCATCTCAATAATTTATATAACTAACTGTATTCGTAGGTATAAATATTTTTTATTTGGTAGGACTAAATATTGCATGGACATAGTTTGAATAATAGAATATGAATTAAACTATATTGTGGGTTAAATAGGTGAGTTTTTGGTAATGGTCTGTTGACAGTGGAAATCTGGAAGTATTATTGGTAATTTTTTTTACTATTAGCAAGATTTGTAATATTTAAAAAGGCAATATTACCCTCCCAAGGTTCTCTATTTGTTCTCCCTCAAGTCTAATTCAGCTGTCAATACGTATTTATATTGGATATAGATGCGTTATACATATTCTATTTGCTCTATAACCTCTTTTTCTGGGTGGCAAATGAAAAAGGTTTTCCTTAAAATGCCAACGTAAGCCTCTTAGGGGTCATGTACCTCTAGGGGCTTTTGCGTTTATGAGTTTTCCATTCTTAAACGCTTACTCGCTGTACCTTTATTTAATTAACAAGGTTGAAATGAAGAGGAGGAAAAACATGAAAAATAGATGGTTTGTATTGGGTGGAATTATAATAGCCTTGTTCTTATTTGTCAGCCCTGCTCTTGCAGTAGATGACGTTGATTCACATAAACTCCAGAAAGAAGTTTCTTCAACCAAAAAAAAGGCAGAACTTAATGTGCCCGAGATTCAAAAAGTTGAAGACAATTCTTCTTCCAAAGCTGTATCCAAAAAGAAATCTAATTCAAATTTGCAGGCCCTTAAGGCCCGGTTGGCGATGATGTTGTTGAAAACATTGAGGTAGTTTTTTCAAAGCTGGTAATAAAATAGTTACTTGGCTAATAAATTCATAATCTTTCAATAATTTAGGGATTAACACTTTTACTTTTAATACAAAAGTGAACATGTAAAGTATCTGCAGTTTTAATTAACTTCTTAGCTCCAAACAGACTCCTCCGATTTAAACTACTACCCGCTTATCACCTTTAACCCTCCCAGAGCAATTAATGCAATTACAGCATATCTTAACAGTTTGCCAATCAAAACCAGAACAGTAAATAAAGTGAAACGAACCTTGAAAACCCCACCGGCCAGGCAAAGCGGATCACCAACGATTGGCAGCCATGAAAAGAGAAGTGACCAGGTGCCGTATTTTTGAAAAAGCCTTTCAGCCTTCTGCTGGGTAGCCTCATCTATCCTAAGCAGCTTTCGAATAATAAAAGGACCACCGTATATACCTATAATATATGTTGTGCAAGCGCCAAGATAGTTTCCTGCAGTTGCAGTAGCGACTACCGGAACCAGGGGGAATTCCTGCAGGATCATAGCGGTCAAAAGCCATTCTGAACCCAGAGGAATGATGGTTGCCGCCAGAAAACTAATCAGGAATAGTGCTGGATAACCGTGAGTAATAAGAACTTCTTCCATATATTTCTGTTGTTGTATTTATTTCAATTCTAATCGGAAAAGTAAAATTGTGAAATACGTCTGAAGAATGTAAAGTGCATACTTGCACATTAGCAAACAAAAAAACCTTGGAGGTACGTTATGAAGAAAATATTCATCCCAATTATTGTTACGGTTGCCCTTATTACATGGTCACTGGCGGTTGCGCCTGCAGCATTTTCAATGGACGAACCCGGTTTTACAGTTGCCCGTATGGTAGTCAGTGAAGACGTGGTGGACAGAGAACCTGTTGGCACCGGTGAATTATTTTCGACATCTCATGAGAAGGTATATTGCTTTCTGGAAGCAAACGATATCGAACAGGACAAAGAAGTCAACTTTGTCTGGTACTATGATGATACCGAGATCGCCAGAGTAATGCTTACCTTGCGCCAGGGAAGTCGCTGGCGGACATATTCCAGCAAGAACCTTGTGGGCCAGAAGGGTGCCTGGAAAGTAGAACTGCAGGACGATTCCGGTATTGTCCACAATTCTGTCTCATTTACTGTTGAATAAAAGGCCTCTAGCTAAAAAGACCATGCGGCTAAAGTTGATACTGCCATGGCCGAGATAATAGATATTCCTGAAATGCCGCTGATCAGGCCGCCCAGCGAATGGCGAAGCCTTCTTGTGCGCCTGACAAGGGGATGCAAGTGGAACCGCTGTCGTTTCTGCGGTATATATCCTCATCTTGGTGAGCCGGATTTTTCCATTCGTACTGCAGATGAAGTAAAGCATGATATAGACCTGTTGACCAAACTGCGGCTCAGGGCTGAAACAGCCTTCTTTGGAGATGCCGATCCTTTGCAGATTGGTGTTGACACATTTGTTGAAATTGCCGAATATCTGCGCCACAAATTCACGATTAAACGACTTACCTGTTATGCCAGAGCTTCCACCCTCTGGAAACTTAAGGGGGAAGCTATCAATAAACTCGCCAAGGCTGGGCTTAACAGGGTGCATATAGGTCTTGAATCGGGGGATGCTGAGACATTGAACTATCACCGCAAGGGACAGTCGCCTCATATGGTTGAGGAAACAACAACCTGGCTCAAAGAGGCGGGCATAGAAGTGTCTTTTTATGTGCTACTGGGTCTAGGAGGTAGTGACCATTGGAAAAGGCACATCCTAGAAACAGCAAGGGTCATCAATAAGACAAAGCCTAATTTCGTCCGTCTCAGAAGACTTTGGCTCTATGGAATTGATACCACGTATGGCGGTCCGGAATGTCCATTAATAGAAGAGATTCGTTCAGGCAATTTTAAACCACAATCTCCAGAAGGCAGCGTTCTGGAACTCAAATTTTTACTGGAAAAAGTTGATTATCTACCCACATTTCTAACCTGCGATCACGAAAACAACTATGTTCATGTGTCCGGAATGCTCAAAGGGGATAAAGATGAAATGCTGGCGGAAGTAAATGCGTTTATGGCACTTCCTGAAAATGAACGGCAAACACACTATCAAGAAGTAGGCTCACGGATATAGTGATAATATGGATGTTCAGGAATACAACAATTAGAATTGACAGGATGTGAAAATTAATTTAATGCAAAAGAAAAGCCCCGCATATTGCGGGGCTTTTCTTTTTTTGAAAGTCAAATCTTTTATAGCTGTTCTACATTCTCAGCAGCCGGACCCTTAGGGCCATCGACAACTTCAAACTGTACTCGAGCTCCTTCATCAAGAGTTTTAAAACCTTCAGATTTTATAGCGGAAAAGTGGACGAAAACATCACCACCGTTATCCTGCTCAATAAAACCAAAACCCTTAGACGCGTTAAACCATTTTACTGTTCCTTCTTTCACTGCGAACTACTCCTTTGTACAAGGTCCAATTAAGGACCATTTAATAATATACCCGGTAATCTCCTGAGTCCGGGCTGCAGCCTGATTGTTCAAGGCCTTACAAAAAAAAACCGCACTCTCTTTTCTAAGATTGTGCGGATAAATACTCTGTTTTCATTAAGCGTCGAACATGTACTGCACACAAATTTTCTAATAATTTATCATAGTGGTCCAGAAAAAGCAAAGTTTTTTTGAAGGGTTACAGACGGACACAAAGTGGGACTCAAATAAAATGATAAATATTTATTTATCCTGACGCTTACATCCTGTGTGCTTCTTCTCGAACATTCTGAGAAATTCAGGAGATTGATGAGTGTATGCTTTACCTGCCAGTTTTTTCAGTTTTCCACGGATTTCATAAAGAGGCCTGAGCGGGGATAAGATTGTCATCATCTGGCCGATCGGCGGTGGGGCATTGATCTGTAGTTTTTTGCCAAGCCCTTCAGCAAGGCCGATCTCCATGCCACCCTGCATACAATTGCGACATGTTTTATTATCGCTCAGTGAATGCAGAAAGCCCATAATGGCATTGATGTCATTCTTGTTGTAAAAATGTTTGATATCTTCCGCAATCATTTCATGTTTCTGTTCCAGTTCATTAATCTTCTGCCGGTAAAGTTCCGTGTGAAAGTGCAAGTTCTCATAACAGTCGAGAAGATATTTTTTGAACCTTCCTTTTCGTGTAAACCCTCTAAATTTCTGGCACATGAAAACACGTTTGGCGATCGTCTCAGATTCGGTCAGGTAGATATCGAAAAACAGCTTCTTCTCAAGATTGGCAAGGGCCATAAATGAGTAATTTAAGTCTTCGTTTTTCACCAGAATATAAATGCGGATAAGGTCAAAGCTGATACGTTTATCCAGGATAAAGGAGTAGTGTTTTATCTTTTCGGTAAGATGCAGGGTGTCTTCTTCGATGAGTTTTCGGAAACCAAAGTAGCGGCTGGCGATGTCCCGTTTAATTTCTGAGGACATAATTTCGTCAAGTGACTGGCGTTTAATCATGGGGGTTTGATGATCTTTTTATTCTCTTATATATTTTTACACAATTAGGATTGTAAATTAATAACTAATATATATCTAAAATATCCGGTCAGCGATGGTTCATAAACTTATTGGTTACCGTTATTCAAAATGAATACATCATGTTCTTGACTTTTTCTGCAATCTCAAAGTAATAATTAAAAAATGTCTGAATTTATCTGTAGTTCCAAAAAATTATAAAAAAGGAGAGAAACTATGACCTGGAAACCTGAAACCCTCGCCCTGCATGCAGGTCAAACTCCTGATCCAACCACTCGAAGCCGTGCCGTCCCGATTTACCAGACAACCAGTTATGTTTTTAACGACACGGAGGACGCTGCTACCCTGTTCAGTTTGAAGCCGGAAGTATGGGCGCCGCGTCTTAATCTAGACCAGGATGGCCTGCGCCCGGAAGATTTTGCTCCCGAAGACACGGGTAATATTTATACCAGGATCATGAATCCCACCACGGATGTTCTTGAAAAACGCATGATGCACCTTGAAGGCGGTGTCGGCGCGCTGGCCACCAGCTCAGGTTCTGCGGCTGTAAGCTACGCGGTTCTCAACATATGCCGTCCCGGTGATGAAATTGTCTCTTCATCCAGCCTTTATGGCGGCACTTACAACCTTTTTCTGCATACCCTGCCGCAGTACGGCATAAAAACAACCTTTGTCGACGCCACGAAGGCTGAAAGTTTTGCCGCGGCCATCAATGAGAATACGAAGTGTGTTTTTGTTGAAACTATCGGTAACCCGCGTTTGGACACACCTGATCTTGAGGCGATTGCCAGGGTTGCCCATGATGCCGGCTTACCGCTCATTATTGACAACACTGTTCCCACACCATACCTGTGCAGGCCATTTGATTTCGGTGTCGATATCTCGGTTCATTCCCTGACAAAATTCTGCGGAGGCCATGGTAACAGCATTGGCGGGGTTATTGTTGACAGCGGTAATTTTGACTGGACGGCTTCTGATCAATTTCCGATGATGACGGAGCCGGATCCATCATATGGCGGTGTTGTATGGAGCCAGGCTGTCGGCAGGGCAGCGTATGTTATCAGAGCCCGGACTATTCTGTTGCGTGACACCGGTGCCTGTATATCACCTTTTAACAGTTTTCTTATTCTGCAGGGCCTTGAAACGCTTCACCTGCGCATGGAGCGGCACTGCCAGAACGCCAATGCAGTGGCCCAATTTCTTGAAAATCACCCCAAGGTCAAGTGGGTTATGTTTCCCGAAATGGAAAATCATCCTACCCATGAGATGGCTAAAAAATATCTTCCCAAAGGTACCGGCGCCCTGGTTGGTTTTGGTATTGAAGGCGGCCTGGAAGCAGGTAAGGCATTTATTAACAACCTGAAGCTGGTCAGCCATCTGGCCAATATCGGTGACGCGAAAAGTCTGGCCATTCATCCGGCCTCCACAACACACTCCCAGCTGACTCCTGATGAGCAGAGCGCAGCTGGTGTTAGTCCGGATTTTGTCAGGTTATCGATTGGCTTGGAAAATATCGGTGATATTACCGGTGACCTGGAGCAGGCCCTGGCCGCAACCTGATTTAGCACCCTGTTTATCTTTGGAATTAGGCTAACCTGCTGACATTCTTCACAATACTTCCGTTCATAAAATAATTTACTTTTTACGCCCTACTCTGCAGCTTGACAGAGTAGGGCGTAATTGGGTATCCTCACGTCTTTTTCGTGATCTGGATTTGGACTGGTGTTTTGCTCCGGTCTATCTTTCTTAACTAAAGAGCTATTATTAATTTTGATAAAGAAGGCCTGACATCACAACTGTCAGGCCTTCTTGTTTTAGAGATATGTATAGTGATAAGCTAATAATTGAACTGAACTTTAGAAATCGTTTCATCGATGAGAGTCGTCAAGAGCCATTCGACAGCCGTCGGATGTACGATCTGCTGTCTGAAACGATTCTGGACAAACGCACTCTTGAGATGATCGAAATCCACGACCTGTACAAGTCTCTTGACCATACGATGACACTGGTTGGTTCGGCGCGCCTGTTCCATTCATTAAACACCCCTTCTGAATCGTTGGAACTGATACAGGCTAAACAGGAAGCCCTTCTTGAGCTTGAGACCAATGATAAGCTCAAGAAGGCAGTGATTGGCTATCTGAATGATTTCAGCAAAAAAGAGAAATCACTTTTCAAGTTCCTGAACGTTAACTATCATCCTCTGCTTTCTTTTGGACCGCTCCGCAAAGCTATAGACGCCGTGAAAGGGATGCTCAAAGGAGTAGAGAAAATTCCTGCGCCGCATAGCGGATATCTGGAGTCCTTGCTGCGCTTGATAAGCAATTTCGGAGAATCGCAGGTTAGTGAACTTGTGCAGAAACCCACTTATCGGACATTTCGGGGAGTAAAAACCGGCAAGGAAAAAGGTGCATTTTCTCCGGGATTTCGATTTCGGGCAGGGCGCCTCAGCGGTGGCACCATCGGACCAGCTTTACCGAGCATAATATTCGGCCTTGCCTGGATTACCGGGAAGATGAACCCCGCCCTTGCCGAGTCGATGGTTCTTTTTACCGGTGCTGGTGCTGTGCTGGGAATATTGTACGCTTTTATAGCCAAGCCCGTATTTGATAATGAGACAGCAATACTTCCCATTCGCAACCGTTTTATCAATTCCAACCGGTTTGCCTCGGCGGTTGAAGCGGTAGCAAGTCTTGATGAGCTCATTTCCTTTTACAATTTCAGGCAATGTACACAACATACAACAGTCATTCCGGAGCTGTCTAACAAAAGTAGGCACTATTTCATTGCCGAGGAATTGAAAAATCCAGTGCTTGTCAAGAGTGATTTGGACTTTGTAGCCAACGATGTACATCTGGACGGTGAGGGGGTGTCATTTATTACCGGACCTAACAGTGGCGGCAAAACCACCTACTGCAAAACGATTGTCCAAAGCCAGATAATGGGTCAGATCGGTGGACCTGTTGTGGCAGAAAAAGCGAGTATGAATATAGCGGAGCATATTGCTTACCAGGCGCCAGCTTTCGATTCCCTCAGTGATGCTGAAGGGCGTTTTGGTACAGAGCTGCGCACAACACGTGATATATTTTACGCAACAACTCCGAAGAGCCTTGTTATACTTGATGAGATAGCAGAGGGTACTACGGTGCACGAGAAGATGAACCTATCGGTTGCCATACTTAACGGTTTTTTCGCTGTAGGAAACTCAACACTTTTAGTAACGCATAGTTATGAACTGGCCGAAATGTACCAGGATATGGAAAAAGGTCAGTTTTTACAGGTAGAGTTCGACGGTGAGGTACCGACGCACCATATGAAAGAAGGAATTTCATGGGAGAGTCATGCCGATCGTGTTGCAAAAAAGGTTGGTTTTGCGCCGGATGATATTCAACAACATTTGAAAGAGAAGGGCTATTTATTATATAATTAAACTAATTAACTGGAGGAGAGGAAAATATGGATAGATATACAAAAGGATTTGTAGTCGCTTCACTTTTCTATTTCCTGGCTGCTGCTCTTCTGGGTATTTGGCAGGGAGTTGCCGAGGGGCCTGAGTGGGTTGGATTTGCCCATGTGCATCTGAACCTTCTCGGTTTTATGGCCATGATGATCTACGGTGTCGGATACTTCATTTTACCACGTTTTAATGCCAGGGAAATACGCTGGCCAGCCCTGGTACCGATCCACTTTTATATTGCCAATGCCGGGCTTATCGGCATGGTCGTATTTGCCGCAGACAGACCTTCCGCCCAGTTCGTATTGTTTTCACTTTTATCCGTTACTTCTGTTTTCCTGTTTGCCGTCAACATGGGCGTTACCCTGTTGTCCGCAACGCCTGTATTTGAAGATGAAGTTGATGGTGAACCTGTTGGACCATTGATAATGCCGGATACCAGAGTGGGTGAAATTCTGGAACGCTGGCCGGAACTGACGGATATACTCATAAATAATGGCTTTACTCCACTGAAAGATCCCGCACACCAGGAGAAGGTGAAAGGCCTGCCCGTCACTCTCGAAATGGCTTGCAGGCGGCATGAACTGGATCTGCAGTTACTGCTCGATCTGCTCAACAAGGGTGCTGCTTCAGTTGAAAAAAAGAAAGGAAGTGGTTCGCCACAGCCTGACGTTCAGCCGTTATCCGGAATAGGCTCTGCCACGGAGGAACTGAAACAGGGAGACCGTATAGGAGCCAATCACATTATCGGTGATATCCTTAAAGTATATCCCGCTACAGATAAGATATTCAGGAAATATTACGGGGCCGCATGCTTCTCCTGTCCGGGTCAGGCAACTGAATCCATCACCCAAAGTGCCATGATGCATAATGTGGATGTGAAGAACATTCTGGTTGAGCTCAATCAGGCTGCAGGCTTTGATGGACCTTAGAGTATTAGATGTAATTAAAGGAGGTTCTGAGATATGAAAACATGTTTTTCCTGTGGCAGGGAAGTCGATATAATTATTAAGCCGTCCAGAAGAGATACGTGCGATCATTGTGACGCAGACTTGCGTGTCTGCCTGAACTGCAGGTTTTATGAAGCAACTCTCTATAACGAGTGTAATGAAACACAGGCAGAAAAAGTGCAGGATAAAGACCGTGCCAACTTCTGTGATTATTTTGAATTCAGGGACAGCGAAAGTGCGGCAAGTGGTGGCAGCGATAAGGATGATGCTTTGAAAAAACTGAAAAATCTTTTCAAGTGATATTGAGACAAATTAATATCTTATAAGGAATGATTGTTAATGAATAAGGTTGTCGCTTACGGCTTTGTTTCGCTGCATTATTTAGTATCGGCCTTCACCGGGGCTTTGGGTTTAGGGTTTGTAACGTTAGCCGTATACATGGCCTGGTCGGATATCAGTGCTGCAGGTGAGATCAAAGCGAAATTTCTAATGATGCCCACCATGAACCTGCTTATCTCTTCCGTTCTTTTTTTCTACTGCATTCGGTTGTTCCGCAAGGCACAGGGCATTCGCAGGGCAATAGCTTCCGATACCTTCAAACTATCCGTGGTCCGGATCACCCGTTATGACCTGCTGGCTATTGCAGGTTTCTTTCTTTTTGTCTCTGTCGTCGGTTATTTTCTTCTCTGAAATCCTAAACTGTTGATTTCATACACAGACTAACCTCTTTGTTAGACTGAAGTATTAATTTAGTAGAAGGTTAACATTCTGTTCATTTTTTGATTGCACAAAAAACGAATCAAAAGAAAAGCCGTTCACTTGTTCCGCCTCAGGTCCGCCTCAGGCGGACTTGGCTGCGTGAAATGGCAAAATAACAGAAAAAAAGTGTTTAATATTATCAGTTAGTCATCTAAGAGAACCAGAGGTTGCATACAAGCACCGAAGCAATTATTCCTGCCGCGTCGGCACAAAGCGCCGCCGGTAAAGCGTGGCGTGTTCTGCGAATGCCGACGCTGCCGAAATAGACGGCCAGTACATAAAATGTTGTTTCAGTGGAGCCCTGCATGGTGGAAACCAGGAAGGAGAGGAAGCTGTCCGGATCATTATTGACTATTTCCGACATGATACCAAAGGCTCCGCTGCCGGATAACGGCCGCATCAGGGCCATCGATAACGCTTCGGCGGGCATACCGATCAGCTCGGTGACCGGTGACAGCAGGGTTATCATAATATCCATGGCGCCGCTGGCCCGGAACATGCCGATAGCAACAAAGATTGCCACCATAAACGGGATAATTTTCACCGCGGTTGTGAATCCTTCCTTGGCTCCGTCCGTGAGTGTCTCATATATCCTGACACCCCTGAAATAGCCGAAGACAAGAAAAAATGAGATAAGTACCGGAATAAGCCAGTTGGACACGGTACCCATCGTATCGGCTGAAAGTGTAAATGCCTCCGCCTGGCTAACTCTAAAAATAACCGCCCCCGCAAAAGCAATGATCAGCAGCCATACAAAAATCCTCCCGCCGATGCCGGGCATGATAAGGTCTGTAGCATCCTTTTCCGTCTCTTCAGCCTTGTCATAACTTACGGTATCAGGAAATTGTTGAACCGTTGTTTCTCTGCCGGCCAGAAGCTTGGATGCAATAATCGCGATAACTGTCGAACAGATGGTAGCGATTATGGCAGGTATCAGGATTTCCGAGGGGCTTGAGGCATTTGCCGCCGCACGCACTGTAATGACGCCAAGGGGCAGGATCGTTACGCTCGATGTGTTTATGGCCAGGAAGAGACACATAGCATTGGTAGCTGTTCCTTTTTCAACTGCAAGTTTATCGAGCTCCTGCATGGCCTTGATGCCCATTGGGGTAGCGGCATTTCCAAGTCCCAGGGTATTCGCAGCCATGTTCATTATCATGGCCGACATGGCAGGGTGTTCAGGAGGAACATCCGGAAAGAGCCTGACCATTAGAGGGCGCATTGCCCTGGCGATTATTTTCATTAGGCCGCCTGCTTCGGCAACTCTCATAATGCCAAGCCACAGGGCCATTGGGCCGATAAGGCCTATGGCTAATGTTACGGCACTTTTGGCATAGTCGAATGACGCCTTGGTGACTTCATCCATTCTGCCGGTATAGGCGGCGGTTACCGTGGCGATAAGCACCAGAGACAGCCAGATAATATTGATTGCCGAAGGTTTCTGCTTCATGGCTAATGCTTATTGCATGGATTTCATGAAAAAACCAGTAAAAACTTAATAACTTTCACGGGGAACAGAATACAAGAGGATATTCTTTGATTATTTGAATAGAATAAATATTACATTTTATGACCTGAATCTGAATCAATACATTTATCAAATTTCTGCCAGAACCCTTAATACTGACATGATACTTTACATTCACTTAATTTATTGAAAATATAAATAGTTAAACTGTAATTTTATATTAGTGCTTTTGATCTCATAATTATGAAAGATTAACGTATTTTAATAAATAATTTCTTTGAATTATTAAGAAAAAAATAGTATAATATGAAATACGTTTCATAATCCGATGGTAGCCCAACTTCTCCTAACACTCAAAAGGTGCCTTCGGCTGTTAAGAAAATGGAACATTGAAATGACCTAGTATTTGATAGTTGAAATAAATGATATAAGATGGGATAGGGCTTATGGAAGATGTAAAAGATTACAATGTCCATATCGTAGGCTCCAATAGGCTGGACAATGAACTTTTGCATAATTTTCTCGAGCAATCTACAAATCCCTCCATAAATTGTTTTCTGAATGATACTTTTTCTCATTCCATTTTTCAGGAAAAAACAGAAGATACAAATCTAGTACTTTGGGATTGCAAAGATCCCAAGCGGTATGACCACCTGAAAAAGTTAGGTAAGCATATTCCCAATGCCCCAGAGCGTTGTTATATAGCTTGTATCAATGCCCACCCGGATCACAAAATCGAGAAAATGGCCATTAATATTGGAGTGAACGGAGTATTTTATGAGAATGATACACTTTCCACTCTTAAGAAAGGTATTAATGCTATTCTAAATGGTGAATTATGGTTCTCGCGCGTCACTTTGTCTGCAACACTATCTAGCTTCTTAATTAACAATTCTTGTCACCCCCCAGACACAAACATTGATGAAGCATTAAAGGTTGCAGCTTCTCTCACCAAACGTGAAAGGGAGGTTCTCCGTCTAATTCCCTCGCTATCTTCAAATGAAGAAATCTCAGAACAGCTATATGTAAGCCCCTTTACTGTTAAGGCACACCTTCGCAACATCTATCGTAAAATTAAAGTACCGAACCGAGTTCAAGCCATTTTTTGGTTGACACAGAACTACAGACTCCTTGAAGATTAGGAAATGTGATTCTAATCTTAATAGCAACCAATATTTATTTAGTAATCTATATATATTTAATTCCAAAAGACATTAGACTTTTTTCTTCACAGCTATCAAAGAACTAGTTCTCTAAATAGTCCTTCCGGTCTATTTCTCTTTGCTGTGAAAACTATAATATTTAGCATAGGTTATTGTTGATTCAATATCTCGATAATCTCTTTCGTTTTCTTTTATTTTGAAAAAAGAACCAATGCTGTTCGGACCATGAGTTTTGGCTTTTGGACGTTGGAGCTTTTATGGAAGAAAAAAGAAAAGTAGAACGATTTCAACTTCGTCTTGAAACAATAGTTGGTCTTCAGGGTACTGCACCGGATAATAAACTTCCCATGCTGTTTTCTCATGATATTTCATCGGAAGGCGTTTTTCTACTGACTGATAATCCTTTGTCCCTGAACACAATGGTTAACATAGGGCTGTTTTTGCCACAGGTCTTGTTTAACAAAAAAAAGGGACGTAAAACCATGATAAGCACCACTGGGAAAGTTGTTCGAACAAATGAGAATGGAATGGCTGTCAGTTTTGACAGGCCTTGTCAAATTTCCAATTTTCATTTGAAAACATAATATTGACTTGGCAAGAGGGCCATTAAGGTACAGTTGTAATAGCATCTATGTTGTTGAATAAAGAGGAGTTATTATGTTTCGCTGGATTATTGGTTCGAGTTTGAAATTCCGCTTCCTCGTTTTAGGATTCGCGGTGGTGTTGCTCGTATTTGGGTCTCTCCAAATCCGGAAAATGCCCATTGATGTTTTTCCAGAATTTGCACCTCCAAAGGTTGAAATTCAGACCGAAGGGCCTGGCATGACCTCCAAGGAAATAGAGGAACTCATTACAATTCCAATGGAGGATCAACTCCGGGGAGTACCAAGTGTTGAGTATATCCGCTCTTCTTCAGTAGTGGGTCTATCACAAATAGTGCTGCTTTTTAAAATGGGCACTGATCTCATGGAAGCACGGCAGAAAGTTCAGGAGCGCCTGGAGTTGGCAATTGCTGAGTTACCCCAATCTTCCGGTATGCCGGTAATGCTCCAGCCATTGTCATCAACAAGCCGGGTTCTGAAGATCGGCCTCTCATCGAAGGTTTACGACATGATGGACCTTTCGATGATTGCTTACTGGAAGATCAAGTTTCGACTCATGTCAGTCCCTGGAGTAGCGAACATTCCCATTTGGGGCGAGCGCATCAAGTCAATGCAAGTCCAAGTAGATCAGAGCAAGATGCGGGCTCACAATGTCACGCTCGACGAAGTAATGGAGACAACGTCAGAAGCTTTGGATATGGGCCTGCTGAAATACAGTACTGCTGCTAAAACAAGAATCGATGGAATGTTTGACACCCCCAACCAGAGGTTTGTTATTCATCACAATTCACCCGTCTTTTCTGTGGAACATCTTGCTGACGTACCAATTTCACTGAAAAAAAGACGTGCCAAACCGCCACTGATTCGTGATGTTGCTACTGTGACATGGGACACATGGCCGATGGTCGGTGATGCAGTCATCAATGACGAACTCGGCCTGATGATGATTGTCGAGAAGCTTCCGTGGGCTAATACCTTGGAGGTTACTCAAGGTGTTGAAGAAGCGTTGGAGGCACTGAAACCCGGTTTGCCAGGCATTGAGATCGATTCCGAAATTTTTAGACCAGCAACCTTTATAAAAACCTCGATAGACAATCTGAAAATGGCGTTGATAATTGGTTGCATCTTGGTAGTCATTGTCCTCGGGGCCTTTCTTTATGAATGGCGTGTTGCATTGATTAGTGTCATAGCAATTCCTCTGTCGCTGGTTGCAGCTTCGGTAGTACTCTATCTTAAGGGTGTAACAATTAATACGATGGTTTTGGCCGGATTTGTTGTCGCCATCGGTGATGTTGTCGATGATGCTATTATTGACGTAGAGAACATTGTGCGAAGACTTCGCGAGAATAGAAAGATTGGCGGCACACTATCGTCTGCAAAAATCATATTAGATGCTTCGCTCGAGGTTCGTAAAGCTATCGTTCATGCTACGTTTATCATCATGTTGTGTGTAACACCAATTTTTTTCATGGGCGGACTGGCCGGTGCGTTTTTCGAACCGTTAGCTCTCGCATATCTTTTAGCTATGTTTGCTTCAATGATTGTAGCAATGACAGTTACACCGGCACTGAGTTATCTTCTGTTAGGGCATACTGCAATAGAACAGCGTGAATCTCCACTTGTCCCATGGCTCAAGAAACATTATACCGCAGTCCTGTCACGGGTGGTAGACTCTCCGCGTTCAACCTTTGCCATTGCCTTTGTCCTCATTATCGCTGCAGTAGGAATCTACCCAACCCTTGGCAGGGTATTGCTACCTGAGTTTAAAGAGAGAGATTTCTTGATGCACTGGGTTCCTGCAGAGGGGACATCGCACCCGGAGACTT
>CALZHP010000042.1 GCA_945787325.1 uncultured Desulfobulbaceae bacterium
TTCATATATATCACGCTGGCTTTGTTTGATAATTTACGGCACTGAAAATAATTCCGAATACCGATAAAAAAAACACTGAAGCTGTAATTACAGCAACAGTGTTTTTATAATAAACTGCCGGATTTTTTGAAATATCTTTTTTTGGTGTTTTTAGAAAGTGCTAGTGTGATACTGTTACGGCTACGCCTCCGCCGCCACCGCCACCACCTGCTGCTCCGAGAAGTCCACCAATTACAACAACTATACCAGCAATTGCTCCGCCGGATAAGCCACCTTCTTCAACAGGAGGAGGTGGCACAGGTTTCTGGACAGGTTTTGTATCAACAACTTTACCTTGAGGGGTGGTTCCTTCAAGAGGTCCGGTCCCTTTCTTTGTGCTACCAGTTTCAGGGGGCGCGCCAACGCCAACGCCGACTCCGCCAACTCCAACGCCTTGGGCCTGGGCCAGCATAATTTCGTTGGCCATACTCATGGGGGCACCAACAGTCAATATAGATAAAACTGCTATGAGGATTGTTAATTTTTTCAACATTTGTATTCTCCCTTATTTGATATGAAATAGACTACAATCTATTGAAAAATCAACGCCTATTATATTGTCAAGGATATTTGTGTCAATAACTTTTCAGTATTTATCGGTTATTTCCCACATATTTTAAGTAATTTCTGAAAAATCTGTTCAAATAGAAAAATCTTGCGCCTGTCAAGTGAGAATTGTTAAAGTGGGGGGATTAGGGGTATAGGTAATTGAAAATTGAAGAATGAAGTGCAGTTTTAAGTTTTGAATTTTAAATTTTGAATTATTAGGTGCAAAACGAGTACATCAACTTAAAACTCAAAATTCATAATTAAAAATTGAATAATGATAACAACAGGGGCTTAGGGAATGAATAAGTAATAATGAAGAATGTAATGCAGGTCTCAGGTATCAGGGACCGGGTGTCGGGAATAACGAAAGGATTAAGGCGCAAGGCTTTGAAATTGAAGAATGAAAATTGAAGATTGAAAAGTGCAAGGCGTAAGGAATAAGGTACAGGGACACAAGGCCAGAGAGCCTAGGATATAATGTAAAGTATTACAAATTTAAAAATAATAAAAAATTAAAAAGAATCAGAAAGGATTTGCTACATAAGTCCCAAATCATAAAAAATCTGAACATAAACACAGGCTATTACTTTTATGAAAAAAATAATATTAACTCTATTTGTATGTATTTTTTTTGTTTCTACACAGTCCGTCGGTGAAATCGTTGACCGGGTTGTGGCTGAAGTGAACGATGATATCATCACCCTCTCCGAATTGAATAATGAAGGTCGGAAAATTTTTCAGCGGATTAGAGATGAAGCCCCCCCTGAAAAGGTCCAGGCAACTTTGGATGAAGCACGGAAACAAATCCTTTCCAAAATGATTGATGAACGCATTACAGCTCATACCGCCAGAGAAAAGGGTATTTCCGTTTCAGTAGAAGACCTTGATATGGCAGTTCAGAGCATTATTGCCCGCAACAAAAGTACAAGAGAAGGACTTCGTCATGAGCTTTCTCGTGTTGGTATTACTGAAGAAGAGTTCCGTGAATCGATCCGAACCCAGGTTCTCCACAGCAAACTGGTCAATTATGAAGTAAGGTCTAAAATTGTAATAACCGAAGAAAAAATAAAAGAAGCTTACGGTAAACAATATACGAAAAATGCTTCAGGAAGTGGCTATTATATTCTGCAGATGGGATTTGCCTGGGGTGAAAAGAATAACCTTAAGCAGGAAGAGGCTGAAAAACTTGCCAATCAGATACGGGACAGGGTGACGGCCGGCGAAAGCTTTAAGGAGCTTGCTAAAACGTATTCCGATCTTCCTTCGGCTACTGACGGCGGTGATATTGGTGTCTTTCAAAAGGGTGAACTGGCACCTTATATGAAAGATACTATCCTGGCCATGCGGCCCGGTGATATTAGCCCGGTCATTGAAACAAAATCCGGTTATCAGTTTTTTAAGCTTTTATCCACAAAGGACGGCAACGTTGTCGCGCAGGAACCTTACGAAGAAGTGAAAGACGAGATTAGTAAACAGCTGTTCAAGGAAGAGATGGAAAAGCGCTACGAAGAGTGGATTAAAGCTTTACGGGAGCAAGCATACATAAAAGAACTGCTGTAACCTGTATCAATAAGCCACTAAACCTGCAAGAAATGTTGGGGTACGAAAAACAATTGTATAGCTCTTAAATCCTCAGGAAACGCCGATATCAAATCACATTTTTTCTTCCCGGTAATTTTTTCCGCAATTTATTCACGCCTCATAATTTCCCTGAGATTTTTATTGCTGCTCTGCGGTATGGAAAAGTTTCTAATCTGTCAGGATCAGTCCAGGTAAGAAATATATGGCAACAAAAAGAACAGCCGCAGTGGTACTCAATGTAATTGACCACGGGGAATCAGATAAAATTGTAACCTTCTATTGTGCAGAGTCAGGAAGGGTGAGTGGGATTGCCAAAGGAGCCAAGAGAAGTTTAAAACGATTTATGAACAAGCTCGAAGTTTTTTCGTGGCTTGAATTAATCTATGATGAAAAGCGGAAAGGATCATTGGTTCGCATTGATGAGGCTGATCTTATTGATTCTTTCGCTACCCTGCGGCAGGAATATGACCGTTATGTTGTCGCCGCACTTATCTGTGAACTTATGGTCTGTTGGACCAGGGAAAACAATCCCGACGAGGATCTTTTCCCACTTCTCATCTGGGCTTTACACAATCTTGATATCGGATTGCCACCTCATGATATAACTATTTTTTTTCATATCAAACTGTTTGTACTTATGGGGTATCAGCCTCACCTGGCCGGATGCACAAAGTGTGGATGTCTTGAAGCTTCTGGAGCACCTTTTGTTTTCAGTTTCGGGAAAAAAGGGCTTGTCTGTATGCGTTGCCGGTCAGGTTCAGTAGGAAGCTCCATGCCGCTGTCGCTCAGTACTGCAAAGCTTTTGAAAAATGTCTTAGACCTTCCTCTTGATAAACTTAGCCGACTTCGTTTTTCAGCTGCTTCAACCGCTGAAGCATTATCTCTGGTTAAACGCTACAGTCAGCAAATATTACAGCGGGAGATTCATTCTTGGGAAGCCTTTAATATTGAAAATTGAAGATTGAATATTGAACAATTGAGAGGCGTAGGGCTTTGAAATTGAAAAGTGAAGAGTGAAGAATGAAGTGCAGTTTTAAGTTTTGAATTTTAAATTTTGAATTATTAGGTGCAAAATGAGTACATCAACTTAAAACTCAAAATTCATAATTAAAAATTGAATAATATACATCAGGGGCTTAGGGAATGAATAATAAATAATTTAAAGGTATAAGGCACAGGGCGTAGGGCGTAAGGCGTGAGGAGTGAGGCGGAAGAGATTTAGGCCAGTATTTATTTGAGAATGATTATTAGAGAAACTAACTATTCAATTGAGACAAATAACCCTGCAAAATAGTTCGCACTCCCGGAGCGTGTCCGGAGCACCGGAATTAATAATTCGCAAACACGGAACAAATTCCCATGGCTTTTGTTATTATTAAATTGACAATAAATACAACATGCAGATATTATTATAAAAATAATGTTTACAGAAAAGAGGAGTAATTTGTATGCATGGCATTAAATATGCATGAATATATAACAATTAATGACAAAACTTCTTAATTTTTTAGGCCAGAATTCTGTCATAGATGTAAAAGGGTGGTGTTAACTTATATGATGAGGAAAACAGTTCTAAAGGCAGCGTTAATTTTTGGCATTATTGCATTACTTGCAGGTGGTGCCCATGCTATTAGAGTCTATTTGGGGGACACTTTTGCCGGCTGGGGAGAGGGTGGGAACCCTTTATCTGATGAAGACGGTATAGCAGATTATCATGTTTGGTCAAATGACAAGGATAAAACGAGTTGGTCTGTTCGTTGGAAAGGAGCGGACCGGACGCAAATGCATAACGAAAACACACAGATACCAGGAAATATAGTTTCGGATACTTTGGATTCATATACTTGGAATGGATCTTTGAGCGTTACAAATGGTGCATTTGCATCTGTAACTCCAATGTCTGGTGACACTCATAATGGTGATTTCCCGGCAGCTCTAGATTTTAATGGTGATATCGTTTTTTCTGGTGATATTTTTGAGAACTTTTGGGATGGATTTGACTTTACACTGGCAGAGCCAATAGCAAACGATGCTATACTTAATTTTAATCTTGATGGTGTTATATTTGCCTCTTTAGCTGGTGGAGGTGGAAGTGGAGGTGGAGGTGGAGGTGGAGGTTCAGGTGCACCTGAAGGCCTTAACCTTGGGCAAGAATTTCTTCCAATTACAGAGCCTGGACTTTTCACTGAAGATGCTGATGGGATGGGTGGGTCAATAGATTTTGAAATTGAACCAAATAACGTCAACTCCGTACCTGAGCCAAAGGCAATGCTTTTATTCGGTACTGGTCTGATAGGTATTGCCTGGATGAATAGAAGAAAGAAAGTTTGATAGTATTTACTTATAAATTACAGCAAAAGTAGGGCCCCTGAAAAGGCTCTACTTTTTTTTTGCTAAAAAGACTTGGGTAAAGGAAAGGCTTAGGGCGTAAGGCGTGTGGTGAATGAATTGGTTTAAACAAATTTTCAATTATTAATTTTGAGTTTTGAGTTGATGTGCTCGGTTTGCAATTAATAACTAAAAACTTGAAAATATAAATTTGTTAGAATCATTTATTCAATCTACAATATTCATTCTTCAATTTTCAATATAAATGATCTCACCACTGTTCTCCACAATGGTGTTGCCGTCCGGTAGTTCGAGGATAAGTCCACCACTTCTGTCGAGTCCTTTCACCGTAGCGGTGAACTGCGGTTCTTTCTGAACATCAAAGCCGAAAAGGACCTTTTGTCCGACCATATCGCTCATTTGTAACCAGTTTTCTATTAGGAGATGCTGTCGTTCACCGTTCTGTTCATCAAAGGAAAGCTGCTCCTCAAAGTGAAGAAGCCCTATATTCCAGGTTAGTTTTGCCAGTAGCCTGGCTGCAAGCAGGGGCATGTCAGTTGCGCCGCCAAGAAATGCTTTCATAGATGTGGCTATTTCTGACAGTTCTGATGGAAAAGTATCGTTATTAACGTTTATCCCCAACCCTATCAGGATGTATTCCTCGCCAGATTTTGGCCCTGTCATCGATTCGGTCAGGATTCCTGCGATTTTTTTGCCGTTTATATGCACATCATTGACCCACTTGACGTATGCATCCAGATCGTAGTCCCGCAGGAGCTCACAGCAGGCGGCGCCCGCAGCGAGAGGATAAAGGCGGTTGCTGTCGGGTGTCAGCGTGTTCACCATAATAAGGGTAAGCCAGAGTCCTCCTCTGGGTGCATGCCAAGGTCGTTGGAAGCGGCCCATGCTGCCGGTCATTTCATCCGCGATAATTACAGTACCGCTGGGAAACGAACGGTTTTCATCTTCGTGTTGCCTGATGAGGATACGGGCCCTGTCCATGCCTCGTTCAAGGGTAGGATGGTGTTCAATTGAACTGCCGACAATTCTCCCGTAACGTAAGATAATTTCAGCATCCTGCCTTTTAACCTTGCGTGCGCGAAAAGGAAGCTCTTCTTCGGTAGTTATCTGTCGGACAAGGGTGGGTGAAAGGGGCGCTGCTATTCCCATTCTGCTTTTACGTGATTGATTATTTTCTGGATAAGGGGCAGTTTTTCCTGGGCGCAAACACCGATAAGGGGGGCACCCTGTTCTACACTGACACCTGGCTTGAAGTAAACAGAATGAATAATACCGGGTTCGCCTTTATAGTATATTGGTGTGTCTCTTTTCATAAGCGACATGGTAATGATCTCGTCACCATCTTTGATTGATACTCCCCGTTCGCCGTGTTTTTCGATACGGGATTGGATATCAAGAGAAAAGAAATACTTGGCGGATTCTGGGGCCTCGAAGAGAAAAAGGACCTCTTTCAAAATACTTTCAATGATTTCCCTTTTCTTAAGAGGATGGCGGATGGTGAGGAGCTTTTCTCCAGCCTCAACAAAATGACCTTCAAGCTCAACCCTCATTGAGGATATTGTCCCTGTAGTTGATGAACATATCTGTTTTGGGTTTTTTTCACGGGTAATTTGGTAAAGCGATGTTCCGGGAATATGGTTCCATTGTCCGGAAACGCCCTGCACCTCTTCCCCCTCTTTTACCAGGAATTTTACGCGTCCCGTGTGGGCAGTGCATACATCAACGTATTCATAAGGGTCGGAACGGTATTTGTCGATTATGCTGTCGAAGTCTACTTCTTCATTCATAGCAATTTATATTGAAGATTGTGTCAATCATCAGCTATTAACGTAAGCTGATAAAATTGAAGATTGAATATTGTTAATAAACGAAATTTCTAATTTTATAGACAACCGTTTTAAATAACAAAAGAAAGATAAATCATCCTTTATTAATAATTCAAATCTATTAACGGTAATACAGGTTGCGGCCACCCATGGTGAGCAGCGACTTATGCAGGTTTTTTCGAAATTCTCGCCTGTCCCATATGCCCTGTATATGCCCCCTCTTCATGGCATTTCTGGCACTGTGATAATCAGGAGGGATATCATCTCCGGTTGTTTCCCTGATTACCCTGTACCCGGCAAAGCCGATTCTGGAAGAGCGGATAGCGAACTGGTATGGAGAACACCCCAGGAAGCTCGCTACCGGACCGGCATACGAGTTGTTGTCATATACAACGATATATAACCCGCCCGAGTCGATATATTCACGCACTGCCATGGTACATTTCGGCATCTGGACGACACCGAGAGTCCCTTCCTGGATACGGATGCCGCCGGTGGTGTGGACGTAAGCCAATAACGGTCTTCTTTTCAGCCTTGCTTTCTCACAAGCTCGTACAAACTTTTCTCCTTCAGCAGAACCAACCGTGCCGTTTCTGAAGTTGCTGTAAAGCATGGTGGTTACAATGTCAACATCCTTCACCCGTGCATAAAAAGTTATGTTGGCGCTCTTACGTCCTGTTTTGGCTTTGGCAATATGAAGGCGTTTCTCGAAACCTTTATTTTCGAGCGGATTCATCGATTCTGTCTCGGTATTAAAGAAACGAATGGAATCCGGATCAAAAAGGTTTTTCAGGTACCACTCGTATTCCAGTGGGAAATGATAGCCGCAATTTTCACAGACACCGGCAAATTCTCCATACAGATCCGGCACCCAAAGGTCTTTACAACCATTTTTCTCACTGTTGGGGCAGGTGACGGTCCGATCTTCGTTGGCAAGTGGGCTCGTGTAAGTGTCCCATAATTCCATGGGATCTTCCACACTGACACCACGGTCGGTAGTGACTATGCGGGAAGGTTTATCCTGAGATTTGCGGCCGATAAAGTTATAAGCCGCAACGAAGGGTGAGGAGAGTCGCTGTAATAAAACGGACCCTTCGCCGGAAACGTCCTTGATGACCTGTTCTACCTGTTTCTGCTGATTTCTGAGTATATCATAGCGAAAACGGTAATAAACTCTGGCCGAAACATTACGGATTTTACGATATAATGCCTCCGAGGGTGCCGGCTTGCCGGAAAAACCTTCTGTCGCCATATTCCGGTATTTTTTTGAGCGGTAGGCCAGCAGCCTTTTAATTTCATCCTGATTAAGTTCCCACGAAATATCTATTTGCGGCTCTTCCGCAGCTTCTTCTTCAGCCTTTTTTAGTTTGACCTCATAGGTCCGGAAAGCTTTGAGACTTTTGGTCTTAAGTACTACTTCATCTGTAGCACGCAGGACTTCAGATCGAAGATTTTTGAAAAAAGCGAAGTCGTCCCTTCTGGCTCCCAGAATTGGCTCCTGGATAATACGGTCGATTGTTCCAAGTTTCTGGTTGTCCAGAGCTGTTATTTTCAGGTTTTCGGCACATGTCTCAATAAGTTCCTTGGGGACACTCTGTCCTTCCTTAATTTTTCCTTCAATTGCAGCAGCTCCCTCCGGTGAAATGACAGAATAATAACCATGGGAAAACATGAAGCGGAAATCGGAAAGCCCAACAGCTTCGGCGCCGCCTGAACCACCTTCGGAGATAACAGATATCATTGGTACTCGCAGCTTAGACATTACATAAAGATTTCTGGAAATCTGCTGCGCAGCACCGGGATAGTCCTCTACAGGGTATGACCCCGGGGTGAAAATATAAAAATGTATAGGGATTCCTTCGGTTTCAGCAACCCTCATATAGCGGAGAGCTTTTTCGTTTCCCCATGGCTTGCAGGACCCCCCATTCCTGTATTCTTCTCCATGCCCCTTTTCCTGACCGATAACCATAACCGGCTGGGAGAAGAGTTTGTTTTTGCTCCGGCGTATGACACTTGCCTTTGCTGCAACCATAGAGGGGTCTATGCTGGCGTCGTCTTCACCACCCAACTCGGTATATTCCTCATAAACATTCTCAAGAATGTCCTTGAGGGAGAAGCGCAGTGGGCTTCGAACAATTCGGACCCGCTCCATCGGAGACAGGTTATCTTCACATCGCTTTTCAATGAATGAAATTCCGTCTTCGACTTTGCGAAGTTCCTCGCTCAATTCCTCTTCGGAATAATCGTAATAGGAATCTTTAAGGTGCTTATATTTTTCCTGTAAACTCGAGAGATTGCCCCATTCAATACCTTCTTTGATCTGAATGAGATATTTTATCCTTTCTTCTGTTTTCAGGAGGCGTTTGCGTAAATCTTCCATTATATAATTGTTGAAACCATCTTTATTTTGTCACAAGGTTCAGATCTAAGTAGCTTTTTATACTGATGTAGCTATTAAGTTCAATAGTACACTATCATTTAAAATGTGAGTAACCGGTCAAGATTATTGTTCAGGTATTCTAAATTTGTAACGATTTGGTCGCCTTTACTGTTCTTGCCATCAATTCGAACTTTCTGAAGAAAGAGGCTGGCCCGCTCTTTTGCTTCCTGTATATTGCTGCCCCAGACTATGGCAAGGGCAAGGTTGGGATCGAAGTCGCTTGGTATACCATAAGGCTTGTCTGATGGTACATGCGTATATACTGCGGCCCAATCGTGCTGTGGAAAATTATATTCAGTGATAGTGCCAATCCATGGGGCAAAACCTCTTTTAGTGTCCTCAGCAACGATACGAAGCTCGATACTTGCTCCCTTCAGGTTGATATCGTTCTGAGTGTAGCCAATCTTTTCACCCAGTGCTAAACGTATCTGTTCCCTGATTAGGTTGGGGTGTTTATCGTCAATATAGCTGATGCGAGCTGAAACATCATTTTCGACCTGGATTCTTGTGTTAACTTCAAGCAGATAGGGCTGGCCTGTGCGGCTGACGATCCATTCCCATGTGCCCACATTATCGTAACGAACATGTGTGGCAAGTTTCAGAGAATCCTCGACAATGCGATCGAGGATCTCGGTGGAGTTGAAATCATAAGAATAGCAGGAATCGTCAAATCCCGGTGCAGCTTCGACCCGCTTCTGGCGGCCGGTGCTCTGGATAGTACAGTTACGCGTGCCGAAGTGGAGCCTTTCTCCGTGTTTGCTGCAGACCAGCTGCACTTCTAGATGATTGTAGTCGCGCAGGCATTGTTCTATCAGTACTCCACCATCACCGAACTGCCGCTTGGCGTAGTTCTGGACCTGGCGGTAAACCCGTCTGAAATGTTCTATTTCGGAAACTTCCTCAATGCCCATGCCTCCGCCTCCCGCCGCTGCCTTGACAAGAATTGAAGGGTTTTTGATATCAAGGTTCTTCTGGTCGACCAGAAGCTGTTCGGCTATTTCTTCTGCTTCCATCTCATTGTAGATTGGACCGTCTGTTCCTGGGATGATTGGAATACCTAACTTTTTGGCGACCTGTTTCGTGTTTATCTTGTCGCCGAGATTTTTGATTACTTCCCAATTTGGGCCAATAAACGTGAGTGGACGGTTGCGTATGGTCACCCGCCTGGCAAACCTGAAGTCCTCGGAGAAAAAACCATATCCAGGATGAATGGCAGTGCAATTTGCATGATCGGCGACGGCGAGGATATCATTAGGATCAGTATAACTCGTAATGCGCCAAGCCTTGTTTTTCTTCCTGTTACTGTCCAGGTTAAGCTGAACATGCTGAGATTCTTTATCTGCTTCAGTGTAAACAACAGCGTAATCAAGGCCTAGATCTTTACAGGCTCCCATAATGCGCAGTGCAATTTCACCGCGATTTGCTATTAATACTTTACCTTTCAATCGTTATTCCTGTATTGGTTTATTTATGAATATTAACTCGCTAGCGGGTATGGATTTTAATCTTACGGAAACGGGTTTTTTGATTCACGGGATTATAACCATCGACAATTAATTGTAAAAGATAAATCTTATATTTCCCGGATGGTCAGGATGAGTATTGATGGTTCTCAGTGATTGAATATTTCATGTATTTACAAGTGCTTGAAGATATTTTGTTTCTTGCCTTGCAAGAACTTTTATTGTAAACTCAATATAACGAAAGGGGATGAATTCCCATGCGAAGAGAATTGATCCCCTTGGTATATTTGTATTCCTTTGGTGCACGCCCTGAGAAACAAACCGTAATTCAATTAGTATTTCCTATTTCATTATGATTCCTGTATATTATAAGGTACATATAATGAGTGGCCTTTTATACTGGTTTTAGGGAGACGAGTCAATTTTTTTCTTGACTTTCCCCTCCTTTTTCCCTACGCATGGGCCTTAACAAGTCATTATATTTTGAGCACTGTTATATGTTAAACAATAGTGGTTAAAAGGACTTACTTTTGGTTTTATAAATAATAATAGTTATTGATGTGATAAATGTTACATACTAAGACTTCCAGTCCCGGAGAAAGGGATACTGAGTACCTGACAGATAACTTCTAATGGACAAAGATTCATCTTCCGATTCGGCCGATTTATCGGTCTTCAGACGCATCATAGATTTTCTGGGCTTAAACAGAAAGCCGGACACAACCGAAGACCTGGAACAGGAAATTCAGGAACTTATAGAAGAGGGTGAGGAACAGGGCCTTATTACCACTGAAGAAGGCCAGATGATCAACAGCATCTTTGAGTTTCGGGAAACTCTTGCTCATGAAATAATGACTCCCCTGTCTGATATAGCATGTGCTGATGTCACGAGCAGTATAACGGATATCATTGAGCTGATAACGGAAAAGGGTTTCACCCGCATCCCGGTTTATTCGAAAACAACAGACCATATACTTGGCATTCTTCATGCCAAAGACTTACTATCCTGCAAGGATCAGCCTGGAGAAGAAATTCACATCCGGGATATTCTTATGCCGGCATACTTCGTACTCGAGAACAAAAGGATAGTAGATCTTCTCAGGGATTTTCAGGCAGGGAAGGTGCACATGGCAATCGTAACCGATGAATTTGGCGGTGTACGTGGTTTGATTACTTTGGAAGATATTCTCGAGGAAATAGTCGGGGAAATTGACGATGAATATGATAAACCAGAAAAAAGATGGCGCGAGCTTGAAGACGGTTCTCTTCTTATTTATGCAAAGGTAGATATTGAAGAAGTTGAGAATTATTATAAAACGACTTTCCCCGAAGGTCCTTATGAGTCTATCGGGGGACTCATTATTAACCAGCTTGGCAGGGTACCAGAAATCGGCGAAAGTGTTGATATCGAAACCCTTAACTTCAAAGTGTTATCTGCAACAAAGCGGCATATAAAGACATTGCAAATTTCGAGAAAATAAATTGACTTGTTATGGTTGAAGTCAGGGGGTGCCGGCTAATTATAGCGATATTTTCTTAATAATCCTTAGTCCTTCCAGAATCATAATTTGTGCTCAACACGATACTGAAAGATAACTCCATGTTACTTGCATTATTATCAGGTGTCCTATTGTTTTCGGCTTTTCCCGGAGCCTTAGAGTTATGGCCTGTTGCCTGGGTGGCACTTGTCCCGCTGTTATGGGCTGTTAAGGATGCCAAGCCCCGGTATGCCGCTCGACTTGGTTTTGCTGCCGGGCTTCTTCATCATATCACCCTGATGTACTGGATCGTAATCGTGCTTGGCGAATACGGTTATCTTCCCTTATGGGTATCCATTCCGGCACTTCTTCTTCTCGCTATTTACATGAGTTTATACACATCACTTTTTGCAGCGGTGACTTGCTGGACCTATAGAGGCCTTGGTATGGCCGGCTTATGGATTGCTCCTCTTTTCTGGGTTGGGCTTGATTATGTGCGCGGTTGGATTTTCACCGGCTTTCCCTGGCAGGACCTTGCTTACACACAATATAAAATGCCTCACCTGTTTCAGACCTCAGATCTTACAGGCCATTTTGGAATAACGTTCCATATTGTCTTAACCAACTGCCTTGTTTTTGTGTTCCTTCTTCTTTTTGTAAAAAATAATGCTATGAGCAAAGCATTATTTTCGAAGAAAAGACAACATACTGCTCTTTTTTTTATTATACCAGCTCTCATGATTCTTGTACCAGCCATGTCATATAATGTATTCAGATTCAGACAGGTGGAAGATATTATCATTAACAGTGATTCAATGCGTGTGGCAGTTGTTCAGGGTAATATCAGTCAAGATTTGAAATGGACGCCAGAAATGCAGGAAAAGACGGTTTCCATTTATAGCAAGCTATCCGAAAATATAATTTTACCCCAGAAAGGAAAACCTGAACCGGCCCTGATTATCTGGCCTGAAACGGCTCTGCCCTTTTACCTTCAGGGGAAACCGAATATGTCCTCTCTCCTGGCTGGTCTAGGGGAAGGTCATAATACCTGGCTCTTAACAGGTGTACCCTATTATGATATGTCGGAAGAGTTTAATCTTCCAGACTCAATCAAACAGACTGCAACAAAATATTATAACAGCGCCATAATGGTGTCTCCGAACGGCTCAATTACTGATCGATATGACAAACAGCACCTTGTGCCATTCGGGGAGTATATGCCATTCAGGAAACTGCCGATAATAGGGTCGTGGCTGGACAAAAGGTTGGGCCCTGTTGTACAGAGCATGGGGGATTTTGAGTCAGGTTCTTCATCGGAGCCTCTAACCTGTAGCAAGGCCAGAATTGGGGTATTGATCTGTTTTGAGAGCATTTTCCCAAACATTGCACGAATTAGTGTTGAGAATGGCGCCAACCTCCTGGTGAACATAACTAATGATGCCTGGTTTGGCAGGTCGAGCGCCCCATGGCAGCATTTATCGATGGCAGTATTCAGGGCTGTTGAAAACAGAAGGAGCCTGGTTCGTTCAGCAAACACCGGGGTGAGTGGATTTATCGATCCTCTCGGTAGAGTGCCTGTTGCCTCGCCGCTTTTCAAAGAATGGCAGCAAACTGCTGAAGTTAAGCTCTTGCAAGAAAAAACGTTCTTTTTGAAAATTGGGCACTATTTTGGGGCGCTGTGCCTTGCCTTGTCTGTTTGTGTTATGTTAATTGCATGCTTTCGAAGTAAGGAACGCTATTTATTGTAAATTAATTGTGTATATTCTTCCAGGTACTTATATTTCCAGGATACAGATAAATAACCAAATGAGGTGTACGAATGTCAGCCGAACTTAAGCAGAAACTACAGGATTTAAAAGACAGGTTACTTGCTCTACGGGGGCATCTTTGAATTAGATAAGAAAAAGGAAGAACTCGAAAAGTACGAACATATGTTTCTTGCCCCGGACTTTTGGAATGATGCCGCCAAGGCCCAGAAAATTCAGAAAGAAAGGGGAAAGGTACAGGATGCTGTTGAGGGTTGGGAATCCTGCTATGATACCTGGGAAGAGGCGGGTATTCTGCTGGAGATGGCTGTAGAGGAAAGAGATCCGGATTCCGAGGCTGAAGCCTCTGAGATGCTTGAAGGACTTGAAGGCAGAGTAGCAAAAATAGAACTGGAATGCATGTTTTCCGGAGAGCATGATGCCAATAACGCAATGCTAACCATTCACGCTGGTGCTGGAGGTACTGAGGCACAGGACTGGGTGGACATGCTTCTGCGCATGTATCTTCGTTGGGCGGAACAGAAAGGATTTAACACAGAAATCCTTGATTATCAGCCGGGTGATGAAGCTGGTATTAAAAGTGTCACAGTTTTGCTGAAAGGTCAGTATGCCTATGGATATCTACGTTCGGAAATGGGTATTCACCGACTGGTCCGTATTTCTCCCTTTGATGCGGGCGGCAGAAGACATACATCTTTTGCGTCTGTATTCATCTTTCCAGAATTAGACGATACTATTGAAATTGACATCGATGAAAAGGACCTGAGGATTGATACCTACAGGGCAAGTGGGGCAGGTGGTCAGCACGTTAACAAAACAAGCTCTGCAATTCGAATAACCCACCTGCCTACCAATACTGTTGTTCAATGCCAGAATGAACGATCCCAACATCGCAACAAAGATATGGCCATGAAAATGCTCAAGGCCCGTTTATATGAAAGGGAAAAGGACATTCAGGCCGAGCAGCAACAGGAACTGCATGGCGACAAGAAGGAAATAGCCTGGGGCAGTCAGATTCGCTCTTATGTGCTCCAGCCCTACCGCATGGTCAAGGACCATCGAACAAACTGTGAGATGGGCAATGTGGACAGTGTGTTGGACGGGAATTTGGAGCCGTTTATTAAGGCTTATCTCCTCTGGCAACATTAGGCGGGTGCTATAAACGCTTATATTACTCCATCTGCTTTGTTGCCAGATGTTTCGCATCGCTTTTAGGATAGCGAAACATCTGGCGCCTTGCATCTGTAGCAATCTAGGCGTTTATAGACCCACCTTGATTATTCAAAATCCGAGTTGTAAATTACACATTCTTCTAGATTATTCGAATAATGAAATTGCTGTTTGTTTATTGGTCAAAACTTCGACCAATGATTGACAGGCACAATTTTCAATCTGCAATCTTAAATATTCAATAAATAAATAATGTCCTCAGAAGCAAAGAAAAAGTCGAGCAGTGAATGCGTGAAATGCGGAGCATGCACAGTTGTATGTCCTGTATTTCAGGTTACAGGTAGTGAAACATATACTGCCCGGGGCCGGCATCATCTGCTAAAAGTTCTGACAGAGAGTGACCGGACGTCTGCTTACGGGGAGATACTTTCCAAATGTCTCCTGTGCGGAGCATGCAAAGATGCATGTTCACGCGGGCTGGACACTCCTCAGTTAGTCATATCCTCTAGGATTGGTTTTTCAAAACTAACAGGATCTTCTTTTCTCAAGCATATCAGCAATAAAGCACTGGTTCAGCCTACACTGTTTTCAGGTCTCGTGAAAGCGGCTCAAGCAGGAGAACATTTGTTAGCTATGCTACCAAAAAACAGTGGCTTGCGTATGAGACTGGCATTTTTCCGGGACAGCGACTTGCAGTTGCCCGAAAAGGGCTATATAGAATCTCTGGATTCTAATTCCGAAGCCACACAGGCAGCAAATGACAATAAGGTTTGTTCCTATTTTGTCGGTTGTTATGCTAATCACATGAAAGTCGAAGTTGCACAGGCCACTGATAAACTTGTTTCTTATACAACCGGCAGCAGGCCCTTTGCCCCACGTGACCAAGCATGTTGCGGACTGCCGGCACATGGGGCGGGTGATGCAGATATGGCACGTCGTCTGGCTGAACAGAATATATCTGCTTTTGAGATAACCAATACGCCTATTCTCGTATCCTGTGATTCATGCTACAGCCATTTGAATAAGTACCCCGAGCTTTTTGAAGAAGGCTCGAAGTGGCAGAAGCGGGCGCATGATTTTGTAAAGCGTCTTCAGGAGTTCTCAAATTATTTCGACAAGGTTCTGGCAGAGCAAAATGTTGAGGTTGTTGAACAGAATAAGTCAGGACGCAGGCGTATATTTTATCATGATCCCTGCCACCTGCGTTTCGGGAACGAATTCACAGAGGCTTCGCGTCGCCTTCTCAGCAAGTTTCCTTCCGTCCAATTAATTGAATTGCCGGGAGGGCCACAATGCTGCGGTCAGGGGGGTCTGTTTCAACTTGCTCACCCGGATCTCTCTATAAAAATACGCGACCACCTGCTTGATGAGTTTCTTAAACTTCCTGTTGATACTGTTACCACAAGCTGTTCCGGTTGTCTTCTACAATGGCGTCAGGGGTTGGCCTCCTGCGGAAAATCTGTAGAGGTCAAACATCTTGCCGAATTGTTATGCGAGTTGACAGGTATTGATTCCTGAGCAAGTCTCTACAATGCATAAATCCATTATCAATCATGATGTATTCATGTGCTGATGTTTAATTATTTTTTTGAATTTCTAGAAACAATTAACGCGATGGCAAAGTAGATAAGCGTTGACTTCGAGAATTTCGATATGTAAGGAGTGGCGTTTTTTTGTATGTGAGACTATACAAAAAGTATGTCGATCGTACAAAAATATGCTACGACGCAGTAGATTGGAATTCATACGAAGCCATCACACTTGACCATAGATATAATTACAATTATGTTCAGCGCAATTCGGAAGCTTATTAACCTGTAAAATTCACGAGTTGAATTTCTATTACAATTTTTTGTAAACGAAGCCATGATAATTCGAAAGGAAATGGAGGAGCGTGAAGCACAGACACTCTCTCCTTATGCCTGCCTCAGTAAAAATAGCAAAGGACGTGAAGTACCTGATACTGAATGTGATATCCGTACGGCTTTTCAGCGTGACCGAGACAGATTAATCCACTCTAAGACGTTTCGAAGGCTGAAACATAAAACCCAGGTTTTCCTTGCGCCAACAGGAGACCATTACCGCACACGCCTTACCCATGTCCTGGAAGTGTCCCAGATTGCACGCACTGTGGCGACAGCACTGAGGATAAATGTACATCTTGTTGAAGCCATAGCCTTGGGGCATGATCTCGGGCACACCCCTTTCGGGCATGCTGGAGAATCAATTCTTAATGAGCTGTATCCTGGAGGGTTCCGTCACTATGAACAGAGTCTCCGTGTTGTTGATATATTAGAGAAGAATGGTAGAGGCCTGAACCTGACTCATGAAGTGAGAAACGGTATAATTAAGCATTCCAAAGGACGTAAGGCAGTTCTGCCTGATGACCTTTCCGGTCTTCCCGACACTCTGGAGGGCCAGGTTGTACGGATTGCTGATATAATAGCTTATGTGAACCATGATCTTGATGATGCACAAAGAGCTGGAGTAATTCAAGGAAGTGATGTGCCTTCCCATATCCGTAAAGCTCTGGGCGAAAAACATTCGGAGCGGATCGGGACTATGGTTAAAGATTTAATAACGGAGACACTTGCTGGAGATGATGGCAAGCTTACGATAAGCACAGAGGTGCTTGAGGCCATTACAGATCTTCGAGCCTTTTTGTACGCCAACGTTTATGAGGCCAATAAAGTACACAATGATTTTATTAAGGCCATTAAGGTTATCAGGGAATTATATGATTACTTTCTTGAGCACCCCATTCCATGGGATATTCCACAAAATGCCCTTGACAGTGAGCTTTCTCCAGAAATGCTCAAGCACCGTCAGGTGTGCGATTTTATAGCGGGGATGACAGACCGTTATGCCCTGGACCTTTACGTCAATATCTTTATTCCTAAGCCATGGAGCGTGGTGTAGCCAGTGGCTAGAATTGAAAATTGAAGATTGAAGATTGAATAAATTAAAGGCGTAGGGCGTGAATATTGAATAATGAATAATTGATAAGGACAGGTTTCGGGTGTCAGGTGTCGGGGTCAGTAAAGGATATGAGGTTTAGGGATTAGGGCGTAAGGATTGAAAATTGAAAATTGAAAAATGTAGATTGTATTAAACCTTAAAACAAAATGATAATTCAGTATTCAGCTAATATAGGGCCGTAAAAATACCGACCCTTTTGAAAAAATAAATAGGAAACTAAACAATACTTTATAATGGAATCTTCATCAGATAACAAAAACACAACTATATCAACCCTGGCAGATCTGCCTAAAGCATATGAATTCACCGCCGTTGAAAAGAAATGGTATGATTTCTGGCAGGAAGAAAAAAAGTTTAGAGCAACAATGGATGAGGGTAGTCCGTCCTTTTCCATAGTTATTCCGCCACCCAACGTAACCGGCGTGTTGCATGTTGGACATGCGTTGAACAATACGCTGCAAGACATACTGGTACGTTTCCGCAGGATGCAGGGCTATAACACTCTATGGGTTCCGGGAACTGACCATGCAGGAATTGCCACTCAGAACGTGGTGGAGCGACAGCTTTCCGCGGAAGGGGTGAGCAGGCATGATATCGGACGGCGTAAATTTGTGGAACGCGTTTGGGAATGGAAAGAGGAATCCGGTGGGCAGATCATCAACCAGTTGAAACGGCTGGGATGTTCCTGCGATTGGGAGCGTGAGCGTTTTACCATGGACGAGGGTCTTTCCCGGGCGGTACGTGAGGTTTTTACAAGGCTTTACAAAGAAGGGCTGATTTATCGCGGTGACTACATTATCAATTGGTGCCCCAGGTGCCATACCGCACTTGCCGATTTAGAGGTGGAGCACGAACCCACAGACGGCAAGCTATATAATATCAGGTATCCATTTGCATCAGGTGATGGATATCTTGTTGTTGCAACCACAAGACCGGAAACGATGTTGGGAGATACAGCAGTTGCAGTCCATCCGTCCGATGAGCGTTATAATGAACTGCCGGAAAAAGCTGTTATTCTGCCGCTAGTTAACCGCAAAATCCCAATTGTATTTGATACTCATGTTGAAAGGGAATTCGGGACCGGTGCGTTAAAAGTGACGCCGGCCCACGATCTGAATGATTTTGAGATTGCAAGCCGCCACGATCTACCGTCGCTCAAGGTTATGGACGATAACGGGGTGATGAACAATGAAGCTGGAGAATCATATTTCGGACTAGACAGATTTGAATGCCGTAAGTAAGTTGTCTCGGACTTGGAAGAGCAGGGTTTACTTGAAAATATTGAGGACTACCAGCATGGTGTCGGACACTGTTACCGTTGCCAGACCGTAGTAGAACCGTCTCTTTCCAAGCAGTGGTTCGTTTCTGTGAAGCCCCTGGCAGAAAAGGCCATAGAAGCAGTGAAAGGTGGGCAGGCAACTATCCATCCGAAATCATGGGAAAATACGTATTTCGACTGGATGTACAATATCAGGGATTGGTGTATTTCCAGGCAGATATGGTGGGGTCACCAGATACCCGCCTGGACGTGTGAGGACTGTGGCGAATTGATAGTGAGTGACACCGACCCTGATTCATGTCCAAAATGCGGCAAAGAGAATCTTACCCAGGAAACGGATGTGCTGGATACCTGGTTCAGTTCTGCCCTGTGGCCTTTTTCAACTCTCGGCTGGCCGGAAAAAACAAAAGAGCTTGAGTTTTTCTATCCTACATCCGTACTTATTACGAGCTTTGATATTCTGTTTTTCTGGGTAGCCCGCATGATGATGATGGGTCTCCACTTCATGGGGGAAACACCCTTTAAGGATGTTTATTTACACGCTCTGGTCAGGGATGCGAACGGCCAGAAAATGAGCAAGTCCAAGGGTAATGTCATGGATCCGCTTCTGGTCATGGACAAATACGGAACCGATGCCCTGCGTTTTACGATGACGGCTTTTGCCGCCCAGGGACGCGATATCCGGTTGTCGGAAGAGCGCATAGAAGGCTACAGACATTTTATTAACAAAATATGGAATGCCGCCCGCTTTGCAGGAATGCACATTCAAGATTGCCAGCCGGTAAAACTCTCTGACATTAAGCCCGAAAATCTGAGCCTCCCTCATCAGTGGATTCTCAGCAGGACCAGCAGAACAATCAGTGATGTAATTAAAGCTCTGGAAGATTACCGTTTTAATGATGCAGCCTCAGCAATATACCAGTTTATCTGGCACGAGTTCTGCGACTGGTATCTTGAATGGGTGAAACCAGATCTTTACGGTGATGATCAGCAATCACTTGAAACAGGCCGTAGAGTCCTCTTTGTGGTTCTTGAGATAATTCTAAAACTTCTCCATCCGGTGACTCCTTTTGTCACGGAAGAAATTTGGAGCGTACTTCCAGGAGAGAGAAAAAGTATCATGACTGAACCTTTTCCAGAGCAGCAAAAGGACTGGGAAAATGCTGAAGCAGAACAAGCGACCGAACTGCTTATGGGGGTAATTACCGGCCTTCGCAATATAAGAAGTGAGACAGGTATCCACCCCTCAGCTAATATCAATGCAGTTGTAATATGCCATGACGCTGATAAGACAGCATCTCTATTAAAGAATATTGAAGCGGTGAAGGCACTGTCACGTACAGATGTGCTGGATATCCTGCAGGAAGGGGAGCGGCCCGAGGGAGCAGCATCATTTATATTCAATGAAATTGAGATATTTGTTCCACTGGAAGGTCTTATCGATATTGATCAGGAAACGGCTAAGCTAGAAAAGGAAAAAGGCAAGGTTCTAGCAGACCTCAAAAAGGTAGAGGCGAAACTCAACAATGACAAGTTTTTGAGTAATGCACCGCCTGATATTGTGGCCAAAGAGAAGGACAAGAAAGAGACGTTCTCTGCAAAATTGTCAAAAATTGAAGACAATATGAAGAGTCTTCTCAATATGAAGGGGTAAAACCCAGCGTTTATAATCAGTATGGATTCTGCTATTCTCAAAGAGGCAATAAAGCATTTCCTGGCCGAAGATATTGGCGCTGGAGATGTTACCAGTGAATCAATTTTTTCACCGGGCCAGGTTGGCAGTGCGATTTTTGTGGCCAAGGGAGCATTTATTGCTGCCGGTATGGAGCAGGTGGCGGCTGAGGTATTCAGGGTTCAGAGTCCTGCAATTATATGTAGTGATGCCGCTTTAGACGGCGAGGCAGTTTCTGAGGGAGATATACTATTAAAATTGCGTGGCCCTGTTCTCGATCTTTTAAAAGCCGAGAGAGTGGCATTGAATCTTGTCCAGAGGTTGTGCGGTATAGCTACCATGACTTCTCAGTTTGTGGTGCAGGTTAAGCACTTTCAGACCCGTATAGTCGATACCCGAAAAACTACACCCGGTCTAAGGATGCTCGAAAAATATGCCGTCAGGGCTGGTGGTGGGCATAACCACCGTTTTAACCTGGCAGATGGTGTATTGATCAAAGATAATCATATCAGCGCCAGCGGTTCTGTTAAGAAAGCTGTTGATAAGGTGCGCCGCAGGGTGCCGCACACCATGAAAATTGAAGTTGAGGCCGAAACAATATCCCAGGTTGAAGAGTGCCTTGCTTGTAATGTTGATATAATCATGCTGGATAATATGAGTATTGACATGATGCACCAGGCTGTTGATCTTGTAAGCGGTAAGGCGCTTACCGAGGCCTCGGGAGGAGTGAACCTTAATAATGTGAGTAAGATAGCTGAAACAGGAGTCGACCTGATATCAGTAGGCGCACTCACCCATTCAGCCCCGGCCTGCGATATCAGTATGAAGATGTACGATGTGTGAAGAAACACGTTGTGTTGTCGTTTGAAGCAGAGCAGTATATTGAATACTGCCGGCATGTGTTTGTTGTAAATCTCGTCTGTTCAGGGGGAATAAATAAAGGGGGTTAACCTGGCAGGTTAACCCCCTTGAGATTTTGCTGGAGGCGGCGACCGGAGTCGAACCGGTGAATAACGGTTTTGCAGACCGCTGCCTTAGCCACTTGGCTACGCCGCCATTTTCAAGGTATTGCCCAATATGGCATTATCGGTGATGGGAAATATAATCGTCATGCCGGCTGTTGTAAAGAGTAGGCCGTTGTCTTAGCCGGGATATTTCTATGGTCGATTTATTGCCGGGTCACTTTTAAACACAGATATTTTTTTTTGACAAGAGGAAATGTTGTTCACATGACAATTACAATAGATATGCTGGCAGAGGAAAACAAAGAGAAGCTTCTGCTGTTGAGCAGGAAACTAGGCTACAACTTCAATGATCTGCGGCATCTCCAAAAAGCATTAATTCATAAATCTTTCAGCTTTGAGCAAGGTGAAACCGGTGAGGATTACGAGACCCTGGAGTTTCTGGGCGACGCTGTGTTGGACCTTGCTGTCGGGTTTGCACTATATAAGAAATTTCCTGGCATAAACGAAGGAGAACTTACCAAAAAACGTGCTGCTCTTGTGAATGTAAATGCCCTTGCATCCATGGCACAAGAATTGGACTTGGGGAGCTACCTTCTCCTGGGTAAGGGGGAGGAGACGTCTGGCGGGCGTGAGAAGAACTCTATTCTTTCCTGTGCATATGAAGCTGTTACGGGGGCTATTTTTGTAGACGGCGGTTATGAAAAGGTGCAGCATTTTGTGGAAAAACATTATGAGCCGTATTTAGCCATACAGCAGACAAGTGACCTGTTTGTTGACTCCAAGAGTAAACTCCAAGAGTTATTGCAGGACAAGTACAGTGAAGCACCGGTTTACGCTATTGAAAAAGAAGAGGGGCCTGCCCACGAAAAACTGTTTACTGCTTCTGTAAGTTTTCGGGGAATAAAATTGGGAAAAGGTACTGCAGGAAGCAAGAAAGAAGCTGAGCAGATAGCGGCTTTTGAAGCACTTGTAGCAGTTGTAAATGTAGATCTCTAATATATTGACAAGACTCCAACTTTTGATGGCGTCGCAAAAAGTCCGATCTACAGCGTCGTAGCGGGTTCTCAGGTGTTCGACATACCATATGTATGCCTCCGCGCCTTCGACACCACTACTTCTTGTATATCGAAATTTTTGCTTAGCCATCCCAATACTTTTTACGAGAGCATCAACTTTTAGCTGATAATTACTTGAAACCATGCACCCCCTTGTTATACCAGTATTCATCTCCCACCAGGGATGTCCTCATCAGTGTGTATTTTGTGATCAGCACACCATAACAGGACAATCATCAAGCCAGGCTCCTGACGTAAGGGGCAGTGATGTTAGAAATATTGTTAAAGAATGGTTGGTAAGGCCACGGAAATACCCAGAATCCGAGGTTCAAGTGGCTTTTTATGGCGGAAGTTTTACCGGCCTTCCGGAAGACTATCAGGCTGAACTTCTTGGTGCGGTCAAACCTTTTCTGGATGATAGTACCGTAAGTTCTATCAGGCTGTCTACCCGGCCTGATTATGTAGATAATAGCACAGCAAGATTTCTGAAAGAATATGGTGTCGGCACCATAGAAATTGGAATACAGTCCATGGACCCGCAGGTCCTCTTAGCAAGTAGCAGGGGGCATACCGGGCAGCAGGCGGAAGAGGCTGTAAGATTATTGAAGGCAGCTGGATTTCAAGTGGGAGTGCAGCTGATGGTAGGTCTTCCGGGTCAGACTACGATTAGTTTGATGCAAACTGCTGAACGTGTCGTCAATCTTGAACCGCATTTTGTAAGAATCTACCCGACCCTGGTAATACGGGACAGCGGTCTTGATCGACTTTATCAGCAAGGTAATTATAAGCCTTTAAGCCTAAACAAAGCCATTGCAAGTTCCGTTAGAGTGAAAAATATATTTGATAATGCCGGGATCAAAGTTGTCAGGATGGGGCTTCAGCCATCAGAGAACCTTGAACGAAAAGTATCAGCCGGTCCCTATCATCCTGCCTTCGGGGAACTGGTGCAATCCAGGATTTTTTTTAATTCTGTACGCAGTGAACTGGTAAAACTTCTACCGGGGCAAAGATTGAATATCTCCATTTGTCCTGCGGATCAGTCTGCTTTTCGCGGGCCTAAAAATATAAATATGGAGAGGTTTTCTACTCTTGGGCTGCTGGAGAAGTTTGAACTCGTTATTGACCCAAATCAGCAGCGGTATGTTGTCAAAACAAGGTTTTGAATTGAATAATGAAAAATGAATATTGAATAATTGATAATAACAGGAGCCAGGTGTCAGGAGTCAGGTACCAGGGTCAGTAATGAATAAGTAATATTATCGATATACAAATCTGCCGATGATTGACAGGAGTATTAATAATTAAAAGTCATAGAACCCACGAAAGAGGAAAAAAGATAGGGAATATAGAGTATTGGTAAATAATAGGAGTGCTATACTATTCCCTGAACCCTGAACCCTGAACCCTGTACCCTAAACCCTGTACCCTGAACCTTTTAGGTTCTCGAAATAAATTCAAACCTTACGCATGTCAGTTCTATACTGGCCGAAAAAGGAGATTGATACATGCTGACAGAGCATTTGATAATTAATCTATTATTGATTTTAACGGTGGCCTGGGCTTTTGGAAAATTTGCCACTCGCCTTGGGATGCCGATAATGCTTGGAGAATTACTTGCCGGTATTGTCCTTGGTCCCACCCTCTTGGGAGTTGTGGAATTAACGCCGTCGTTGGAGTTCCTGGCTGAACTGGGAATCTTTTTTGCCATGTTTTATGCCGGCATGGAAATGGATCCCAAGGAACTGGTCAAATATATCTGGCCCTCCATGGCAGTGGCTGTTCGTGGTTTTTTCCTGCCTTTTGGGATGGGATATTTTACCTGTCTATGGCTTGGAGGTACAATCTTTCAGTCCCTTTTTGTGGGAATGGGGTTGTCTATTACCGCTATTGCGGTGCAGGCCGTTATTCTGCAGAACATGCATGTCCATAAAACCAAGGTGGGACATATTATCATCGGTGCGGCCATTGCTGACGACATTCTATCCCTTGTCACTTTGTCCATTCTCCTGGGACTTGCAAAAAGCGGCAGCGTTCAGGTCAGTAGCATCCTTTTTATTGTTTTCAAGGTGGTACTTTTTTTCGGGTTTACTATTTTAATAGGTCATTTTGTTATTCCTCTTTTTACCAGGAGGCTGGATGATTTTGAAGGCAAAGGTTTTACTTTTGCGCTGGTTTCTGCGCTGGTAATGGCCGGCGCAGCTG